>CAZKOS010000011.1:23492-38436 GCA_964554445.1 uncultured Spirochaetaceae bacterium | reverse complement strand
CGATCCATTGCGTCCTCATACCATACCTATCGCTGCAGAGCGGCTCGTTCTTGAGTAAAAATCGTTTGAAGAAGGCCGATCATTGAGCCGGGGCGATAAAAAAAGGACACGAAGATCACGAAGCGGAAGAAGAACACGAAGGTAGGAAAAAAACGTATATTTTCCATATTCGAAATAACCTTCCCTTTCTCCCGCTGCCCTTCTTTTCTTCGTTTCCTTCGTGTTCTTCGTGTCCTCTCCCGGTTTTTGCCTTCTTCTGCGATTCAGGTACCATTTCAATTACCAGGACGAATAAATTCTATAACACGAACACCATCGCCAGGGTGGCCTTCAGCGCCAGGAATTCCTCGAAGGCGACGGTGGTGAGCAACAGTCCCGTTTCCAGGTCCAGGGAAAACCGTTCCAATGAAACAATGTTGAAGCCGAGAATCGGCATCGCCGTGAACCCGGTTCCCCGGTCCTGGATCGTCGTGCCGCCGGCCGCCAGTCCCAGGTAGGGTATCAGGAAATTCCTGGCGAGCACGCTCGGGGTCTCGAAGGAAACATTAAAGCCGACGAGATACTGAAAGAGAAAGCGGGCGTCGCTCCGGTCCGAATAATAGAGCCCGACCTCGGCGTACACTTCGGTTCGCCCGCGATCGCTCGCCCGGGCGTTCGGCCGATTCCGGTCGAGCAGGTACGAAAAATCGAAACGCACCTCCCCGCCCCAGTACAATGCCCGGTCGCGGAACAGATAGAAGCCGCCGCCCTGAAAGCCCGGCACCATTGAATTCGATATCTCCGTCTCCGGACCCCGGTCCTGTCCCGTCGCCGCTTCCTGCCCGAAAGCGGCGACGGCGAACAGGCACATGGCCAGGCCGGCGAGCTTGAATTTTCTTCGAAACGTCATCACGATTGCTCCTCCGTGCAATGATACTTAAATTCAGTGTGTTGGTCGACGACTTCCATTCCTTATCCGCGTCCCATCCGCGTTCAGCCGTAGTTTCTCTTCTCTTTGGACCGCCCTAGAATTTCACGTTCAGCTCCAGGGTCAGGCGGAATCCCGCGATGAAGACGTTCTGCCACCCGCCGCCTTCCGGGTAGGATTCCTCGTCGAATCCCAGGGCGATCTCCCCCCGCAGGTACCCGAAATCGGGGTAGAGGATCGAGGTTTCATGCTTGATGACGATGTTGACCGGATGCACGGTCGCCGTCGTCTGGAGGTTGGCGAATTGCACCTCCACGCTCTCCTTGTTCGAGAACCTGCCGGTTTTGGCGGTTTTTTCGTCGATGAGCGGCAGGGCGATGCCGTCCTTCGGTATCACGAACCAGTTGTATTCGATGCCGCCCTTGTCCGAGACGACGAGGAAGGCGGCGTTGTCGGCGGAGAACAGGTTGCGCACGATCAGCTTGTCCCCCCGCGTCGACTCGAAGGTGTACGCGCTTTCGACGGACAAAGAAGACGATTCCGGCAAGCGGTCTTCGCGGAAGGTGACGGCGGCCTTGAACGAGGTGGCGAAGCTGTCGATGTCGTAGAGCGGCGTCAACCGGTAGGTTCCTTTGGCGCCGAAGAGGTTGACCGCGTTCCAGAAAACGGTGCCGGATACCCGCTCGAAGGCGTTGAACAGCGTCTGCTGGAGGACGTACTCCTTGCCGTACGAGAAGGCGATTTTCGAGGGCAGGAAAAGATCCGCCAGGGACGAGCCGAAGCGCCGGCTCAAAGCAAGGCCGATTTCCGGCTTGTAATCGGCCTGTTCCAGACCGGAGTTGAAGGCCGTAAATTCGGCATTGACGTCCGGCGAAAAAATCTCGTAGAGCGGCGTCATCGTGAAAAAGTACGAATAGGCGGCGTAGCGCGAAAAATGCAGGGTCGTATCCGACGCCAGGCTTCCCTCCCCGGGCACCGAGGCGAGCGCGCTCAAGGTCCTGGCGTAGTACGGCTCGACCGTGAGCGGGCCCAGGGCGAGGGGAAACGAAAGCGTCAGCGACAGGTTGTCCGCCTGGCGATGGGAGGCCGCGCCGATGTCGTAGCTTCCGAAGCCGCTCGCGAAGGCCAGCTTCGCGCCGAGCGGCTTCGTGGCCAGGGCCTGCGTGATCGATCCCAGGTAGCTCCGGGCCTCGGCGAACGCGCCCGTCCAGGGCAGCAGATAGTCGTACGCGCCGATCCAGTCGGCCAGGTACCAGGTTTGGTCCCGGGTGAACCCGGGCGCTGACTGGAACCACTGCGCGGCGACGGTCGCGGTGTACGGCGCCAGCGCGGTCAGGGACAGCGTACCGGTCCACGTCTGGCTCAAGACGGACTCGCGCGAATAGGCGGAGGCCAGGAGCCCCAGCGCGAGAACTCCGGGCAGCGTGAAGCGCAGGGTGTTCTCCCTGGAAAACTCGGCGCCGGAAGCGCCGGTTTTTTCCGAATAGCGGTCGGTGAGAACGATCGGAAAATCCACCCGCGGCAGGGTAAGGGAGTGCCCTCCGGAAAAAGTGAATTCGTCTCCCACGCTGTCGGCGAGGACTTCGATCTCGAGGGCGGCGAACAGGATGCCGACCTTCAGGTTCGAGAGCGACCGGAAGCTCGCCTCGTCCTGGGGGCGCGAATATAAAGTGGAGAAACCGGCGGTGCGCCCTTGAGCTCTTTCCGTCAGGCTCAGGTCGGAAATGAGCGGCACGCCGCCGAGCGAGACGACCGGCCCCTGGAACGCCATCGTTCCGGTGAACGCCGCGGCCGCGCCGAGCCGGCTGTCCGGGTCGCGGAGGTGGACCTCGTCGAAGAGCATCGTGCCCGCGGCCGACGTGCCGGCCAGGGACAGGCTGTAAAAAACGAGCGAGCCCGCGTCTCCGTCGACGCCGACGCTCGTCGGGGTCACGGCGGTATCGTCGATCGTCAGGGACTCATTGAAGAGGTCCAGACTCACCTTTTGCCAGGCGCCCGGCGGAAGAAACGAGGCCGGAAAAGAGCACCGCGCCCCCTTCCCCGCGACGTCGAGCAGCGAGAAGGAAAGCTCGCCGTCGGCGGCCGCGTCCCGGTAGGCGTAGAACACGAGCCGCCGGTAGCGGATCCCCTCGACGCCGGAACCGAGGGACGTTTTCACCGTCCAGCCGGGCGTGCCCGCGCCGCCCGTCCACCTCACCCGCAGCGCCTCCTGCACGTCGCCAGAATTGTGGAAGGTGTCCCGCACTTCGCTGAACGAATCGGCGAGCAGCGGCACGCCCGCCTGGGCCTCGCTCACCTCGTCCACGCCGAAGGACGCGTACGAACCAGCGTCCACGTTCGACCAGAAGCCGCATCCGGCCAAAAAAAGCCGGTCGAGGAGGAGGCGGGCCGAGGTCGGCCCCGCGTTCCGGTTGACGACGATGATGCGCACGGCGCGCGACTTTTTGAGCAGGTTCTGGTCGAGCACCGGCAGGGCATAGGTCGACCAGCCCGTATCCGCCGCAAAGTTGACCGCGGCGCTCGTGAACACCAGGCTCGCGTCCTCGGCGTCGAGCCCGCCGTTGCCGTCCAGGTCCTCCGTGTTGATGACGCCGTTGCCCTCGTTTTTCGGACCGCCCCCGACCAGCAGGGCGGCCGCGTTGTTCGAATCGTTGAAGGTGTATCCGCTCGACAGCTCGGAGGTCTCCGCGTCCAGGATCCCGTCGCCGTCGGTATCCTCGCCGGTGTCGCCGAGCTGGACGTAGACGTCGAAATCGCCGCCGGGGTTCACGTCCACGGCGCGCAGCGAGGCGAGAATGGAGCGGACGCCGGAGAGGTCGGCCGTGCCGTTCCGGTAGGAGACCGGGAGCTGGATCCCGACCCAATCGTTGATCCCCGCCAGCTGGAAATCCAGCACCAGGCTCTGGCCGTTGGCCGACTGTGAATCCCCGGCCACGAGGTACGGTCCGGGCTTGGATCCGTTCGTGTAGCTCCACACCTGGCCGGCCGGCACGGTCCAGTCGTACGGCATGAGACGCGATCCGCCCAGGGCGTCGTAGTCGCGGTAATCCTTGTAGAGGAGCCGGCCGCGTCCGGCCAACCCCGGGATTTCCGCAGGCGGAGGCTCGGCGCAGGGGGCGTCCAGGTCCTCGCTCGGGTCGATCTCGAGTCCGTCCCCCTCCATGCCGTCCAGCCGCATGATGCCGGTGGTGTCCGGATTGGAATAGGAGAGCGCGCCGCTCAAGCGGTATGCAAAATGTTCCGCAGCGCCCGCCAGGGCGGCGGAAAAAACGAGGGCCCCGGTCTTGGAGTAGGCGCGCTCCGAGTAGGCCCCGGGAAGGATGTTCCAGCGCAGGCCGAGGGCCAGGTCGAGGGCGGCGAGCGGCGAGAACGGGAATTTGTTGCCCCAGCCGAAGACGATGTCGCCCGCGTTCCGCTCGGCCACGCTGACGCGGTAATACACCTCGATCCGGTCGTACGGATAGATGGGGGTATTGAACGTCAGGGTGTAGGTGCCGGGGTCGTAGGTGAACCTCGTTTCCTCCAGGCCGTTTCGCGTGACGCTGATGGACCCGGGGACGACATTGGGCTCGAGCGTGTACGTCTCGACTCCGGTGGCCGCCTCGACCGACAGGTCGTACTCGAAAAAAGGCGGGATGTGGTCGAGGACCGGACCGTACAGCTGCGAGCCGAGCCGCGACAGCGAAGGCGGCGAATCGGGAAAGGGATAGTGGTTGTTGAAATCCGCCCGGGTATTGGAATTCCGGGAGACGATGAAAAACGTCCTCCCCGGCGTCACGTCGAAATCGACCGGCGGCGAAATCGTGTACGTTGCGTCGGGCTGGCCCTTGGGAACGAGCGTGATCCGCACCTTTGACAGGTCTTGAGGCGCGATGACGCCGAGGTCGTAGGCGGAAAGCATTTCAAAGGGGGAAAACTTTCCCGGTTCCCACAGGAGCAGGCATGTGTGCGAGTCGATCGTCAGGTGCCGGTCGAGCATGTTCTCGCCGAGCCAGGTCTGTCCCCAGTCGAATTTTTGCCCGGGCAGCGCCGGGTCGATATACGAACCCGACACCCCCGGCAGGGCGCCCGCTCCGAGCGGCGCGTCGCCGACCGTGCTCGCGCCCTTCGTATAGCGCACGGCGATCCGCCCCTTGTGTTCGATGAGAATGGAGAGGAACCCGTTCGCGGCGTCCAGGAAAATCTCATTGGTGGTCGCTTTCCGGTACGTGTGCCCGGAAGAGTCGGAGTAGGCGCCGTTGATATCCTCCAGGTACACGGCGACGTTTTCCACGGCCGCGTCCGGCAGCATGAAATACCGCGGGGACAGGAACGACGCGGGAGACACCAGCCGCTCGGACATTTCCCCCCTGCCGATGAAGACCTTCTTCCCCTCGGTCGTCGAGTCGAAGCGCAGCAGGAGCTCGTGGCTCGAGACGGGCGTTTGGAAAAGGGCGCTCGCCCCGAGCGACGACTTGCTCTGCGCCGGCAGGTCGATGAAATCGTACGCGCCGATGCCCGCGTCCTTGTTCCCGATCAGGACCTTCTGCACGAATTCCCCCGGCCTGCCCAGGTAGCCGAGGAGCAGGGTATTGTCCTCGAAGCGGGTGACGACGGACACTTCCATAAACCACCGGTGGGCGAGCCAGACGGAAAAGGTGAGGGCCGGAACCTGCTCGAAATACAAACCTTCCTCAAAACCCGGAAAACCGAAAGGGAATTGGGTCGTCCCGTCCGGGTTGATGCGCAGCCCCTCGCTGTAGCTCAAGGTGGCGCGCCAGGCGCCCTTCATGAGCAGCTCGAAATCCTCGTCCCCGAGTTTCGACGAAAAAATGGATATCGGATCGGAATCCGGCGCGGCGACGGTCGTCTGCGTCGTTTCGGAAGAGGACTCCGGAGCCGGTGTCGTTGCGGGCGTCGGAGCGGGTGTCGGTGTCGGCGTCGGAGCGGGTGTCGGTGTCGGCGTCGGAGCGGGTGTCGGCGTCGGCGTCGGTGCGGGTGTCGTGTCGTCAGCCTGTAAAGTGATTCCGCATGCGATAAATAGGATGAGTGCTGAAAAATACCGGTGCAGGATATTTCCTCACTGTCAAACAGGCGTCTTCTCACGGCCACGGGTCCACTGCCGGGCCGAAACACTTTTATGCATGGCCGATGTCGTTCCGCGTGTCGAATTCTCCTTCGCGCGTGACAGGCCGGCCGAACACGCCCCTCCTCTATGAAATTGTACTCTCAATCGACCATTATTTCCATCCCGGCTGAATCCCCGGGAGGAGTAAAAATTCCTTATAAACGAAAATACCGGCAATGTGAACCATTGTCGGTATACCAATCGCTCGAAGAACGTGTATAATCGAGCGGACGATAAAGGCCGGGCGCTTCGGTTCCCCGCTCTTCGTCAATTCAACTCGCCGGAGCGTCAATGGTTATCTCGATCCTCCAGCTCATCATCGAGCTTCCCGAAGCCTTCTCGCTCAAGGACAAGCGTCGGGAGATCAACTCCCTCAAGGACCGGCTTCGCGAGCGCTTCCGCCTGAGCGTGGCCGAGGTCGATCTGAACGATTCGATCCGCTTCGCCCACCTCGGCGCGGCCCTGGTGTCCAATTCCAGGACCTACGGCGAATCAGTGCTGCAGAAAGCCATCGCCTTCGCCGAGGGAACCGTGGCCGGCCGTCTCATGGACGTCAAGGTTTTCTCGGAGCAATATTAATCGTATCTCTTTATGACGTATAATTAAGAAGAAAGAGAAAAGTTTATAAGGAAGCCAGGAAACCAGGAGAAAAAAAAGATAACAAAACTGATAAAAGCGCAACACCACTGAATAAATATTATTTCATATATTAACTGACATGTTTGAATAACCAAGGATAAATGATTGCTTTACTTTTTTCTTTTTCCTTATTCATTTTCCTGGGTTCCTGGTTTCCTTATCTTTCTCCGTATCTGTAAGTTGAGATAGAGAAGTTCACTCCTTCGGCACCAGGTAGAGGTCCTTGAGAGTGAGAATTTTATTGACGCGGAAGTAATCGATCACCCCCTCCTCCGCGTCCAGCTCGACCGTGAAGAAATGCCGCATCTCCTCGAAGCGATCGGACCGCACGGCCAGCTCGAGCTCCCGGCGGATCCGTTCCCCGATCGCCTGCGCCGGCAGGGGGCGCGGCCAGAAATAAAAATTGCCGGCCGTATTGGCGACGATGCGGCAGGGATTGGGCCACGTCTCCTCGATCATCGTGACGTGCGCCTGTTTCTCAAGAAGCTCCACGTCGAGATCGAATACCGGTTCGAAATTAAGGCTGTTGAAAATCCGGCCCTTGATGATGGGGAAGTTGAAAAAGTTGCCCTTGACCGGCCCGATTTTCACGCTCTTTTTCTTGTCGTAATGGGGGCGATGCACGGTGGTGACCCGTTCGATGCCCTGGTGGATGAGGGTGACCAGGTCGGCGTCGCGCTGCATCTTTTCCAGGTAATCGATGTCGAGGTAGGCCAATCCCCGCCCGGAAACGACGTAGACCGGGTCGATCCGGTTCAACACGTAACATGCCACGTCGGGCATGTATTCCTCGACGAGGGCGAGCTCGTCCGCGGGTTTCTTGTTATGGTATTCCTTCAAAAAGTCATTGATTTTTTCAAGGACTATTTCCTCGAGAAGATTGTGTATCCGCATGAGCTGCATCCTCTCCGGCGGCCCGCGCCGCGCCGTGTAGCGGGATCGGTCATTCGGAGGAAATCTTGAGCAGGCTGGTGAGCGCGTCGACGCACTCCTTGAAGTCCTCCATGCTTTGTTTCAATGAGTAATAATTGAGGCCGGTGTAGTACAGCTTGGTGAAAACCGAAAAACTCAATTCCTTTTCCGCGTCGGCGAGAATGATGTAACAGCCGTACTCGTAGCACAACTTGAGCATCTCCTCGAGCCGCTGTTTCAGGAAATCGGCCATCTCGACGGAAAAAAAGAACGTGAAGGATATTTCCAAAAAACGGCATTTCTGGTCGATGATCACCTCGCCCTGAAACCCGTCCTTGTTCTCGAATCCTGATGTAAAGAGCGCCCCCTGAACCTCGCCGGAGAAGAAACGGAAGCCCAATTCCTTGAAGAGGACCTTGACCCGACGGATGCGCTCTTCCATTAATTTCGATTTCTTCATCATGCTCCCTTGCGCCTACCTGCCCAGCGCGAGCCGTTGCGCCAGGACCGGGGGTAACCCCGCCCGGAAAATCTTTTGTTGGGTTTCCTTGATCGCGTACGAAACCCGGTAAAACGTGAAGATCCGGTCGTCATCGTCCAGGATCCCGAAGGCCGCGTCCGGATTGTTGTCCCGCGGTTGTCCGACCGATCCCGGATTGACGAGGTGTACCCGGTCCTTTTCCAGGAATACCGCCCCTTCTGTATTTAATAAATTCATCTGATTGTCAATAGCCAGCGGCACGTGCGTGTGGCCGAAAAAACAGATTCGCGCTTCGGCGTATGACTTCCTCAGGCAGGCGAACGCGTCCCGCACCGATTCCTCGGAAACGAGGTAGAGGTCCTCGTCCTGGGGCGAACCGTGGCAGAGAAGAATGCCGTCTCCGGCCGCGCGCGGGCCCGGGGCGAGATTCTTGACGGCGGTCATGGCCTCGGGATCGAGGGCGCGGCGCGTCCAGGAGACGGCCTCGGCCGCGTGCGAATTGAAGTATTCGACGCTCATGAGGCCGGCGACGGCCTTGTCGTGGTTGCCGCGCACGGCGGAGGCCGAGACGTCGAGCGTCCTGGGCACGCAGAACTGGGGATCGGCGTTATATCCCACCACGTCGCCCAGGCAGAGGATTTTGTCCACCCGCAGCTTGCCGATCTTGAGCAGAACCGCCTCGAGGGCCTCCCGGTTGGAATGGATGTCGCTGATGATCGCGTAGCGCACTCTTTTCCCCACTTCACGTGAGCCGTTCGGCGCCGCCGGGGAGACCCCGATTCGCGTCCCCCGTTTCCGCCCTTCCGTCCGGCTACGATTAATCTTAACGGACTTTCACTCCTCGCGCAAGGAAGACGGCAGGTAATCGCGATTGATGCGCCAGGGCGCGCCGTAGATGTTCTCCCGCACCCGCTTGTTGAGGCGGTTCACGCGGGCCACGATGTCCTTCATTTCATTGCGCCGGTTGACGTTTTTCCGCGGGCACTCCACCGAGAAAACCGGGCATTCGAGGATCCTCGCGGCCCGGGCCACCTCCTTCTCCTTCACCTCGCAGAGCGGGCGAATGATTTTCAGCTTTCCCCCGAAAAAACGCTGCACCGGCATCATGGTGGCGAACGTGCCGTGGAAAAAGAGGTTGAGAAGGGTCGTTTCGACCACGTCGTCCATGTGGTGGCCCAGGGCGATGATCTTCGCCCCCAGCTTCCCGGCCTCGTTGAACAGGATGCGTTTTTTGTTCCGCGAGCACAGGTAGCAATCGAACCGCCCCCGGAAGGATTCCGGGAACATGTGCGCCTCCGTGCGCCGGAGGGCGATCCCGAGACCGGCGCAGTAGTCTCGAATTTTTTCATACCGGGCTTCCCCGATCGGGTATTCCCGCCAGTCGATGAACAAACCCTCGAGGTCATAGCGGATGGGAAGCCGTTTTCTCCTCTCGGAGAGCGCGTAGCAGAGCGCCAGGGAATCCTTGCCCCCGGAAACGCCGATGAGAACGCGGTCGCCGTCCCCGATCATGCCGAACCGGTTGATGCCCCGTCCCGCTTTCTTGGTGAAAATCTCGAGACGTTTCAGGTTTTTCGAATCAAGACCGCTCATCAGGAAAAAGGGTCCCTCCCGCGGACGTATTCCTCGGCGGCCCGCACGAGGTCGTCCTCCCGCTTGACGATGAGGGACACCGTGCGCAGCTTTTCCCCGAACGACTCGCGCGTCCGGCCCCGCCAGATGGTGCGCTCCGGACCGTCGCCGTTTTTCCCGGCCACCGGCAGATCGATCTCGAAGGAAAGCGCTTCGGGAATGTCGATGACGATCTCGTGCTCCTCCACTTTTCTCCCGAGCGCGTGACGCAAGGCGTCGGCTATTTCCGCCTCGCGCCGCAGGCTCCCGCCGGGAGCGGCGAGCGCCCGGTGGCCCTCGTTTTCCTCCCCGAACGGTACGCTCACGATCCGTTTGTACAGCCGCCGCTCGAAAACGTCGCCGACGAGCGCGAGGGCGGGATGCGCGCGTCGCCCGGCCAGCCGGACGAGGCCCGAATCCGTGAGGCGGTAGAGGTCCTCGGGCGCGACGGCCGCATCGCGGAGCGCCAGGCGCAGCGCCTTTTTGACCATGGCGGTGGCCGCGCGCACCGTCTTGTGCCAGTAGACGGTCTTGTACATGAGATATTTGGAAAAGAGGATGTGCTCGACGGCGGTCAGGCCCTTGGGGGTAATCGTAAAACCGGCGGCTTCGTCCGCCCGTATTTCACTCAGGATGAAGTCCACGTCCTGCACTCCGTACGGCACGCCGCAGTAATACGCGTCGCGGTTCAGGTAGTCGAGCTTGTCCGGATCGAGCACGCCGGAGAGAAGGCGGCGCAGGGCGATTATTTCCCCGTCGCCTTCGACCGGGAGGGTCGCGTCGACGACGGCCGCCACCCGCGCGGGATCGGCGCCGGCCCCGTCCGCCACCAGACCGGCAAGCGGCCGCTCGCGGACGAGCCGCCCGGTCAATACCTCGTGGTCGACGAGGCCCAGGTTTTTCAAGGAATGCGCGAACGGGAAGTGTCCCAGGTCGTGCAGGAGCGCCGCGCAGAGGAAGGTCTTGATCCCTTCCAGCGTAAAAAACCGGCGGCCGTTTCCGCGCACCAGAAAACCGATGAGGCGCCTGGCGAGATGAAAGGTTCCCAGGCTGTGCGCGAAGCGGGTATGGGTCGCCCCGGGATAGACGAGGTAGGCCGGCCCGAGCTGCTTGATGTCGTGCAGCTCCTGAAACACCGGCAGCGAGATGATTTTTTCATGCGCCGGCGCGAGGTAGATGTGCTTCCAGACGGGATCCCGGATCGGCTCGCTCAACCCGGCGTCGAGATAATCGAGAATTTTTTCACGCTCTCCCATGAGCGAACGTTCCTTCCTGGGCGGATGCTCTGGATGTAAGGTAGCTGAAAAGGCGTTCCTGATCAACGAGGACAATCCCAAATCGGGAGAACACGGAGGGCACGGAGAAAGGAGGAGCACACGGAGGAGAAGTTGACGAAAACGGCGTCCGTCACTTTTCCTGCTTTTTCTTTTTTTTCTCCGCGTCCTCCGTGTCATTTTTGATTTTAGTTTTCCGTAGCGAGTATTTCCGGATGAGCGGCAATCCGCCCGACAGAGCCGCTAAATGACCTGGATGACCGAGGGAATGGATATTTTCACGTGCGCGCCGGCGGCGGAATCATCTTCCACCAGCTCGAATACTCCCCCCTGGGAATCGACGAGTTGTCTGGCGATGGCCAGGCCGACCGCCGCGTTTCGGCCCATACCGAGCGAGGATGACGGCTCGGCCAATCGCTTCCGTAGCTCGTAGGGGATCCCCGGGCCGGTATCCAGCACCTCGATGATCACCCTGTCTTTTTCCATGCGCGTGTCGAGCGTCAATTTTTTGGGGGAGGCGGCGTTTCCCCCCTCGCGGCAGGAGTGCAGGGAGTAATTGAACACGTTGACGAGCGATTGCACCAGGGAGAAGGAGTCGACCGACACCGGCTCCAGATCCCGGGCGAAATTCGAGACGATTTCTATGCCGGCGCTCGAGAATTGCTGACCGAGCAGCGAAAGGGCGCTTTCGGCGAGGGCGTTGACGTCAAGAGACCGGGTCGAGCCGGCCGGCGTTCCGGTAAAGGCCGCCAGATGTTTCAGGTACAGGCTGATCCCCTCCAGATCGTGCATCAGGGCGCGCAACGAGGCATTGATTTCCGAATCGTCCTTTGCCGGCGACCAGTGGGAAAGCAGGCGCTCGCGGGCGCGGGTGAGGGGCACCGCGATCTCCGCGCTGAAGGCGGCCGCCAGGCTGGAAAGAATGTTCTCCTGCACGATTTTCAGCAGCTTGACGTCGAGGGTCTTCGTCTGGGTGATGTCGGAGATGATGCCCTGGTAGCCGATGACCTCGTCTTTGAACACCACCCGCCGGCTTGAAACCCGCCCCCAGCGCGCGCTCCCGTCCTTGTGCAGGAACCGGAACTCGCGCTGCGGCAGGCCGCCCGACAGAAAAACTTCCAGGTCGCCGGAGGCCGGCGCCGTTTCCGCCGGATGCAGAAATTCCGTGAACGCTTTCCCCCTCACTTCTTCCTGGGAAAAACCGAGAAACGCCTCGATGGCGGGGTTCACGTATATGACGGCGCCTTCCTCGTTCAGCGTAAAAATGGAATCCGAAATGTTTTCCAAAAGCTCCCGGTATTTCCGTTCGCTCGCCAACAGGGCGTTCTCCGCGTTCCGGAATTCCGAGATATCCCGCGCGAAAATGACGATGGAGTCGATGTTGCCCCGTTCGTCGGGAAGAGCATGGAAATGGTGTAAAAAATACCGGCCTTCGCTTTCCCCTTCAACGCGCAGGCCTTTCTGACGGCTCCGGCCGCGGCAAACGGTATCCCGCCAGTACGCGGGGGTGAGATGCGGAAAGACGTCGAAGACGGTGCTGCGCCGACACCCGCCTTTCCGCACGAGACGATTCGTCACCTGCCGGTTGCAGGACAACAGCCGTCCCTCGCCGTCGGCGACCATGGCGAAATCCGGAAAAACTTCGATGAGGGCGTCCAGCGCGGTCGCCCGTACGCCCTTCCGCCGTCTCCCGACCGATTGAACCGCCGATTTCGTTCCGGCGGGGGACCGGGAACGGGTCTTTTTCAGGCGTGAGGCATCATTGCCGGAGCGTTGCTCGGTTTTCGGTTTCTTTTTTCTCATACCCGCGTTTGCGCGATTTTCGACGCGCCTCCGATTCCGGAATGACCGGATACTTCAATAATGCCCTCTGATTTGATTATATCATTTTCAGGGTTTTTCGTAAAATAAAATCCGCCTCACTGGGTAAGATTTTTCTCCCGCCTTGCGCTCATAAAAGTGAAAGAAATTCCTTTTCACTCACAATCTTCACTCCCAGTTTTTTCGCCTTGTCCAACTTGGAGCCGGCTCCCTCTCCCGCCAGCAGATGGGTCGTTTTCGAGGAGACGGCCGACACGACCGCCCCGCCTCTCCGCTTCACTTCATCCATGGCGCGATCGCGCGGTTTGAAGGATTCGAAACTTCCCGTGACGCACCAGACCTGGCCCCGAAAAACCGCGGGCGGTTCCGGTCCCCGCTTCGTCTTCTCTGCGGAGAAACGCACCCCATATTTCCTGAGGGCCGCAATCCGGCGCCGCAGCTTTTTATCGGCGAACGCCTCCAGGATCTGGGCGGCCACCTTCTCTCCGATGCCCTTGATGTCGAGCAGCGGCGCCGGATCCTTTTTGTCCGCCAGCGCGAAGAGACGATCGATATCGTCGTACCCGGCGTTCACCAACAGCTCGGCCGCCTTCTTCCCGAGCTCCGGCACGCCGAGACTGGCGAGGACCGTGCGGAAGGGCCGCGCCTTGCTTTTTTCTATTCCCTCCCTGATGAGCGCGACTTTCTTTTCCCCGAAACCGGGCAATTCGAGCAGCTTATCCGCGTCGAAGGCGTAGATGTCCTCTACGTAGCGGACGATCTTTTCCTCGAAGAGCGCGTCGAGCGTCTCTCCCCCCAGGTTTTCTATGTCCATCTGATCCCGGGCGCAGAAAAACTTCAGCTCTCCGCGCAATTTCTCCCCGCATTCGGGATTGCGGCAAAAATGATGGGCCCCGATTTTTTCGATCGGCTTGCCGCACCCCGGGCACGTCGCGGGAAGGCGCCAGGTCGTATTGCCCTCTTCGTTTTTCTCCAGCACCCGCTCGACGGCCGGGATGACGTCGCCGCGCTTTGAGACCGCCACCGTGTCGCCCACCGCCAGTTCGAGAAGATCGACGTACTCCTGGTTGTGCAAAGTGACATTGGACACCGTGGAGCCGGAGATGACGACGGGCGATATCCGCCCCACGGGCGTCATCCGCCCCGTCCGCCCGACCTGGACGTCGATGGCGAGAACCCTGGCCACGCCTTGCGGCGCGTCGAATTTGTACGCCACGGCCCAGCGCGGATGGTGGCCGGTGTACCCGAGTTTTTCCCGCTCGCCGATCTCGTTCACCTTGAACACCAACCCGTCGATCTCGTAGGGGAGCCGATTCCGCTCTCGCGTTTTCTTTTCGATGAAGGCCTGTACGTCTTCCGGGTGGCCGGAGGCGATCTCCGGCAGGCTCGCCCGCTTCACTCCGGGATCGCCGCTTTGGGAAAAATACCCGAGGCGGGGATTCACCTTGAACTCGAGGCGGACGAGCTCCTCGATGATTTCCAGGTGAGTGGCCGGCTGGGCCTTGAAAAATCCCTCGTAGACGAAAATATCGAGCGGCACGCGGGCCACTTCGCTGGATTTGACGCGCCGCAATGTTCCCGACGCGAGATTGCGCGGGTTGGCGTACGGCGTTTCCTCGCCGGCGTTGATTTTTTCGAACAAATCGCGGGGCAGGAAAATCTCGCCGCGCACGGTCACGTCAACGGGGCGCGGCAGTAAGAGCGGAACGCTCCTGATCGTTTTCACATTGGCCGTGACGTCGTTGCCCACTTCGCCGTTGCCCCGCGTCACCGCGCGCGCGAGCTTCCCGCGCTCGTACGTGAGCACGATCGACGCGCCGTCTATTTTTTCCTCGCACACGAAAGAAATCGGATCCGGGGCCTGGTCCTGCAGTTTCTTCATCCACTCGAGCACCTGGCCGTGCGTGGTGGCCTTGTCGAGGCTTAAGACGGGGACGGCGTGGCGTACCTCCGGAAAATCGGCGGAGAGATCCGACCCGACGCGAAGCGTGGGAGAATCGGCCGCGGACAGCTCCGGAAACTCCCTTTCCAGGGAAACGAGCCGGTCGAAAAGCCGGTCGTATTCGGCGTCTTCGACGGTCGGTCTCGAAAGCACGTAATACGCATATTGATAGCGGCGTAAAAGACGCGACAGTTCAGCGATCTCTTTTTTTGCTTCATCCTTCGTCATGAGACAAATATAGTATAAATCG
>CAZKOS010000011.1:14493-23392 GCA_964554445.1 uncultured Spirochaetaceae bacterium | reverse complement strand
ATCTCTCCCGGGGGCCGTTGCTTTCTATCGATACTATTCGATATATCTCAGGAAGGCGTCCCTGTATCCGCGCGCCTTGAACAGGTACAGGACCGTGCCCGTTTCATCGCGTTTGAGCGGGCCGACGACGACTTTGAACACGTCGGCATTGTCGGCCTTGCCGGAAACGATCAGCATGGGATAGGTCGGATACGCGCGCAGGATTTTTTCGGCCGCGCCGCGGGTCGTGAACACGCCGAGCTGGAGGTAATAATAGTTTTTGGAGAAAGCGGCCGTATTGTCCCAGACGGTCGCGGTGACGGCCGTGTGGTTTTCGGGTTCGACCCGGGTCGTCTGCGTCGTATGTTCCGGCTGGGTGGTGACGACCGTTCTCGTCTCGCCCGTTTTTTTCGGGGGATTCGGATTGGTGGGCACCAGGGCGAGGTCGACGCTCTTTTTGTCCTTCCCGCCCGGTTCCGTGCGGGTCAGGAGGTCGGGCTTTTCCGGCCCCTGCACCTGGGGAAGGAGATTCTTCGCCAATTCCGTCTTCTCCTCGGCCGGTTGGGTCTTGGCCAGTCCGGTGACGTCGGCTTTTTCTCCCTGCTGCACCTCGGGCAGGTTGTAGGTCTCGAGCGCCAGGCGCTCCTTCTCCGACTGGACCTTGGCCAGACCGGTGACGTCGGCTTTTTCTCCCTGCTGCACCTCCGGCAAATCGTGCGTCTCGAGGGCCAGCCGATCAGATTCCTGCACCGCTTTCGCGTAGTCGTCGACCTCCGGCTTTTCCCGCCGGCCGACCTCGGGCAGGTCCTGCGACGCCAGAGCGGTCGCTTCGCCCGCCGGGGTGAGACCGTGAAGCACATAGATGAACGGTTTTTCTTTCTCCCGGAGCGTGGGATCATTGAGCGCGAGCTCGATGGTCTCCCGATCCGGCAAAGCGGGGCGTTCGAGATCCGTCAACCGGGGCGTCCGGTCGGGTTTGGCGACGGCTTTCGGCTCGATGAGAATGGCGACGACCTCTCCTTTCCCGCTTTCGGATCCCTCTTGGGGACGGCTTACAATCACCGCCTCGCCGCGCTCCTTGAGCGCCACGCGGGCTTCCGTGAGCTTCACGTTTCCCGCGGTCTCTTCGGCCGAGGGAGTCGGAGAGCGGCGGGCGCTGAGCTCGCCCTCCTGCTCGACCGACGGCCGGGAGAACCTGTCTTTCTCGAGCCCGGGTTCCGGCGTGGTTTCCGTCAGCGCCGGCGTCGGGGTCGGCGAGACCGAGGGAACGGGCGACGGCGAGGGACTCGGCCCGGTGGACGGCGTGGGGCTCGGCTGCGGGGAGGTCTCGGCCAGGACGTTCGGGCCCAGATCGGGCGTACCGACCGTCGGGTTGGTGTCCATGTCCTTGTTTTGGACGAGATCGATTCCTCCGGTGAGATCGGTGGAGATGCCGACCACCTGCGACTTGATGCGGATCACGTCGGTCGACTTCATACCGAGCTCGCCGGCGGCATTGGCGGACAGGAGGAGGAAAACATTCGAGGAGCCGTTGAGGCGCTGTTTCACCGTGACGATGACGCGCCGGCCGTTGTCGAGATTGGTGACGAGGATCTTCGTTCCGGGGGGGAAGGAATTGGAGGCCGCGTAATACCCGTCGCGATCCAGCTCGCCCCGCACTGAGACGGCCGCGTTGCCCTGCCAGATCTCGTCCGCGAAAAGCGCGGAAGCGGATACAACGAGGAACAGGGCGCACAATGAGACGATGACCTTGGTTTTCATGGCAGGTACTCCTCCATTTTATAATCGGATCGCGGACCGATGAGAATAAGCGCCAAAATCCCGGTTTTTGCCTCGCGCACCGACCACGCTGCGCCGGCGTCCGGGAACGGGTCCGCTATCCACGAGTTATAATTGAAATTTACATTGCTTTCCGTTTTTTTTCCACATAAGGTCCGTCTCCGGCGGGATTGTATTTCCGTTTTCCGTCCAATCCCGACGCCGCTCTTTTCCCTATTTCCCGTCCCAGCGCGAATCCGAGCTTGTTCCGATCCAGGTCTTTTTCTTTCCCCCGATTGCTCAGCGCGTACTCGCCCCGGGCGATCAGGCGTCCGGTTCCCGCCTCAAAGAGGGCAAACGCGCAGCGGCTGTCGATTTTTTCCGTCGCTTTCGGCCCGGCGGAAGTTTTTTCCACCTTCGACTCAATGGCGACGGTCATCAAATAATCGGCCCCGCCACGCCGCGCGACGGACAACGGAGCGTCGAGATCGGCGGAGGCGATTCTCGTCCCCAGGCCCTTGTCCGAGGCGTCGTCGAAAACGATGTGGCCGGCCCCGAACAACACGTCGAACACGCCCTCCCTGGCCGCGGTCAGGTATAAACCGCGTTCCCCGTTGCAGGACTCCTCCAGGTAGAGATAAACGGTGACGGCGGACGCCCGCGCCGCGCAGAAGACGAACACGATCGCCGCGAGCGTGGAAAGAGTCTTTTTCATTGCGCCTCCCCGGTTCGGCATGGATAGATTATCGGCAGACCGGCGGATATTTATGCTGAAAATCAAAGCCGGAGAGACACGGAGAAGAAAAAGGAAAAGCATGGCAGGAATATCCAGTGCCCCCAAGATTGTGGCAGCCTGCTATCCAGGGGTGAATTGGCAGCCGTTTCGTTTTTTTCAACAACCTGCTAGACGACCTTGACATACATCACTTTGCCGTCACCGGGGGCGTAAAAGTCCTCGAGCAACGCCTCCTGCCGGTAGCCTCTTCCCTCGTAGAACCGGCGCGTCGGTTCGTATTGCGGCCGGGACGAGGTCTCAACGTACACGCGGGTCCCGCCCAGGAGCTTGATCGCCGCCTCGCTGCGGACGAGTAACGCGCTTCCCAGCTTCGCGCCCCGCGCCTCCTCCTCCACGGCGATCCAGTACAGGTCGTAGCTGGCCGTCGTGCAGGCGATCGGTCCGAAACAGCTGTAGCCGATCGTCCTTCCCTCCCGCTCCGCGAAAATGAAGCGGTAGCCGGAAGCCGGCCCCTTCGCCAGACGCTCGTCGACGAGCTCCACCGCCACCTCGATTTCCGGTGCGGTGAAAAAACCCGTCGAGGCGACAATGCGCCGCACGTGATCCCTGTCCTCTTCCGCGACCGTTTCGCGAAAGGCCGTTCCGGCCGGTTGTGACGCGTTCATGTTCCGCTCCTCCTTCATGTCTTCCGGCGTGCGCTTTCCATGAGGGTGCGGAAGAGCGTCGCGCGGGTGAATCCGCATTGCAGGGCGTTGTTGTAGTATCCCGCGTCCGGGGTCAGGCACGGATTGGCGTTGATCTCGAGCACCCAGGGCCGCCCCCGTCCGTCGACGCGGAAATCCACCCGCGCGTATCCGGACAATCCGAACGTATCGAAGCAGCGCAACGCGATCGCCTCGAGCTCGGCGAGGAGCGGCCGGTCGGACTCGGGAAAATCGAAGCGGCGCCTGGTATTGTTGTATTCGAACGTCTCGCTCTCCCACTTGGCCCGGTAGCCGACGATTTTCGGTTTGCCATCGGGATAGTCCACGAATCGTATCTCCAGCGGGGAAAGAGCGCGCGCCCTCCCGCCCTCTTCGATCAGGGAGATGTTGAACTCCCGCCCGTCGACGTATTGTTCGTAATAAAAGCCCTCTCCGGACTCTGCCCTATCTGCGGCCAGCCGTTCTTCCGAATCGATGACGGCCGAATCGTCCATGCCCAGCGACGCGTGCTCCCAGACGCTCTTGCGCAGACAGGGAAAAATCCTCCCGCCCGCGCTTCCGTTCCCGTCCGCGGGCATGAACCAGTCGGGAGTCGGAATGCCCGAGCGGCGCATCGTTTCCTTGGCCAGCAGCTTGTGGGAGGTGAGAAACAGCGCCCGTGACGAGCAGCCGGTGAAGGGAAGTCCCAGGCTTTCGAGGACGCCGGCGGCGTAATGGATGAACTCTCCCCTCCCGTCCAGGGATTCCACCAAATTGAAAACCGCTGACGGTTTCCCGGCGGAAAGACGCCGGCGCGCCGCGGCCAGGTCCAGGTCGACGGTGAGCGTTTCCGTTTCCCAGCCGGCCTCGGCGAGCGATTCCGCGACGAAAGCGGCCTGGACGAGCGTGTCTTTCTCGTCCTCCCTGGCGTCCGGTCCCACTTCCTGATGCAGCACAATGATTTTTTCCGCCACCCGTCTTTCCTTTCGATCGACGCTCTTTATTTTTCGGAGACGATCGAGGCCGGCCCGACCCGGCCGCTCTTTTTGAGAGTAATAACCGAAATCGCGGGAAAAGTCCATCCGCTTCACCGTGTCCTCCCTCAAGCTCGGGTTGTGCGAAGATAATCGTGCCGTTCGACGAAGATTGCCTTGCTCATTGCGTGTCGCGGTGGTACACTGGAAGCGGAGGAACGCGCATCCATGAAAGAACAGGCATTATTGTCCGCCGTTTTCGATCTGGTCGAGCACCTCACCAAGTCCGAGCTGACGAATATCTCGAAAACGTTGATCTACAACTATTTTTCCGGATCGGAGCGTCCGACCGCCCGCGAACGGGCCAGGGAAGCGGTTTTCCGGTACGCGCAATGCAAGAGCCTGCCCACCCTCAATGACGTGAGAAAAAAGACGAGGAGTCAACTCGATAAACTCGAGCACCTCGTTTTGCGCATGGAATACGAGGGGATGCGGCTGGACGGCTCGCTGCCCCTGTTTCAAGCCCCGGCGGAATCAGGCGGGGGAAAGTCAGTTTCTCCGCCCGTTCCTCCCCCGCCGCAATCGGGCGCGGGGCCCTTCCGCGTCGACCAGCCTCCCGCTGACGCCGCGCGAACCGCTCAACAGCAACCCGTACCCCGCGTCTCGCCGGTGAGAAAACCGCCGTTGACGCGCGGCTCTTTCTCCGGAGTCAAGGCGCAGAAACCCCTGTCCCGGGCGCCCAAAACGGTACGCGCCGGAAAGAAAGCCGTCAAGCGCCCCAAGAAGGCGGGCGCGCCGCGGAAAAAATCGGCCCCAGCCGCCCGCCGGGCGGTGAAAAAAGCCGGCGCCCGAAAGGCCGCCAAAAAAACCGCACCGCGCAAAAAGCGAAGTCGATGATCGATCGGAAAAAACTGGAAGCCGCCCTCGCCCGGAAGGTGGAAATGAGTTTTTCGCGTTCGGGCGGCAAGGGCGGACAGAACGTCAACAAGGTGAACACCAAGGTGACGGCCGTTGTCGACCTCGAGGATTTGACGCCGCTCACCCCTGAAGAAAAACGGAGAACCCGGCAAAAACTGAAGAACCGCCTCACCCGGGAAGGCAAGATCCTGGTACAGGTACAGGACGAGCGCAGCCAGGCCCGGAACGTCGGCTTGGCGGTTTCGCGCCTGGCCGACCTGATCCTCAAAGCCGCCCGCCCGCGGAAGAAACGCAGAAAAACGACCGTCCCGGCCGGCGCCCGGGAAGAGCGGCTGGCCTCCAAAAAAAAGCAAACGCAAAAGAAAAGACTCCGCCGCAACGATCTTTCCGAGGACTGAAATTTTTTTTTCAGCTATTTTTTCCCAAAAACCGTGTTCTTTCCTCTTTTTTTTTTCTTTCTTTTTCAATAAAAAAACGTCCCGTAAGGGACGTTTTTTTATCATGGGTCCGTATTTTCCAACTCCATCGTGCTCGTATTCAATTTACGGTAATAGCAATTCCGCGCCTTTCCCGAGCCGTTCTTCGTGTGGCAGATGGCGTCTCCCTTCGCCTTGACCTTGAAGAGGAGCGAGTTCTGCTCGCAGTTCACCCTGATCTCCTCCACGGTAAAATAATTTCCGGAGGTCTTGCCCTTGACCCACAATTCGTTGCGGGACGTGCTCCAGAGCGTGAGGGTGCCCGTTTTAATCGTTTCGTTCAGGGCGCGTTCATTGACATAGGCGACGACGATCACTTCCAGCGTGGCCGCGTCCTGCACGGCGACCGGAATCACGTCCGGGCAGGCCTGCGCGACCTTGGCCAGCTTTGAGAAATCGAGCGTCAGGCGCCTGCCTTCTTCCAGTTCCTTGACATCGTGTTCCATATCGGTTTTCCTTTCTTCCGGTTTCGCCGCCGGTTACCCGCCCGCCGCCCGCAATCGCGTCCGGGCGCTCTCCATGATCATGCCGATCAGGTCGCGGTACGGAATGCCGCTCAGGGAGCAGAGAATCGGCAGGTCGGAATGCTCGGGATGCAGCCCGGCCAGCGGGTTCACCTCGATGAAGCTCGGCTCCCCGTTCCCGTCCGCGCGCAGGTCCAGCCTCCCCCCGTCCCGGCAGCCCAGGGTCCGCCAGGCCTGCAAGGCGAGCCCGGCCGCGGCCCGCGCTTGCTCGTCGTCGACCAGGCGGTAGGTCACCAGCGTCTCGCAGCGCTCCTTGTTGACGTAAGAATAGGCGTCCGGTTCGGCGCCCTCGCCGAGGACGATTTCAAGCGTGCCGATCGCCCTGGCCCGCGCCCCGCTGCCGATGATTCCGACCGTAAACTCGCGTCCGCTCAGGTACTCCTCCACCAAAACCGGTTGACGGAATTCGTCGAGAAGCCGGCGGCAGGCGGCCGCGAGCTCGTCCGGGTTTTTGATCTTCGAGGCTCCGGTGATCCCCTTGCCCGTGCCCTCGGCCAGGGGCTTGGCGAAGAGCGGGTAGCGCAGGCTCACCCGCGCCGCGTCCGCCGCCTCCTCCACCACGTAAAAATCAGGCGTCCGGCAGCCGGCCCGGCGCACGAGGGTCTTGGCCGCGGCCTTGTGGAGGCAGACGGCCAGGACGTACGGGTCCGAAAAAACGTACGGAATCTTATATGCGTCGAGCAGGGCCGGCACCTGGGCTTCGCGGGCGAATCCGGCGAGGCCTTCGGCGATGTTGAACACCATGTCCCAGCGCTCGCCGCGGGCGAGGGCCGAGACCAGCCGCCGGATGTGGCCGATTCGCACCGGTTCGTACCCGAGGCCGGACAGGGCCCCCTCGATCGCCTCGATCGTTCTTTCACTGTCGAACTCCGCGGTCTCTTCCTCGGTATAGCCCTCGGACAGGTAATCGCTCCGCAGGTCGTAGGTCAGGCCGATGGTCACAATCCGCTCCTTTTCACCACGCTCCCCAAATTTGACCACGAAAAAGCGCTCATTAGAACGATTGAAATTGAATAGGAAAGATAATCCATACCTTGAGCTGCTACAATATCAGTCTCTTCCGCGCACGTCCATGCATTGATTCAAAGTTACCACGTCATCCCGGACGCATACGGGTCGGCTTTCAATAATTCGGTAATCGAACTTGAAGCTGGAGAGGTTCGTTCCGTTCTCCAGCTTCAAGAAAAAGCGTATCCTGATAAACTGACTTCAAAGCCCGGCCCCGGTTGAATTCATACTCCAAGAGCGACCGGCCCGTCATGATTCTTCCGTTTTACACTACAGGCTCTCTTCAGTTGTTCACTTCACCAAAGCGTCAATCGTGTTTATCCGCGGCGACCTCGGGGTACTTGTACAGGCTTCCCTGGTAATTGCGCAGCACCAGGTTGCCCGCCTCGTCCCGTCCTTCCACGTACTCGGGAAGCAGCGGGATTTTTCCCCCGCCGCGGGGCGCGTCGATGACGAAATGCGGCACCGCGTAGCCCGAGGTGAAGCCCCTCAAGCCCCGGATGATCTCGAGCCCCTTCTCCACCGGCGTGCGGAAGTGCCTCGACCCCTGGATGGGATCGCACTGGTAGAGGTAATAAGGCCTCACCCGGATCTTCAACAAGCCGTGCATCAGCCGTTTCATGACGGCGACGCTGTCGTTGATGCCGGCCAGGAGCACGGTCTGGCTGCCCAAAGGAATGCCCGCGTCGGCGAGCCGGTTGCAGGCCTCCCTCGCCTCCACGGTCAGCTCGTCCGGATGGGTGCAATGAACGCTTATCCAGAGCGGGTGGTATTTTTTCAGCATCGAGCAGAGGCCCTTGGTCACGCGCATGGGGAGAACCATGGGCACCTTGGTGCCGATGCGGATGAATTCCACGTGCGGGATGGCCCGAACCGACTTGATGAGCCATTCGAGCTTTTCATCCGCCAGGGTCAGGGGATCGCCGCCGGAGAGGAGGACGTCCCTCACTTCCGTGTGGCTGCGAATGTATTCGATCGCCATCTCCCATTGCCGCATGTTGAAGGGGTACCTCTCGTTCGGCCTGATGATCCGCGACCGCGTGCAGTACCGGCAGTTCACGGAACAGAAGTCGGTGACGAGAAACAGCACCCGGTCCGGATAGCGGTGGACCAGTCCCGGCACGGGGGAATCGGAGTCCTCCCCCAGGGGGTCCTCCTCTTCGCCCGGGGAGCGCACGTACTCGTCGCACAGGGGGACGACCGCCTTGCGGAGAGCCTGGTCCCCATTGTGGCTCGGATCGAGGAGGGCGGCGTAATAGGGCGTAATCGCCAGGGGCATGGTCGAGGTGTTGAAGGCGTCCGCGCTGTATTCTTCGGCGGTGAGCTCGAGGAGCCGCGCCAGGTCCCGGAAACTCCGGATGCGGTGGCGAAGCTGCCAGCGCCAGTTGTGCCACTCGGCGTCCGTGACCTCGGGATAATGCTTCGCCCGGAACTCGGTGACGCGCGGATCTTGGGGTTGGAGGGGTTTCGGTTTAAGATCTAGCCGGCCATTGAAAATCTCGCCGTAATAGGCAGGGGCGATTTCGTCGTTTTTAAAACGTCGAGCCTGTTTTTGCGATTTTGCTTTTTTAACTTGAGAGCGCTGGAGAGCGATCGTACCCGGAGGTTCGCTCTCGTCCTGTGGAAGTAACATGGCTTCCATGCTATGAGTCGCTCCTTTTCAATCATGAGGGCTTGAAGAAGCATACGCTCCTTCCCCACCGGGCCGCACGACAAACCTCTCCCCAGGCGGGGAACCCGGTTGCGTGAGGCGGCGGCAAGATTACACGGATGTTGACTCATCTTCATACTGTCGTCACTACATACATAGTATCATTTTGAACAAATTGCAAGTGGTATATTG
>CAZKOS010000011.1:10562-14393 GCA_964554445.1 uncultured Spirochaetaceae bacterium | reverse complement strand
CCATGTTTCGACTACACTGGTGCGCGCGAGGGAGGATCGATGAACAAGATACTCGTCCTGTACGACTCCAAAAGCGGCCACGTGAAACAAATGGCTTCCCTGGTGCGCGAGGGGGCGGCCGGCGTTTCCGAGACCGAGGTCCGCCTTCTCCACGTCTCGGAAGCCTCCCCCGCCGACCTGTTCTGGTGCGACGGGGTGGCGGTGGGCTCGCCCACCTACGTGGGGCTGGTTTCGGGCGCCATGAAAGCCTGGTGGGACGACGCGGTCAAGGCGGCCTGGGGCAAGATCGACGGCAAAATCGGCTGCGCTTTCGCCTCCTCCGGCGGCCGCGGCGGCGGAGCGGAAATCGTCTGCCAGTCGATCATCACCATCCTGCTCAACTTCGGGCTGCTGGTTTTCGGCATCCCGGACTACACCGGCCCGGGCCAGACCCTCCACTACGGCGCGATCGCGGCCGGCGCGCCCCAACCGGGCCCGGAAAGCGACGCCTGCCGCAGGCTCGGCCGCCGCCTGGCCGAATGGACCGCCTTCTATTGCCACGGACGCCGGGAAGAGCATCCTTTGTCAAAGAAGAATGGATAAGGGATTGATAAGGAACCCAGGAATCCATGAAGGAAAAAAGAGAAAACGAATAATAATGTGGTAAGCTTTTTGAAGCGCCTCTTTATCTTTCCTGGTTTCCTGGTTTCCTTATCGATCTTTCCTACAAGATCCGTAGCAATGAAAATATAAGGACAAGATAGTTTTATCGCATCTCTTCCCGAAATCCTCCTTTTCAACTATACTCCCGGCCAAGGAGCGATCAATGGACGAACCCGTTCTGGCGGGTCTGCTTTTCGCGGACAAAATAATCACTGAAAACAACGGCAAGAAAGCCATCATCGGCACGTTCACCCGTTTTTTCGGGTCGCAATTCCCGGCCTCGTTTCCCCCCTGGGCAATCTACGCCGCGGTGACGAACGTATCGGGCGAGCACGCCTTCGCCCTGCAACTGGTCGATGCCGAATCAAACCAGATGGTCGTACAACTCACCGGCAAATTCGAAGCCCACCAGAAGAGCGACGTCGTGGAGCTCACGCCGACGATCATGGGGGCGGTTTTCCCCCAGGTCGGCAAGTACACCCTGCTCTTCCTGGTCGACGGCGAGCCCATCGGCGCCCGCACCCTGCTGGTGGAAGTGACCAAGGAGCGGTGAGCCGGCATGCGCGTCGCCTTTTTCTCCGAAGCCTGGGAGCCCCAGATCAACGGCGTTGTCACGTCCAGTCAAGCCCTCGCCTCCACCCTCGTCCCGCCCCGCGACTCCGTCTACGTCTTCGCCCCGCGTTACCCGGGTTTTCACGACACGACCGACAACGTCTTCCGCCAACCGGCGATCAGGTACTTCTTCCAGCCGGAATTTTACTTCTCCAACCCCCTCCCCTATGCCGCCCTCAAGGCGGCGCGCCGCTGGCGCGTCGATCTCGTTCACCTGCATTCCGAGTTCACCCTCGGCCTGGTCGCCTGCCGGATCGCCCGCGGGCTGGGCGTGCCGTCGGTCCTCACCCTGCACACCCTCTGGGAATACTACGGCCATTATTTCCTCTGGGGCCTCGTCCCCCGGCCGCTCTTTCGTTTCTTCCTCTCCCTCCTCTACCGGCTGCCCGATTATTTCATCGCCCCGTCCGTCAAGGCGAAGGATTACCTGGAAAACGTCATCGGCGTCACCCGGCCGATTAGGGTCATTCCCACCGGCATCAATCTCTCCATGTTCCACGACGCCCGGCTCCCGGCGGAAGAGCGGGCGCGCCGGCGCGCCCGGTACGGCATCGGCCCGGACGACACCGTCGTCATGTTCGCCGGCCGGGTGGGCAGGGAAAAATCCATCTCCGTGCTCATTGACGGCGTAGCCGCGCTGCGCCGCCGGCACCCGAATCTGAAGCTCATGATCGTCGGGTCCGGCCCGTACCTCGAGCATTACCGGCGCTACGCCGCGCGGCTGGGGCTCGAGCGCGAGGTGGTGTTCACGGGCTATCTTCCGTATGCGGAAATGCCTTTCATGTACCGCCTCGCCGACGCGTTCGCCATCGCTTCGATTTCGGAGACCCAAGGCCTGGTCACGGTCGAGGCGCTGGCTTCGGGACTCCCGGTCGTGGCCAAGGACGATCCGGCGAACAACGACATGGTCGGGAACGGGGCGTACGGCCTCATTTACAAACGCGACGCCGACTTCCCGGCCGTCCTCGACCGGCTGCTCGCGCAGCCCGGGCTCGCGGCGCGCCTGCGCGCCTCCGCTCAGGACGGCTCCGCCCGCTTCAACGTCGCCCAATACGGAAAAAGCGTTCGCGAGTATTACGAGTGGATTGTAGACGATTACAAGGCCGGAAAACGATGACGATCGGCTTCTTCAGCGACTGTTGGGAACCTCAGATCAACGGCGTGGTGGTCTCCATGAGGAACCTGGAACGCGCGCTCGCCGAACGCGGCCACCGCGTCTTCACCTACGCGCCCGCCTTCGGCTCCGAACGAACCTGCCGGGGCGACGTGTTTCGCCAGCGCGCCGTCACCTATCCCTTCCAGAGGGAATTCTCCATGGCCGTGCCCTTTGCAAGGCGCGCGCTTCGCCGGGCCCGAGTCCAGAAGATCGACCTCGTGCACGGGCACACCGAATTTTCGCTCGGCCTCGTGGGCGCCGCCGTGGCGCGCCGTCTCGGCATTCCCTTCGTCTTTACCCTGCACACCTTGTGGAAATACTACACCCACTACCTTTTTTGGGGACTGCTTCCCGACAACCTGCTCGTGTCCGTCATGCGCCGTTTCTATCTCAAACCCGACTACCTGATCGCCCCGTCCTCCAAAATCAAATCTTACCTGGAAAAGGAATTCCGGGTTGAGGCGCACATCGAGACCATTCCCACGGGCCTGGACCTGGATCTCTTCCACCGCGCCTCCCCTTCGGCCGGGGAAAAGGTCCGCTTCCGCGCCGACCACGGCATCGCCCCCGGCGATATCGTCATGATTTTCGCCGGACGCATGGGCCGCGAAAAGTCGATCGACGTTCTCCTGGAGGCGGCGGCGCGCCTGCGCGGGAGCCGGCCGCGCCTCAAGCTTCTGCTCGTGGGCGACGGACCGGCCCGGACCGATCTCGAACGGCTCGCCGAAAAACTCGGCGTGCGGCGATCGGTCGCCTTCACCGGATACATCCCGCACGACAAGCTGCCGCTCGCCTATAAATCCTCCGATGTCTACGCCATCGCCTCCACCACCGAATCCCAGGGTTTGGTCACCGTCGAGGCCATGGCCTCCGGCCTGCCCGTGGTCGTGTGCGACGACGCGGCCCACCTCGACATCATCGGCAGCGCCGAAAACGGGATCGTGTTCCGGACGGTCCCGGAACTGGCGGGGGCGTTGGAATCTCTCATCGGCTCCCCGCGCCTGCGGGCCGAGCTCGGGGCGCGGTCGCTCGAACGCTCGAATAAATTTACCGTGAAGGAGTTCGGCAGCCGGGTCGAGAAATTTTACCGCTGGGTGATCGATGATTTTAAAAGCAAACGGACGGCGGCCGGCGACTGAGCCCTCACCGCTTGGACGCCCGGCGCCGTGTCGCCGGGGTCGTCTTTCCCGCGAGCGGCCGAACCGACGCCAGCACCTTCTCAATTCTCTTCGCCTGCACCGGGCTGACCTGGCCCAACCGTTTTTCAAGAAGCGCGATAAATGCGCGCGCGTTCCCGCGATTGACCGCGGGAAGCGCCCGTTCCGCGTGCTGGGGGAGCTCCTTGGGCCGGCAGTTCGCCAGGTGGCGCCCGATGAGCGGCCATAATTTTTTTTCGTAACGGGCGTCCGCGGCCGAAAGCG
>CAZKOS010000011.1:8513-10462 GCA_964554445.1 uncultured Spirochaetaceae bacterium | reverse complement strand
GCGCAATCCGGCGGCGATTTCGGCTATCCCCTTTTGGTCGCGCGCTTCCGCGAGCTCCCCGGCCAGCTCGATATTCGGGCCCTCATCGCGTTGCCCCCGGCGCGTCGCGATCTTCTCAAGCGTCTTCATGATCAATTCGTCCGTTTTCTATTGTATTCTTTATGAATTTATTCAGTGTTTCATTTGAAAAGTGCGGTTCATCTTCCACAATCTCCAACTTACAATTGGGCAGTAACTGCGCCGTTCTTTCAGCCAAAGCTATCGGCACCGTGTCATCGGTTCGACTATGCTGCATAAATACGGCGGATTTTACATCTGCTAAAGTAAACCCCCAGTCCATAAATCTTATTTTCAAATCCAGTGCGACTCCAAAACAATCATTCATCATTGAATCCTCAATGTCATTTCTTTTTTTCTCATCCTCTTTCAAGCCTGAAAAAAATACGCTATAAGCTATTTTTTTGAATTCAGTAATATCTTTATCCTTTGTTATTTCAAACGGCCATTTGGATTGGATAACTTCATCATATAAAGCCGGTGTACCGCTAAAAACATAAATATTTCGAACTTTATCAGGATGTTTATATCCGATGGCATAGCTATACGGTGCCCCCGAAGACATGCCTAATACATCAAAATTATTCAGTTTAAGTTCATTTATTATCACTGTAATTATTTCCCCCCATGCTGAAATGCCGTTCATTAAATAGGGAGATGAGCCGCCATAGCCTGGACGCGCGATACAGATTATATGCCTGTTCATTTTTATCAGGCTTTCAAAAAGGTCGGAATCTTTTATGCTTGCGATAAGCCCGTGTTGGATTAAAATTGGAAACCCGTTACTGTCCCCATATTCCGCATAGGAAAGAATATTTTCGCCCATAAATCTTATTTTTTTCATTTCCATTATTCTCCTTAGTAAAATGATAAACGCAGCAAAACGTCTCCTCACGTTTTATACGCTCAGATACTGAGCGTGAGCCAACAAATGATAACAGCATACATTAGAAAATTGACAGCCCTGTGTCAGGTTTGATAGAGGGAATTCATGCGTCTCACCATGGATTTTATCTTCTCCCTGACGGCGGCCGGCTCCACCACCTCGCACTGATCCCCGTATGAGAGGATAAGGCCGTATGTCCATTCGTCGACGGGAAAGCGGGCGCGAGCGTAGAGATGGTTCCCCCGCCGCGTAATCCGCTCCGCGGGATAAAACTCCTCCACCTTCACGCGCAGGGCGACGGGGAAACGAAGAACGATCTCGACCAGGTTGTCCGGCTCGTCCTCCCGGCACATGAACTCCTTCAAGGGCAGGGAGCGCCGCTTGAACGTCGCCGGCCGCACCGCGAGCCCCCTCATCCGCCCGACGTGGAACAACCGGTAATCCGACCGGGTGCGGCAATAGCCGTACAGGTACCACGACGACCCCTTGTAGAGCAGTGTCATCGGCTCGACGACCCGCGCCGCCTGCTCCCCGCGCAGGTTGCGGTAATCGAAGCTCACCAGCCGGCGCGCCACGACGGCGTCGTAGAGAAGCTGCAGCAGGTCGCGCCGCATGCCATTGTACGACCAGCCGGTCATGTCGACCGATATTCGCTCGTTGTATTCGTCGATCACCGCCCGCTTGTCCCGGGGCACCAGGCTGCCGATCTTCTCGAGCGCCCGGTCCACTTCTTCCGCGGGGAAGGTCGTCTGGATCCCCTTCAGGGCGGCGAGAATGGCGGCCATGTCGGAGAGCGAGAGAAGGCTGCGGTCGAGCCTGTAATTCTCCATGATGCCGTACCCGCCCCCATGCCCCTGGCAGGAGACGATGGGGATGCCCGCCTGCTGGATGGCGTCCAGGTCCCGGTAGACGGTCCGCACCGAGACCGAATATTTCCGCGCCAGCTCCGCGGCGGTCATGGTGTCCCGGTTGAGCAGGGTGATGATGATGGAGAGAAGACGATCGA
>CAZKOS010000011.1:3465-8413 GCA_964554445.1 uncultured Spirochaetaceae bacterium | reverse complement strand
CCGAACCGCAGCGAACCGGTGACGAGCGCGAATCCCGGCGCGTCCAGGGCCAGGTCCGTGTCCGGGCATTGGTCGATGACGAAGCAGACGTAAGCGCCGGATTTTTTCCGGAGATAAGATCGGGTGCACGGCACGTCCCGTTTTCCCGCCGACACCTTCAGATTTTCCGTCACCGTCTCGAACCCGCCCGTGACGGTCGCCTCGCTCAAGCGGGGCGGCTCCTCGGTATACGACTCACCGGTACCGATGCCGGTTTCCATGCTGAAGAAGTCCCGGTACTCGGAAATGAATTCCTCAAGCCGCATCGCGTCCGCCGATCGGAAGACGAGCACCGACAGGGAGGCGTTCCAGGGCGATTCGACCACGGCGTAAACGGGAAAATCGCTCTTGTGTTCGTCGAAAATCCGCCAATTGCCCGGATATTCGAAGGAGATCAATTCGGAGGAGTACGTCTTGGCGCGGGCGAGGTCGGGCGACCGTTCGCCGCATCCGGCCGCAAGGAAGCAGAAACAGACGGCGAGCGCGAGCGCCGGCCGTCGCCCGGTTCCGCGGCGGCGTCCGCTTTGTCCGTTTCTCATCGTCTGATCACGCTTTCGTCGCCGCATATCCGCCCTCTTTCCGAATCTCCGCTCCGTAAGCCGTCTCACCGGCCTTCAACCGAGGAGGCAGCGGGCGAGCTCGTCCACCGCCGCCTCGATCCGCCGCTCGCGGTCCCGGCGCGACCAGTTCACGATCGCCGATCCGCAGACGTTCCCGCCTTTTTGCGCGCACGCTTTTCGCATCTGCGCTATGCCCCGGTTGCCGCCCATCCAGGGGTACGGGAAAAACTCCGTGGTGAGAAGGGCGGTTTTCCGGCCGCGCAATGGTTCGATCGTCTTCAGATATTCCTTCATGGGCAGGCAGAGGGAAAAGGCGTTCACCGGCGCGGCGAACACCAGCGCCTCGTAGCGGTCGAGCGCGGGCAGCTCCTCGAAGCCGGTGGGGGCCTGGCCCGCTCGGTACCCGGCCTTGGGCTCGAGGCGAACGAGCTTCGCCGCGTTCCCCTTCCCGCTCAATTTTTTCTCAAGCCGTTCCGCCACCGAAAACGTGTTGCCGGTATTGGAAAAAACGATGAGACCTATGTTCATGGCGGCCTTCCCTTCCCCGGGGGACCTCCAACCTCGCGTCACACGCACCCTGTGGAAAACGCAATCCGCCGAACTCGGCGAAAAGGCGGTTGTTGCCCGGTCGCTTAAATCGACTATAGTACCAATAACGCCGTCCGGGCAAGGGGAGATGGCGCGGTCAAGACGAATATTGACGTCAGGATTGCCTTATCATATGATGGATCCAGGCACACACCGGAAAGATGAGGATTCAACCACATGAAGCAGGGGAAAAAAAATCACCGGTGGATCGTGCCGTGCGTCCTCCTGGCCGCTTTCTCGGCATTCGTTGCCGCCCCGCATGGCGCTTTCACCGCTCCGCCCGTGACCCTCGACGATCTCCCGAAGGACAAAGTCGTTCTCATCGTCAACGGCGATGACGTAGGTATGGGGCCCGTGTACACCGACGCCACCATCGAAGCCTACGCGGCGGGTCACATCACCTCGCTCAGCATCATCGCCCCGGCTCCCGATACGGAACGGGCCATCGGTCTTCTCAAGGCCCGTCCCGGCCTCGACGTAGGCGTCCACCTCACCCTCACCGGCGACTGGAAACCGCTCACCGGCGGGCCGAGCCTGCGCCGGAAAAGCGGCCGGATGTGGGATACCGACACCCAAGCCGCCAGGAACGTCAAACCGGAAGAAGCCGAGATCGAATGGGACGCGCAAGTGAGGAAAATCCTTGATTCGGGATTGACGGTTTCCCACCTCGATTCGCACATGGGGAGCTATTTCCTCAATAACGAGCTGTTCAAAGCGGCCGCCGAGGTTTCCCGTAAATTCCGCATCCCGCTTGTCTCCCCCTTCTGGCCCGGCCGGATGCCGCCTGAATGGCGCCCCCTCTTTCCTTTAGCCTCGTATTCGGGAATTTACACGCTTGGGGCGCCTGAGACGCTCGAAAACAGGGCGGCCGCCTACTGGCATAAGTTTACCGGCCTGACGCCCGGTGTGCATTATTTGTTTACGCACCACGCGAAAGTCAAGCCCGGCAGCAGTTTGTACGGAGACCTGGGTCTGAGGGTGGACGAAACCGCGTTCTGGACGAGCGACGAGACGGCGAAAAAGCTCAAGCAACGCGGTATCATCCTTTCAGGCTGCCTGCCCCTCAAGCGGCAATTCGAAAAGGCCTTGGACGATTTATAGCAGGCTGTTGAATCAGCTCAGTTTTACCAGCAACCTCATAGTCCGCCGTCAGCATATTTGAGGGGGCCGATTACTCCACCGAAGCGATGAAAATGCGGATACGAATTTCGCAGCGCAGCTTCCGGCGACGGGAACGGATAATGCGGATAAGAAGAAGAAAAGAAAGCTGAGGAAGCCAGGAAAAGAAAGGGTGAGGAAAGGGTAAAGCCCCCCAACTGGGAGCAGGTTTTTATGATCCGAAAAGGGAATTCAATCATTTTATTGACGTTCACCTCGACTTCGCTCGGTAGGTGGTTCAAATCTCTTTCCTCATCCCATCCCATCCTATCCTGGTTTCCTGGTTTCCTTATCTCTTTTTCCTCATCCGCGCACTCCGTAGTTCTTTTCGTTTTCAATCTATTTTAATCGAGCCGCTTGCGGAAGCGCAGCATAGCCAGGCCGAAGAATACGGCCGCCAGGATGAACAAGGCCAACACCTCGTCCCAGAACTCGGCGAGCCCGGCGCCCTTCATGAAAATCCCGCGGATGATCACGAAGAAATAGCGCAGGGGCAGGACGTAGGTGAAGACCTGAATGGAAGCCGGCATGTTGTTGATGGGAAAGACGAAGCCCGAGAGCAGAATCTGGGGAAGAATGAAGAAAAAGATCGACGCGAGCATGGCCTGCTGCTGGTTCTGGGAAATGGTCGACACGAGAAAACCGATTCCCAGGTTGGATAAAATAAAAACGCAGGAGAGCAGGTAATAGAGGAGGAGGCTTCCCGTCATGCCCACTCCGAACACGAGCCGGGTTTCCAGGGTGACGAGCGTCAGGGTGACGAGGCCGATGGCGAGAAAGGGCGTGAGCTTGCCGACGACGAGCTCGATCGTCCTGATGGGCGTGACGATGAGCTGCTCGAGCGTGCCGAGCTCCTTTTCCTTGACGATGGCGAGCGAGGGGAGCAGGATGGTGACGAGCATGAGAAGCATGGCCATGATTCCCGGGATCAGGAACTTGCGGCTTTGCAGCTCCGGGTTGAACCAGATCCTGGTCCGGGCCGCGACGAGCGGCCGGCGGACGCCGCTTGAGGGGTCGCGGAGGATCGAGCGTGCGAGCAGTCCCTGGGCGAACCGGGCGATGATGATTTTGGAATAACTGATCCCGACCGAGGCCGTGTAGGACTCGGAGCCGTCGAAAATCACCTCCACTCCCTCCGTCCCGCCCGCCAGGATATTTTTCTCGAAATCCTCGGGGATGACGAGAGCCATGGAGACCCGGTTGGCTTCGATCGCGCCGTCGACGGCATTGATGTCTCCCGTCGTCTCGCGCAGGCTGAAATACTCCGTGGCCGTGAACCGCTCGACCAGGCTGCGGGAGGTCGCCGTCCGGTCCTGGTCGACCACCATCATGCTCAAGCCCCGCACGTCCAGGTTGGAGGCGAACCCCAGGATGAGGAGCTCGGCGACGGGCAGGATGAAGATGATGCCGAGGCTCCGCCGGTCCCGGCGCAGGTGGGCGAACTCCTTGCGGATGAGGGCCAGGATTTTCCGCATCTCACAGCCTCTTCAGGCGGCTCAGGCGCAGGATGCTCAAGCCGACGACGACGACGTCGAATATGCAGAGCGCGACGAACTCGCTGGCGAACGAGGCGATTCCCACCCCCCGGATCATGATGCTGCGCAGGGCGGCGAGGAAGTAACGGTTGGGGACGATGTAGGAGAACGCCTGGATGACCGGCGGCATGTTCCTGATCGGAAAGACGAAGCCGGAGAGAATGTATGACGGAAGCACCGTCAGAAAGACGGTGGCCATGAAGGCGTTCTGCTGGGTGTCTATAAAGGTGGAGATGAGGACGCCGAGAGCGAGGCACCCCAGCAGGAAGACGATCGTGACGGTGAAAAAGACGAGATAGCTTCCCCGGATCCGCATGCCGAAGAACACCCAGCTCGCCAGGAGCACGCAGGCGGCGTTGACGAGGGCGATGAAAAAATAGGGCACGGTCTTGCCGATGAGAAGCTCGTAGGACTTCACCGGGGAGACGACGAGCTGTTCGATCGTGGCGCGCTCCTTCTCCCGCACGATTGAAAGCGACGTGGAAATGACGGCCGAGACCATGAGGATGAAGGAGATGAGCCCGGGCACCAGAAAGCGGGCGCTGGAGAGCTCGGGGTTGAACCAGATGCGCGGCAAGGCCTCCACCGGAAGCGGCCGCCTCCCCCGCCCGCCTTTCCCCGGCGTGAGATAGGCGGCCTTGGCGCTCCAGTCGGCCGTAATCATCTCTAGATAACTCACCGCGGTCGAGCCCACGGTCGGGTTGGAGCCGTCCACGATCGCCTGGACGGGCGCCGTCTTGTCAGCGAGAACGTTCGCGCTGAAGTCCGGCGGGATGACGAGGGCGACCTGGGCCCGCTCGCTCGCGACGACCTCGTCCGCCCCGTCCGGCGAAGCGAGCACGGCCGTCAGGTTGAAGTACCCGGTGCGCGTGAAGTCGCCGATAAAGTCCCGGGAGAGCGCGCTCTTGTCGCCGTCGTATACGGCCAGCCCGATGTGCTTGACGTCCAGGCTGATGGCGAAACCGAAGACGACCAGGAGAAAGATGGGAAGAAAGAGGAGAATGGCCAGCGTCCGCGGGTCCCGGATGATGTGGCGGAGCTCTTTTTTGATGATCGGTTTTATGAGCA
>CAZKOS010000011.1:0-3365 GCA_964554445.1 uncultured Spirochaetaceae bacterium | reverse complement strand
CCGCCCAAGACCTCGGTCTTGAGCCGCCGCGGGCTCCCCTCCTCGATGATGCGCCCGGCGTGCATGAGGTAGACGCGGTTGCAGTATTCCGCCTCGTCCAGGTAGTGGGTGGTGACGAGCACGGTCGTGCCGCCGGCCGCCAGACCGCCGATCAGGTCCCAGAACTCGCGGCGCGACACCGGGTCCACCCCGCCGGTCGGCTCGTCCAGAAACACGATCGACGGCTCGTGCAGGATGGCGCATCCCAGGGCGAGCCGCTGCTTCCAGCCCCCGGAAAGCGAGCGCGTCACCGTCTTTTCCTTTCCCTCGAGGCCGGCCATGGAGAGCACCCAGTCGGTGCGCGTCCGGCGCCGCGCGGCGGAGAGGCCGTACACGCCGCCGAAGAACCGGATGTTTTCGATGACCGTCAGGTCCGGGTAAAGTGAAAACTTCTGCGACATGTAGCCGATGCGCCGCTTCACCATTTCCGGCTCCCGCCCCACGTCGAACCCCGCCACCGTTCCCCGCCCGCTCGTCGGCTTGAGGATGCCCGAGAGCATGCGGATGAGCGTCGATTTTCCCGCCCCGTTCGCCCCGAGGAGGCCGATGATCAGCCCCGGGGGCACGGCGAACGTCACGTCCGCGACCGCCCGGAAGGAGCCGAAGGTCTTGGAGAGCCTGTCCGCGGTCAGGGCGTATTCCGCCGCCGCGGCGTTCACGTTCCCGGTCACGCTTTTCCGGCCTCCTCGTTCCCGATGAGCGAAATGAAAACGTTCTCCAGGCTGGGCGGAACGCGTCTCAGGCTCACGAGCTCCACGCCCGCTTCGTCGAGCAGGGCGACGATCCGCGCCCGGGTGAGAAGCCCGCCCTGCGCCGCCACGTTGAGCCGGTCGCCGAACGTTTCGACCGAAACGCCGTCCCCGGCCCGCCGCAGGGCCTCGGCGGCGCGGCGCACGTCGTCCGGCACCACCTCGAACACGGCGCGCGTGAAAAGCGCGCGCACGGCCGCCGGCCGGTCGGCGAAGAGCAGGCGACCGCGGTGCAGGAAGCCGACCAGGCCGGAGCGCTCGGCCTCGTCCATGTAGGGCGTGGTCATGACGATGGTCATGCCCCGCTTCAGGAGGTCGGCGAGGATGATCCAGAACTCGCGGCGCGAAACGGGATCGACGCCGGTGGTGGGCTCGTCCAGGAAGAGGACGTCCGGCGAGTGCACGAGGGTGGAGGCGAGGGCGAGCTTCTGCTTCATCCCGCCCGAGAGCCGGTCGGCGAGGCGGGCGCGGAAGGGCAGGAGCCTGGTGAACTCGAGGAGCTCTTCGCGCCGCTTCTTGAAATCCGGCACGCGGTGGATGGCGGCGAAGAATTCGATGTTCTCGTCCACGGAGAGGTCGCCGTAGAGCGTGAAGCTCTGCGACAGGTAGCCGATGCGCTTTTTCACCTCCTCGAAGCGGCGGACGGTGTCCTCGCCCATGACCTTGACCGTTCCCGCGGCGGGCTCGAAAATGCCCGTCATGAGCTTGACCAGCGTGGTCTTGCCCGCCCCGTCCGGCCCCACGATCGCGGCCATGACGCCGCGCGGCACGGTGAGACTCACGCCGTCGAGCGCCTTCGTCGGGTTCCTCCTCCCGTACGCGTAGTCAACCCCCTCGACCTCGACCGCCGGACCGTCGCTCATCGGGCGGCCCCTTCCCCGCCGTTCAGCACGGCGTCGGCCGGCAGGCCGGGCTTCAACAGCTCGTCCGGGTTGGGAATGTCTATCTTGACCGCGAAGACGAGCTTCACGCGGTCCTCCTTGGTCTGCACGTTCTTGGGCGTGAATTCCGCCTCCGGCGAGATGTAGACCACCTCGCCCGGGAACGTCCGCTTTTCGAAGGCGTCGATTGAGACCGCGGCCTTCTGGCCGATGAAGACGCGGCCCAGCTCGCGCTCGGTCAGGTACACGGTGAGGTGGGCGCGCGACAAGTCGGAGACCGAGAAGAGCGCGCTTCCCGGAAACACGAGCTCGCCCGCCTCCACGAGCTTGTGCGTCACGAACCCGTCGAGGGGCGACGTGACGACCGCGTAGCCGAGCTGTTCCTCCGCGAGTGCGACGGCGGTGCGGGCCGAATCGGCCTGGGCCTGGGCCACGTCCGCCCCGGCCCGGGCGTCGTCGCGCTGTTTTTGGGTGACGCTCCCGCTCGCGAAGAGGGACTGCATGCGCCGGTTGTCTTCCGCCGCGATCCGGGCGTTGTGCTCGGCCTGCACCAGTTGGTCGCGCGCCTGGTTCCGCCGGAGAACGAGCGTCGTGTCGTCGATCCGCGCCAGGACGTCTCCCTTTTTCACCCGCGCGCCCTCCTTTGTCGTCACCGCGACGACGTCGCCGCCCACCCTCGCGGAGACGGTCACCTGCGTGACCTCGATGGTGCCGGAAGCGCGGATGGAGCCGTCGCCTTCTCCGCAGGAAAGAGTCAGGCAGGCGACGGAAAGTCCGAGCAGGACGGCGGTTTTCATCGATCCGGGTTCACGCATTCCAGGCACCTCCCTCGCCTCGTAAAAAATCAGGCAACGCCGTCAGCCGTTGCCTTTCCCGTTCGCTCAACACACCCTCGAGGAGCGTGTGCGCGACGCTCGCGAACAGTTCCACGTTGGAGAGCGGGATCCCGGCCAGCACCTCGGGCACGAACAGCGACTGGATGAGCGTGACGAGAATGACGACGAAGGCCGTCTCGTCAATATGCCGGTTGATCGCGCCGGCCTTTCGCCCCTCCCGGAACAGCCTCCGGTAAAATCCGACGATGATATCGCGTCGCAGTTCGAGGAGCTGGTCGTAGAGCTTCCCGAGCGGACCGGGCCTCTCTTTCAGGAAATCCCCGATCTCCTGGATCTTCCGGGCCAGCACCCGCATGCTCGCGCAGAGCTTGTCGATGAGCGAAGAGTCCTTGTCCGCGCCGATGGCGTCGAATTTGTCCCTGATCTCGTTCAAGTGCATGAGCGCCACGTCGCGGAACAGGTCCTCCTTGCTCCGGTACGTCTTGTAGAGGGTCTTCTTGCTTATCCCCGAGTCCGCGGCGATCTCACCGGTCGTCACCCGCGCGTACCCGTACCTGACGAACCGGGCCGAGGCGCACTCGAGAATCCGGCGCTTCACGTCGTCTTCGGCCATATCCTCTCCTGGAAACTAATAATACTATTATAGTTTCCTAAGTACTTAATATAGCGCAGCTGAACGAGTCGGTCAAATTTTCCGGAGAAGCTCATCGATCGACTATTCCATTGCGGAGAGCGTCGAAATTTCTTGAGCACCGCGTTTGCGAAGAGGACACGAAGGAAAGGAAGATTGAAAATAACGTCTGCATATAAAGTGTCTTTCAACGCGAGCGAGTGGCTGGTGTGGCTGCGGGCGTACCGCA
>CAZKOS010000010.1:35333-41383 GCA_964554445.1 uncultured Spirochaetaceae bacterium | reverse complement strand
CCGGGCGAGTGAAAAAATAACACATTCGCGGTGGAATGTAAAGGGCCCCATTGCAATATCAAACGGAATGACGGATACTGAAAGAAAGGGCCGGCCGGGCCCGAGGAGCGTCTATGAGCAATGAGAACACGTCGAAAACGAGGGTGGCGGGTCAGGATCTCGCCAGGAAAATCAAGGAAATCGTCCGCGAGGGCAACGTCCGAAAAATCGTCATCCGCGACGACAAGGGCAAACAGCTCCTGGAGCTCCCCCTGTCGGTCGGGCTATTGGGCATTGCGATCGCGCCGCTCTGGGCCGTGCTGGGAACGGTCGGGGCCGTCGCCATGAATTACACGATAGAAATCATCCGCAAGGACGATCCCGAAAAAAAGCCTGAGCCGGAGAAAAAAGCCGACGCCTAAGGCAACGGCCGTCCCAACCGTCGCCTTAGGCGTCTGTCCGCGCATGTCTTCACAATTCTCAGTTCTTTCCCAGTTTGCAACTATGCGATAGGCGGCTTCTTCAGGCCGAGTGACGGGCTGCAGGGAGCGTTTTTCGATATTCCATATATTTTATATTATGCGCATATTATTATATTATAATCTTCCCTGAACAGGCTGCTCGTGAGCGGCGCAGTCGCTCATGAGCAGCCTGTCGTGGAGCCGCAGGTTTCGCACTTGAGGCAGGTGCCGTTCCGGACCAGCGTAAAATGTCCGCACTCGGGGCAGGGATCGCCCTCGTACCCGATGCGCCGCGCCTGCCGGGCCTGGTTCCGCTCCGCGACTTCGGCCGCCGCGGGGGGCGCTTCGCCCTTCGCCTCCTCCTGCATCATGGTGGTGGCGATGAGGTCGTCGGGTTTCACCTGCACCAGGTCGGTCCGGTTGAGATAGGAGAGCGCCAGGTCGCGGAAAATGAAATCGATGACCGATGTCGTCATCTTGATGTTCTGGTGGCCGGAGACGGCGCCGTTCGGCTCGAAGCGGGTGAAGGTGAAGGCGTCGACGTATTCCTCGAGCGGCACGCCGTACTGGAGCCCCAGGGACAGGGCGATGGCGAAACTGTTCAGGAGCGAGCGGAAGGCCGCGCCCTCCTTGTGCATGTCGAGAAATATCTCTCCCAGGCCGCCGTCCTCGTATTCGCCGGTGCGCAGGAAAATGCTGTGCCCGCCGATCTTGGCCTTCTGGGTGTACCCGGAGCGGCGGTTGGGCAGGAGGCGGCGCTTCTTGCGCGGCGGCTCGGCGGGCTGCGGGGCGGACGCCGTCTTGCCGCGCCTGTCGTTCGCCGAGAGGCCCACGATCGCGTCGCGCAGGGGGTTGCTCCCCGGCTCGAGGCTCGAGAGCGGCTGGCTCAACTTGGATCCGTCGCGGTAGACGGCCACGGCTTTGAGCATTTTTTCCCAGGCGAGCCAGTGGGCGGCCTTGATGTCTTCGACCGTGGTCTCGTTCGGCATGTTGATCGTCTTGGAGATGGCGCCGGAGATGAAGGGTTGGACCGCGGCCATCATCTCTATGTGGGCGCGCCAGCCGATGGCCCGCGTGCCCCCGGCGCCGGGCTTGGAGGCGGTGTCGAAGACGGCGTAGTGCTCTTTTTTGAGGTGCGGGGCGCCCTCCAGCCGCATGGTGCCGCAGGCGTAGACCGACGCCCGCTCGATCTCCTCCGGCTTGAACCCGAGGTGCGAAAGAAGCTGGAAATCAGGCCGGCTGAATTCGGCCCGGTCGATCTTGAGCGTTTTCTCCAGGAACTCGTCGCCCACGGCCGCCGGCAGGAAGGCCGAATGCAGGGAGAAGGTATTCTTGAGATCCGCCTCGATTTTTTTAAGGACGGCCGGGGTGAAGCCCCTTTTTTCGAGCGCCGCGAAAGAGAGGGACGATTCCGGATCGAGGGCGCCGTGCCCGATGCAGTAATTGACGATCTCCTCGGCCTGTTTTTTGGTGTAGCCGAGTTTCTTCAGGGCGGGCGGGATCGAGGTGTTGATGATCTTGAAGTACCCGCCGCCGGCGAGCTTCTTGAATTTGACGAGCGCGAAATCCGGTTCGATCCCGGTCGTGTCGCAGCCCATGACGAGGCCGATGGTCCCGGTGGGCGCCACCACGGACACCTGGGCGTTGCGATAGCCGTGGGCCTCTCCCAGGGAGAGCGCCTCGTCCCAGACGGCGCGCGCCGAGTCGAGAAGGTCCTTGGGGCAGACGCCCGGGTCGAGTCCCTGCGGGGTCACCGAAAGCCCCTCGTATTCGGAGGCGGGCGCGTCGTAGGCGGCGCGCCGGTGGTTGCGGATCACCCGGAGCATGTGCTCGCGGTTCGCCTCGTAGCGCGCGAACGGGCCCTTCTCCTTCGCCATCAGGGCCGACGTGCGGTAGCATTCCCCGGTGAGGATCGCGGAGAGCGCGGCGGCGATGGCCCTCCCCGCGGCGGAATCGTAGGGGATGCCGAGCACCATGAGCAGGGCTCCCAGGTTGGCGAAACCGAGACCGATCGTCCTGTAATCGAAGCTCTTCCGCGCGATGGCCTTGCTCGGGAACTGGGCCATGACCACGGAGAGCTCGAGCACGATCGTCCACAAGCGGACGGCGTGGAGAAAATCGGCGATCAGGAATTTCCCCTTGGCCTGGTCGTAGAACGACATCAGGTTGAGCGAGGCCAGGTTGCAGGCGGTATCGTCGAGGAACATGTACTCGGAGCAGGGATTGGAGGCGCGGATGTCGCCGTCGGCCGGACAGGTATGCCATTCATTGATGGTGGAGTGGAATTGGAGGCCGGGGTCGGCGCACTTCCAGGCGGCCACGGCGATCTCCTCCCAGAGCGAACGGGCGGGTATCGTCCCGCTCCGGCCGCCCTTGAGGCGGCTCACCAGCGCCTCCGCGCCCCCGCTCCGCACCGCCTCCATGAAGCGGCTGTCGACGCGCACCGAGTTGTTGGACGACTGGCCGCTCACGGAATTGTAGGCCTCCCCGTCCCACTCGGTCGTGTAGACGGCGAGGTTCTCCTTCCCGTACCCCTGGCGCGCGAGCTCGATCACCTGGAACAGGAACGAAGCGGGCACGCGGTCCTCGAGCGCGGACTGGAGGGCGTCGTAGAGGAGCGTGTTCTTGCCGGGATCGAAGCGGTCGGCGCCGGGGAGGCTTTTCGCCTTGCCGTCGAGGGCGGCGATGATGCCGGCCACGTGCCGTTGGATGATCGCGCTCCCCGTGACGAGCGCGGCCACCTTGTAGTCCTCCTCGACTTTCCATTCCACGAACTGGGCGATGTCGGGATGGTCGGCGTCGAGGCAGACCATGCGCGCGGCCCGGCGGGTGGTGCCGCCGCTCTTGATGGCCGAGGCGGAGCGGTCGCCCACGCGCAGGAAAGAGAGGAGACCGGAGGACACCCCTCCCCCGCTCAACGGCTCGTCCTTGCCGCGCAGGCTCGAATAATTGGTGCCCGTTCCCGAGCCGTACTTGAAGAGGCGGGCCTCCCGGGTGATGAGATCCATGATGCCGTTCTCGTTCACCAGGTTGTCGTCGACCGAGAGAATGAAGCAGGCGTGGGGCTGGGGCCGCTCGTAGGCGCTTTTCGATTTTTCGACGGTGTTCGTCTCGGGATCGACGTAGTAGTGGCCCTGGGGAGGGCCGGAGATGCCGTAAGCCGCATGCAGCCCGGTGTTGAACCACTGGGGCGAATTGGGGGCGGCCATCTGGCGGGCGAGCATGGCGCAGAGCTCGTCGTAAAAGGACTTGGCGTCCTCCTCCGCGTCGAAATAACCGTATTTTTTTCCCCATTCAGTCCAGGTGAGGGCCAGGCGATGAAAGACCTGCCGGGCGTCCCGCTCGCCTCCGGTCGTGCCGTCGGGCTGGGGCACGCCCGTTTTGCGGAAATATTTCTGGGCGAGAATATCGACCGAGATCTGGCTCCAGGAATCCGGCACGGAAATGTTCTCCTGACGGAAAATGCTCCGGCCGTCGAGATTTTTGATCTCGCTCGTCCGCGTGCCGAAAGAAATGCCCTGGTAGGGATCGCCCCCTTTTTTCGTAAAGCGTCGCTCGATTTTCACCCGATTCCTCCGCGGACCGGATGAAGTCCTTCGCGCCGATGCACCAATTCCCCTCGACTTCCGGTCATCGTTTTTTCGTATTGAGAGTATAAGTATCTTTCAGGCGATGATCAAGAGAATTAGGAGGCCGTTGAAAATCCCCGAGCTTTTTCAACCGCCTGCGGGGATCATCTCGGATTGGCGGGCCGCCATGGCCTCTGCCGGGCGGTGAATCGGTTCAGGGTGAATAGTAATAAGGCCCGGTCATGACCCCGTAGTAGACGCCGTTTTTCTTGGCGTACACGTAGTACGTGAAACCGTCGGCCAGCTGTTTGAACTTTGTCCGGATGGATGAAATATCCGCGTACTTCTGCGGCAGCGGCTGGCGATCGACGAACGCGTCGTTGGCGTCGTAGATCCATACTTCCGGATCGGTGAAATCCCCCTCCACGACGATCCGGTCGTTTTTCACGGAAACGGACGGGAACCGGGCGTTCCCGGTCTCCACGTTGTCCTTCTTCACGTAGAACTGCGTCTCGACGGTTTGTCCGCTCTGGTCCTCGAGAAGCACGCGGTACATGCCCGCGGGAAGGCTCCGGCCGTCGGGCATGGACAGCCCGTTCGAACCGATCCAGGTCGCCCCGTGGATGGTGGCTTTTTCCCATTTTTCCGACGGCAGGCTCCAGAAAAGCTCATCGTTGTCATTGATGACGTACAGGGACTCCAGGTCCTTTTCGCCGTCTTTGTCGTTCGCCAAAAGAAAAACCGACAAGCGCTGGTAGGTGTCGCCCAGGAGCCGGTTCCGGAAGAGCACGACCTGCCAGCGTATGTTGTTGATCCGGGGAGGGTTGTTGGAACAGGCGAACGGCAGGAAAGCGAGAGCCAGCAGGCCGACAAGAGCGACGCGCCGTTTCATGAGGAGGCCTCCCCGCGTTTCACGGCGGCGAGCGCCTCGTCGAGGGCGGAGAGAAACCGTTCGTTCTGGGCCCGCGTCCCGATCGTGACCCGGATGCGCGTCCGCAGGGTGGGATGCGGCAGGGCGCGGACGATCACGCCGCGCTCGAGGAGCGCCCCGGCCAGGCTCCGGTTGTCCCGCCCCGCGTCGATGAGCATGAAATTCGAGGACGTGGGAAGATATGGGAGCGACCGGCGATCGAGCTCGGCGTACAGGAATTTCTTTTCACGCCGGTTGTGCTCGACGGTCTTCCTGTAAAATTCGTCGTCTGCGAGCGCCGCGACCGCCGCTATTTGGGCGAGCACGGAGACGTCGAAGGGCGGACGGACCCGGTACATCATGTTCACCAGCGCGGGCGCGCCGATCCCGTACCCCACCCGGACGCCGGCCAGACCGTAAATTTTGGAGAAACTCCTGATGATAAAAACGTTTTCCCTGCCGGCGCGAATGGAGGAGAGAACGTCGGGGACGGCGCCCGCGTCCGCGAAATCCGAGTAGACTTCGTCGTAGACGAGAAACACCTCCTCCGGCACCCGCGCCGCGAACGATTCGAAGGCCGACCGTCCGATCGCGGCGCCCGTGGGATTGTTGGGATTGGCGAGCCAGATCATCTTGGTGCGCTTGGTTATCCGCGCCAGAATGTCCTGCAGGTCGATGTGCAGATTTTCCATGCGGGACGGCACGACTTTTCCCCGCATGGCGCGCACCGCGATTTCATAGTAGGGAAACGTGACTTCCGGAATGATCGCCTCGTCGCCCTCGGCGAGCATGGTGAGGGCGCAGGCGTATATGAGGCCGTCTCCCCCGTTGCCGAACAGAAGGCATTCGGGATCGATGTCGAGTTTTTTCGCCAGGGCGAAACGCGCCTCGGTACAGGACACCTCGGGATAGGCGAAACCCTCGGCGGCGCGGTCGCGCACGGCGGCGAGGGCCCGGGGCGACATGCCGAAGGGATTCTCGTTGGAGGCCAGTTTGATGAAATCGACCCCGCCTCGTTCCCGGCCGGCCTCGGAGACCGTTTTACCCGGTTCGTACGGCTTGATGCCGAGGATCCCCGGGTTGAGTCGCCGGTTCAAGTTTTTCATACGTAGTGAGATTATTATTTTTAGC
>CAZKOS010000010.1:33947-35233 GCA_964554445.1 uncultured Spirochaetaceae bacterium | reverse complement strand
CCTTTATGATATACTGTAAGGGATGGATTCTCCGGTTACCTTGCCCCGATTTTTTTCCGATATTGAGGTATGATGCGTCCCCGCTGGCTTCTTGGATGTCTCTTTTTCCTCGTCGCGTCCGGTGTCTGGGCCCAGAACGGGTCCTCCGGCGTCTTTGCTCCCTTCGTTTCCCGCCTGACCGCCGTGGAGCAAGGGGGGAAAATCGTCCTTTCCTGGAAAAATTCGGATGATCTGCGGGGCTACAAGCGGATATACCGCGCGGACGCCGAAATCACCGACCAGACATTCGGAAATGCGACCATGATCGCCAGGGTGGCTCCGGACATCCAATCCTACCTCGACGCCCCGCCCGCGGGGCGTGACTGGTTCTACGCGGTGCTCATTGAGGACGGCAACGGCGACCCGTACCGGGTCTTCATTCCCTACCGCAACCAGACCGTTGCGGGCGTCCGCCTGGCGCAATCGGTGGAGAGCGCGACGGCGGCGGTCACCGGCATCACCGCCGCCGTCGCCGGCGACACCGTCATGGTGAGCTTTCTCCCGTCGAACAAGACCAGCGACCTCATCTTCTACCGGAGCACGGCCCCGATCCGATCCGCCGCCGACCTCACCAAGGCCAGTTACTCGATCCTGCTCAGCCCGGGCACGCTCCAGGTGAAGGACGTTCCCCTTCCCGGCATCGATTATTACTACGCGGTGCTCGACGCGGGTCAAGTGAATTCGGGCAAAGCCAGGTTCGTGCCGGGTCAGAACACGACGGCGGCCCCGGTGCAGATACCATTGGGCGAAATCACCGCCGCCAGCCAGGCGCCGACCGAGCGCGTCTTTCCCCTTCCCGCACCGCAAATTCTCTACAGCATCGACTCCGGCGAGGAGCTCCTGCCCCCCCTGCCCTTCCTCCTGCCCCAAAAAACCGAGCTTCCCGGTCCGGTCCGGAGCGGGGTGGATTCACTGATCGACCGCATCCGGCGTCCTCAGAAGGAGATGACCTTCGAGCTCCTGCCGGTCGACGAGGCGTCCAACCTGGAAGGGGAAGACCTTCTGCTGCAGACGATCGTCAAAGCCGCGGGCGCCGATCCGGGCTCCAAGGAAACGGTTGACAAGCTGGAGGAATTTCTGCAGACCGCCCACGGCGACCCGATCGAGTCGCGGGCGCGCTTCTACCTCGGCCAGGCCTATTACCTGCACGGTCAGCCGCGGGAAGCGCTGCTCCAATTCGTCCTGGCGCAACAATACTATTACGTGGAAACGCAGAAGTGGATCGACGCCTGCCTCTCGTCGCTCGA
>CAZKOS010000010.1:16867-33847 GCA_964554445.1 uncultured Spirochaetaceae bacterium | reverse complement strand
TCCTGGATTCCTGGATTCCTTATTGAATTCATTTCCTTTGCGGATATTTACATCTTCTGGAGCGAGAGCTCCAACGTCATTTCCCAGGTCTCGTTCGGCTCCAGGCTGATTCCCCAGGAGGGGAAGAGGCAGAGCGCCTGGAACTGAGGCTTGATCTTCCCGTTCTCGCGGGCGTGTGAATAGACGCTGTGATTGATCAGCGTACAGGGTTTGGCGGACGACAGCTCGAGAACGACGCTGTTGAGCCTGTCCTCGACGGTGACTTTCCGGACCGCCGAGCGCTCGCCCGCCGCGGCGTCGAGCTCGCTGCTCGTCTTTTTCGAGGAATCGAAGAGTTTCAGGTTTTCCTTGAGAGCCGAGAGAAAGGCCAGGTTGACCTCGGTGCCGAATTCAACGTCGAAATTCCTGTCGCCCGTATTGCGCACCAGGTAATCGATCACGACCGTGTTCTTCCTGAAGGAGTAGCGTTTTTCCAGCTCGACGAGCGTCTTTTTCTTCCGGCCGTCCAGACAGCCGCGGTAGCAGAAAAGAATCTGCCGCTGCTCGCGCTTCAATTCCTTGAGCTCGTATTCGGCGCCCGGGCACGGGCAGACGTCGACGATGCGGTCGCTCAAACTGCGGGGCGAGCCGTCTTTCTTGAACCGGAAAAAATGCTCGACGAAGGCCTTGCGCGGATATCCGTCGAACGAATCGATGCCGTCCCGGTGGTAATATTCCCTGATCCGGGACAGGGTATCGGCGTAGTTCCAGCAGACCGGAATGTAGTCGAGCTCGAAAATCATGCCGTTCTGGCGGTGGATGTAGACGTTCATCTCGTTCGACTGGTAGAGAAGCTCGGGTTCCCCGTCGAAGTCGAAATCCGCCGTGATGATCGACGAGAGGAAGGAGCCCTTGATCCGCGTGTATTTTTCGGCGGTGATGAAGCTCTTGTAGATTTCCTTGCGCAGGGCGCTGTCGTATATGCCCAGGTGCCGTCCGTGCCAGTACCCGTAGTGGCACTGACCGCGCCACAACTCCTCGAGCGCGCTTTTTTTCCTCGATTTGTCCCCCCGCATCTGATGGACCGTCAAATGGGTGTACATCATTTTGGCGTACAGAAGGTTGCTCTCCCGGTATTTGTTGAAGACCTGTTTGAAATTGGACGCGGACGGCGCGTCCGCCCGGCGGGATTGACGGCGCGCGTAGGGGGGGCGCTGGGCGGCGCGGGTGACGGCGTCGGAATACGTGCCGGAAAAGTAGATTTTACGCATCACGTTCCGCGTCTTCAGGTATTCCTGAGGTACGACGGGAATGATGGTGTCGCCGTTGTCTTTGAGGCGGTTGTGGAATTCCTTGAGCCAGTTGTAACTTTTCCGTCCCTTCGGCAGCACGAAACGTTTGGTATAGCAATCGCCGTCGATCAGGAGCGAAATCACGCGCTCCCCGTCCTCCGAGGCCGTCCGCCTCAAATAGCGAATCACCTCGCGGGGACTTTTCCTGAAGAGCAGATCCTTGAGCCGCAGGGTGAGCGGAAATACCGTGATGCTTTTGCCGTGCTCTTCCGTCCGGTGCGGGTAGAAAAGATCCTCGGGCGGGCAATTGGCGGAGAGGAAGGCGCTTTCATTGAGAAAGGTGTATTCGATACCGCAGCTTTTCAGGGTGTTGGGAAGCGTCGCCTCCCAGGCCTGCTCCGGCAGCCACAGGCCCCGCGGACGTTTTCCGAAATGAGAGCGCAGGTAGGTCGTGCAAAGCTCGATCTGTCCGATTTTATCAAGGAGCGGAACGATCGGGAGCATGGGGTCGTAAAACCCCCCGCCGATGAGCTCCACCTGTTTGCGCTTCATCATTTCATCGAGGAGGTTCAGATACTCGGGATGGTTTTTTTCGAGAAATTCGAGGACGATGCCCGAATAATGAAGCACCACGGGCAGCTCTTCTATCTCGTACAACGTGCTCAAGAAATGCTTATAGGTATCCTGGTAGACGGCTTCGAATTCGTGACCGCTGTAGCCGAGCGGCGCGTGCCAATGCACCCCGAACACGAGGTGTATGGTTTTCATGAATGATTTCCTCCGTGTACCGGATGGCGGTTTTTTTCAACGGCCGACATAAAAACCCCCATTTGAACTCGGAGAAACAATCGTCCGTTCACTGTACGCGAAGCACACATTTTACACCCGTCTCCTCCGCCGGTGCAAGGCCTTTTTGAAAAAGTTGAGATGATCCCCGAGGCCGAGGACGATCGATTCATGAAGGGCATGACGCGTCGTTCCGTCGGCTCAACCGAAGAGGTGTGAAAGGAGGGCGGCGTCGAGGGCCACGAACACCAGGGAGACGAGTCCCGCGGTGATGAAGGCGAGCGGCGCTCCGCGGAGGGCGCGGGGGACGTTTTCCCGATCGAGTCTCTCTTTGATGACGGACATGATGAGCAGGGCGAGAAAGAACCCCACGCCCGCCGAGAAACCGGCGAGCGCTCCCTCGGCGGGCGTGAAGTCGTTTTTGAGGACCAAAAAAACCGTGCCCAGAAGAGCGCAGTTGGCGCCAACGGCCGGAACGGACGCGCCCAGGGCCAGACGGAGCGCGGGCCAGAACCTGCGCACGATACGCTCGGTCGCGTAGAGAAATCCGGTGACGAGAAGCACGAAGAACATGATTCGAAAGGTCGAGAGAACGGGACCGACGAGCAGGTAACGACCGACGACCTGCGCGACGAATGACGAGCAGGTCATGACGAAGGCGATGGCGCAGGCGGAGCCGATCAGGATCGGCATTTTTTTCGGGGGACGCACAAGGGGACACCAGCCCAGGAACTGGATGAAAACGATGTTCCCGGTGAAGGCGAACGTGACGATGATGCTGAAAACGCTCATGCTTCAGGCTCCCCTTCGGCTTCGGTTCGGCCCTTCCCCTCCCCGGCTTCCGGGGAAGCCGCCCGCGCGGCTTTCGCTTTTTCCCGGGCCGCGCGGAGGGCATTGAAAAGTCCCATGAGAAATCCGATCGTCAGAAACGCCCCCACCGGCCCCGCGATGACGGCCACGGGAACTTCGGACAAACCGGGAACGGCGACGACTCCGGCGGAAGGATCGGCAGCCGAGATCGGCAGGAGCGTGATGGTGCCCGATCCGACCATTTCCCTGACCAGAGCGATCAGTCCCAGGGCCAGCGTAAAGCCGGTTCCCATGCCGAGGGCGTCGAGCACGGACCGGCCCGGCGCGTGCGCAAAAGCGAAGGTGCCGGCGCGCCCCAGGATGAGACAATTCACCGCGATGAGCGGTACGTAGATGCCGAGCCGCGCGGAGAGGGCGGGCGCGAGGGCCTTGAGGAGCTGGTCGGCCGCGGTCGCGAGGGCGGTGAGCATGAGGAGGACGGCCGGCACCCGGAAATTCGCCGGGATGAAATTCCTCAGCAGGGAGACGAACAAGCTCATGAAAAGGAGCGCTCCCAAGACGCACGCTCCCAAGACCAGCGCATTGGCGAATTGAACCGTGACGGCCAGGGCCGGGCACAGCCCGACGAGGACGATGAAAACCGGATTCCGCCTGATCAAGCCCTTGGTAAAATCCTTCAACACTAATAGCCTCCCAGGCGCGATACGAACCGGGAACCCTCGCGCAGGGCGATCCCCAACCCCCGGAACGTGACAGACGCGCCGGTCACGGCGTCGCCGGCCTTTCCGGGGAGCGCTTCCCCCGTGACCGGGATCCCCGCTCCTTTCGCGCCGATGAAAAATCCGAGCAACCGGATCACCGTCGCGCGTTCTCTCCAGGGCCCGGGGGCCGGCATATCAGCGGCCGGTACCGCGTTCCTGAGGACCCCGTCGGTTCCGAAACGGGCCAGCAGATTGAAATCGCCTCCGAAACAGCGCGCCTGCAGCTCGAGCAGGTATCCCTCGTTATAGCCCGAGCCTTCGATCGGGTAGTAGGCGCGCACCGCTCCCTCGTTTCGGTATCCGATCGAGTCGATGAGGAGGGACAAGGCGAGGCGGTCGCCTTCCGGCAGGCCGCGTTTGAGGACGACGGTGTCGTCCGGCAGCATTTCGTAGCAGGCGGATATCCGGCGGCGCGCGGCGTCGTTCGGGCAGGGCTTGAGGAGCTGTTCGTCGAAGACCGAGCGGCTCATGGTCAGCGGAAACGCCGCGTATCGACTCCCCGGAAGAAGACCGCCGGCCGCCTCTTTCAGGCGGTCGGCTTCCGCCCGGGCGGTCTTGTCTTGAATCGCCGGCGCCGTCGCGAGACCGACCGCCACGACCACGGCCGCCGAGGCGACGACGATGGCGCCCAACTTCAAGAACGGCCGGACCAGTGTCTGAAAATCGGCCCGGTTCATGGCGTTCTCTCCCGGACGATCGCCGTCCGCTTCGGCTTCAGGAGCCGGTCGATGAGGGGCACGAACATGTTCATGAAAATAATCGCCACCGACGCTCCCTCCGGCAGAACCCCGGCCGCGCGGATCAGGAAGGCGACGAGACCGACGCCGGCTCCGAAAATGATTTTCCCCGGGCGGGTGAGCGGCCCGGAAACGTAATCGGTCGCGATGAAAAACGCGCAGAAAACGATTCCGCCGGAAAAAAGATGGAAAAGGACGTCGCCGCTGAAAAGGCCGGTGTGGAAGGGCAGCCCTCCGAAGGCCCAGATCAGGAGGGCGAACGCGCCCAAGAGCGATACGGGTATCTCCCAGGAGATGATTTTCCGCGCGAAAAGCACGGCCGCGCCGGCGAGCAAAAGGAATATGGAAATTTCACCGATCGACCCGGCCGCGTTGCCGAAAAACAGGTCGAAGTAGCCCGGCCGCACGTTTACGCCGAACAGTCCGCCGAGCCAGGCGCTCAGCTGCGCGTCGAAGGCGGTGACGGGGTAGTGCCCGGCAGCCAGGAGCGTCGCGGGACCGCCGAGCGATCGCAAGGCGGAAGCGGCCGCGTCCGGTGAAACCGCGTTCGCGCCGACGGTCGCCAGGGTGGTTTTCACGGCGCCCAAGGGCGTGGCACCGGTGAGGGCGTCCAACGAAGGACCGCCGCCGGCGCCGATCGCGGCCGGCGCCGTCCAGGCGCGCATGGCCGCCGGAAAGGAGAGCAGCACGAACACCCGGCCGGCCATGGCGGGGTTCATCCAGTTCGCCCCCAGCCCGCCCGCGGCGTGCTTGACCACGGCCACGGCGAAAACGGAAGCGCAGAGCGGGACGTAGACAGGGACGGCCGGCGGCAGGCTCATGCCGATGACGAGCCCCGTGAGAAACGCCGATCCGTCCCCGATCGTCACCTTCCCCCGGAACGCATTGATCGCCAGCTCGGTGAGAACGGCGCCCGCCAGGGCCGTCGCCGCGACGAGGACGGCGCGCGCGCCGAACTGGGCCAGGCCCCAGACGAGCGCGGGCGCCAGGCAGGCGGACACCGTCCACATGACGGTCCGGACGCCGGTGCCTTCGGCGATGTGCGGGGCGGCGGCCGGGGCGAGGGGCCGTTTTTCGGATTTCATCATGACGCTTCGTCCCGGGAGGGAGCGCGGCCGTCCCTCTTTCCCTTTTTGAAGTAGGCGAGCAGCGGGATGCGCGCCGGACACACGTAGGCGCAGCAGCCGCATTCCTCGCAGTCGTTCAAACCCTCTTCGATCGCTTCCGCGATTCGTTCCCGTTTGAGTAATTTGACGATCGACGTCGGTGCCAGGCCCCAGGGACAGGCGCGGATGCAGCGCCCGCAGCGGATGCAGGCGTGATCGGCGGAGACGGCCGCTTCCCGCCTGTTCAGGGCGATCAGGCCGGTCGTGAGCTTGGTGAGGGGGGTATCGAGGTCGACGACCGCGCTGCCCAGGAGCGGTCCGCCCATGACGATCCGGCCGGGCGGCTCGGTGAATCCTCCGCAATCGTCGAACAGCTCGCCTATTTTCGTTCCGATCCTGGCCTTGACGTTCGACGGGCGGACGACCGCCGAGCCCGAGACGGTGACGACGCGCTCGATGAGCGGTTTTCTCCAGACGACGGCCTCGTAGACGGCGAAGACGGTATCCACGTTGGAGACGATCGTCCTCGCGCCCGGCGTCGCGGGGCGCGCCGCGCGTTCGCCGAGGAGCACGTGCCGGAGAAGGCCGGCCTCGCCCTGGGGATATTTCGCCTGTACCGCGGCGAGGGCGAACGGCAGCGCCTTCTCCGCGATTTTTTCACGCAGCACCGCGACGGCGTCGGCTTTGTTCTCCTCGACGGCGATGATCACGGCGCGGGCGCCGGTTATCTTTTGGACGATGGAGGCGCCTTCGAGGATCTCGGCCGGCTTCTCCAGCATGAGCCGGTGATCGCCGGTGAGGTACGGTTCGCATTCGACCCCGTTCACGATCAGTGTTTCCACCGGCCGCCCCTCGCAGGCGGCGTATTTGGCGTGGACGGGACACCCCTCCCCCCCCAGGCCGACCACGCCCATTTCGGCCAGCAGGGCGTTCAGGGTCGCCGCGTCGAGGCCTTCCCACGGCATGCGGTTGAGGATCTTCCCCGAGCGGTCGAACTCTCCCGCGCACTCGATCACGACGGTCCGGCTTCGTCCGCCGCCGGGCATCGTCAGCTCGCCGGCCTCCCGCACCAGCCCGGGAACGGGAGAGTGGATATTGGCGGAGAGGTACCCGTCGGCGCGGGCGATGAGCATGCCCTCCCTCACCCGGTCTCCCGGGGAGACGAGGGCGACGGCCGGGGCGCCCGCGTGTTGGCGGAGGGGGACGACGGCGACGGCCGGGATGTGCGCATTGGCGATCGGAAGGTGTGACGTGAGTGATTTAAAATCGAGCGGTTCGACTCCGCCCCGGGCGAACGTCAAGGATCGGCTCATCGTTTTTTCCTCCCGGTCGGACGAATACTTTTTCTCTTTCCGTACACGAGATCGGGAAACGGCGTGTACTGCAGCAATAACAGCGGAATCAGTACGATACTAAAGATCACGAGGATTGTCCAGTTGCCCTCCCCGAACGCATTGACGCGGGTCTCCCGGGCGAAAACCACGGACAGGCATTGACCCTGGGCGAAGAGCATTCTCGCGATCGAGGAGCGTCCGGCCCGTTTCTCCAGCCCGCGCAGCCAGTCGTCGTCGAAGGAGAGGATTTTTTTCTCCGACCGCATCACCTCCCCGCCGGAGGGGTCGGTCCCGTATTCGGAAAGCACGATTCCTTCGCCGGGGGCGGGGATGGCGTACGCGGGGCGCCGCTCGTACGCGAGACGCTCCTGGAAGGCGGCGTGTCTCACGAAATCCGAAAGGTCGGGCAGCGAGTCGGCCGATTTCGCCTCGCTCAAGCGCCTGATCGAGCTCATGCTGACGGGCAGGCCGGGGGCGACCGGCCGGGGAACGGGGAAGCTCACGGAGCTCGAAGCCGGGACCATGAGGAGAATCGGATACGCGAGGCAGAGGATGACGACCACGGCGTGCACCGCGCCCCTGTCTTTTCCGGGGGAACGGTGTGGACCGGGTTCGAAACGGCCCAGGCCGGCGAGGAGCGGAGAAGCCGTGAAGGATTTTGACCTCGCTTTTTTCTTGAGATACGCCTTGAGCCGGACGAGGAGCCGGCGCGACGTCCAGTAGGCGGCCGCGGCGGCCGCCTGACACAGGACGGCGAGCGCGACGAGCGCCGGCTGTCCCGTCCCGAACGCGGCGCAGCCCGTCGCGACGATCAGCATCCCGCCGAACAATCCGAGCCGCACGAGAAGCGGCCGTCTTTCGGAATTGGTCCGGCCGGCCGGAATTTCATTGTCGCAATACGATATGAATTCCCTCATAAAAAAACACCAGGCGGCGGCGACCGGGAAAAAAAGGACGAACACCCCGCTGCCGCTTCCGGCCAGGGCGTGGAGCCAGGGGAGAATTCCGGCGGCCGCCAGCAGGTGGAACACGGACCGCCGGGAGAGGGAGAACAGGGCGAAAAAAAAGACCGTTCCGAGCAGCGCGACGATGACGATCGGACCCTCCCGGCCCGACTCGTCGAGGATCCAGTCCGCGGGCCCGGTGCCCTCGATCCGGTTGAGGATGAGGGAGAGGGACAGCGAATTGTGCGACGTGGCCACGTAGAGCACGTCCCAGCGCGAGCCCCCCTCGCGGAAGGTGAAGTATCTCCCGAGTTGTTTCATATACTCGTCGTAGCGGGGATCGAGCGCGTCGAACCGCTTGGCGACCTGCCCGAGGGGCACAACGGCAAGGCCGGAAAAATCGGTGTACAGCACTTCCGCGGTCGCCCGGGAGACGACCGCCTCGATCCCGGGCTGTTTTTGCATGAAGGCCGCCACCTCGGAGAGGGGCCGAGCTCCGCGGTAGAGCACGGTGTCGTATCCCTTGAACGCCGGAAGGGTCGGGGCGGGAATCTCGAACAACAGGTCGAATCCGAGAAGGAGGGCGCAGGCGGTCAGGGTGAAGAGCGAAAGCGCCTTCGCCGCCGCCGTCCCTTTCTTCGCGCGGGAAGCGGGGAGCGGGACGCGCACCGCTTCCCGCGGCGGACGCCGGGTCGCCCCGGGCCTGACCGGGTGGTTCGTCTTCTTTTTCGCTTTCGCGCCGCCGGTCGCGGATCGAGCGGGTGCGCCCCGTTTCGCCGTCCGGTCGTGAGTTTTTCCTTTCATGTCCCTCTGTCGATTACAACATGCAGAATGCCAATGCGATGAAAAAGCCGAGGACGGCTCCCACTCCCACCTCCGAGACGCTGTGGCCGTTGATTTCTTTCACCGGTTTTACGGAAAGCCGTTTTCTTTCCTTTTTCAGGACGGCGATCAGCTTGTTCAGGGTGTTCGCCTGGAGGCCGGCCGCCCTCCGCACCCCGAGCGCGTCCCGGATGACGAGCAGCGCGTAAAAAAACGTGACGATGAAAAGCGGATCGCCGACTCCCAGCTTGAAGCCGATGGACGTGACGAGCGCCGCCACCACCGCGGAATGGCTGCTCGGCATGCCGCCGGTGGTCCAGAAAATATACTTGAGAATCTTCAAGGCGCTGCGCGGCTTGTTCTTGGTGATTTCGATGATCGATTTCATCACCTGCGCCAGGAACCAGCTGAACACCGTCGCCAGAAATATCGGACTCTTCAATAAAGCATTGATATGATCCATAAAATCCGTCGGGAGCGGACGGCGGCGGATGCGGGAGAGACGAAGCCTCTTCCGCATCCGCGACCGCCGAACGCTCCCTTCCCTACCCGCCTTTTCATGCTCCCGCCAACGACGTGCAAGTTTCGCTTTCCTTTGAAAAATTGTCAATACTGGCCGCTCATCCCCGGGTAAATTTCCATTCCCGGGGCCACGGAGGAGCGTTCTCCGCGTCCTCTCCTGATTTCAATCCTCATAACGAAAATCGTTCTCTCTGAAGAAGCAGCAAATAATTTCCACCGGCTTTATTGACACATTCACGATTCCCGTTACAATTTAGGTCGAGTATGTTAAACACAGGGGATCGCGCGTCCGGGGAGTGGTCTCTCACGGCCAAATCCATTTTGTCGATCTACAGGAATTTCTTTTTCTGGATCTTCCGCCGTCCCTTCAACGCGATCCAGGTCGCCGAGCAGTTCGTACGCACCCTGCTCGAGGGATTCCTGACGATCGTTCTCGGCTCGGTGGTGATGGGCATGTTCATCGCCTGGCTGGGCGGGTATTTCGGGTCGCTCTACGGGGCGGTCACCTACATCGGTCCGGCGGCCACCTTCGGCATCCTGCACGAGTTCACGATCCTGCTCGTCGGCCTGCTCTACGCCTGCCGCGTCGGCACCGCCTTTACCGTCGAGATCGGCTCCATGGCCATGAGCGGCCAGCTCGACGCCCAGCGCATGATGGCCGTGGAGCCCTTGAAGCACATCGTCATTCCGCGCGTGGTCGCCTCCGTGTTCAGCATCGTCCTCCTGCTCTCCATCTCCATCGGCATCACCCTGCTCGCCTCGGCTTTTTTCCTGCAGATGTGGTTCAACATCACCTTCGCCACCGTCTTCGCCAACGCCTTCATGTTCATCAAGCCCGGGACCATCATCCAGGCCTTCGTGCGCGTGGCGATCATGGGCTTTTTCATCTCGCTCAACGCCTGCGCCGTCGGGTTCTATTTTTCCGGAGGCGCGACGGAGCTCGGCAAGGCCACCACCAAATCCATCGTCATCAACTTCATGTACGTGCTGGTGATCCAGCTCGTCACGGCGGTTTTCGTCACCTACAGCCGCTGGTTCATGGACACGCTATGATACGCATCGTCGACCTTCACAAATCGTTTGAGAAGAACAAGGTGCTCGACGGCGTCACCATCGACATCCCGGACTCGGACTCGCTCGTCATCGTGGGCAGGAGCGGCATCGGGAAATCGGTGCTCTTGAAGTGCGTCACCCGGCTCCTGAAACCGGACAGCGGACACGTGTATATCGACGACGAGGACATCACCGTCGCCCGGCGCGAGGATCTCCTCCGCATCCGGAGAAAAATCGGGCTGCTGCTGCAGGAGGGGGCCCTCTTCGATTCGCTCGACGTGTTCGACAACGTGGCCTTCCCCCTCTGGTACCATCGCCTCTGCCCGCGCGCGGAAATAGAGGAAAAGGTGCGCCGCTACCTCGAGATCGTCGAAATGCCCGAATTCATCCACGCCTTTCCCGACGAGCTTTCCGGCGGCATGAAGCGGAAGGTGGCGCTCGCCCGCGCGATGATCCTCGAGCCGAAATACCTTCTCTACGACGAGCCCACCACGGGGCTGGACCCGACGAGCGCCGGGATCGTCGAGTCCATGATGATGAAGCTCAGGCGGGAGATGAAGATCACCTCGCTCATCGTCACCCACGACGTGGACCTGACGCACTACATCGGCGAACGCGTCGCCCTCCTCGACGGCGGAAAGCTGGTGGCGGTTCAAAGCCGGGATCAGGCCTTCGAGACGCAATCTCCCATTTACGAATATTTCATCCACAACCGGGAAAGGGTGCACAACAACCATGGCAGTCACTAAAAGGCAGGTCTTCAAGGTCGTCCTCATCTGCGCGATCGCACTCGCCATCACCGCGGTCGTGTTTCTCATGGTGTTCAGGGTGCAGGTCTTCTCCGGCCCGGTGTTCTATCTCAAATTCGATCACGTCGGATCGCTCACCACCGGAGCGGTCGTGCGCATGGCCGGCGTGCGCATCGGCACGGTGACCGGCATCGCCATCAACCCGGAGGACAACCGGACGGTCATCGTCACGGTCACCCTCTACCCCAACATGAAGATACGGAAGGATTCCCGGTTTCTCGTCATGTCGGGCAGCCTCATCGGAGACCAGTACGTCGAGGTGCTGCCCGCCGCGGAGGGCCCCTTCATCGCGGGCGGAGAGAAGCTCACCGGAGAGCCGATCAAGAACCTCGACTCGTTCCTGCTCTCCTCGGACACGCTCATCAAGGATTTCACCACCGCCATGAGCACGCTCGCCGACATCCTGAGCGAAAACAAGAACGACATCCACGAGGCGATCGCCAATATCAGGGAAGCCTCCGCCTCGCTCAAGGAGTACATGAGCGAGGACAAGGGGAAGGGTCCCTCGATCCTGAAAAAACTCTCCGTCCTCCTCGACAATCTCGAGCGCAGCTCGACCGCCATGACGACGATCCTGGAGAACCTGTCGTCGAAGGATTCGGTCGTCACGCTCCTGAACCAGAAAGAGACCACCGCGGACATGAAAGTCACCTTGAGCAACCTCAAGAAGATATCCGAAAACATGGAGAGCGTCGCCAACGACCTGAAGACGCTCATGAACAACGTCGTCGGGCCCTCCCCGACGCCCGCCGGGTCGAATGACGGAAAAAACTGAGCCGCTCTTCGCCGGTCCGGACGACGACGGGAAACGCCTCGACCGCGTCCTGCGCCGGTACTTTCCCCGCCTCGCCTTGAGCGGGGTGTACCGTCTCATCCGCCGCGGACGGGTGAAGGTCAACCTTGAGCCCGTTCCCCACGACTACCGGCTGAAGCCGGGCGACCGCATCGACGTCGCCGCCGACCTGGCGGCTCTGACGCGGGAGGCCGCTGTGGGACGCGCCGCGCCGCGAAGCGAAGGGCGCAGGCGCCTCGCCGCGCTCGTCCTTTTCGAAAACGAACACGTCCTCGCCCTGAACAAGCCGTACGGGGCGCTCGTCCACGGACCGGATTCGCTCGGCGAGCTCGTCGCCGCCGGATACGGCGGGGCGGCGGATTCCCTCTCCTTCCGGCCCGGCCCGGCGCACCGGCTCGACCGCAACACCAGCGGCGTCCTGCTTTTCGGTCTGTCGCTCTTCGGGGCGCGGGCCCTGGCCCGCAGTTTTCACGCGCGCCGGGTCGTGAAGGTATATTGCGCCCTCGTGGAGGGCGAGATTCGCCGCGCCGAGCAGTGGGAGGATCTTCTCGAGCGTGACGACGGGCGGAGAGTCACGGTTCGGGCCCGGCCGGGCGCGGCGCAGGCACGGGCCGCCTGCACGCGGGTCGTGCCCGTCGTGCCGGGCAAACGGTTCTCCCTCGTGCTCTTTCTGCCCGCGACGGGGCGGACCCACCAACTCCGGTTCCAAGCGGCCCGCCGCGGCCGGCCCCTGGCGGGGGACGTCAAGTACGGGGGCGCCGCCGACCGTCCGCGCTACCTGCTGCACAGCCTGGGGCTGGCGGTGCGGTCGGAAGAGCTCGACCTTCCCTCTTTTGTCGCGCCGCTCGATCGGTTCGGCCGGAGCTCGATAGAGGAATTGTTCGGGAAAGCGGCGGTCGCCGCGATCTACCGTCAATGCCGTGAAATCCTGGAGTAAAGTGGAACGTCACCCGATCGTCGTGGAGAGGCGGCGTTTCCCTTGACTCTCCCGGCGATCCGACGCATGTTTTCTTGGAAAACCGGATCAGAGAATGTACGTTTAGGTTGAAAGGAAATCCTCACCATTTATGAACATCTTCGCCGCCGCCTATTACCATCTCCTCTGGATGATCCGCGGAATCCAGGTGTTCGCCCTCATCGGCCGGAGCGGGACCGGCAAGAGTTTTCGCGCCGCCCTGATCGCCCGGAAATACAACATCGAGCTCATCCTCGACGACGGCCTTCTCATCCATGACCAGAAGATCATCGCCGGCCGGTCGGCGAAAAGCGAGAAAGCCTATCTCACCGCCATCAAAACCGCCCTCTTCACCGATGAAAGGCAGAAACGCCAGACGATCGAGGCGCTCAAGCGCCACAAATTCAAGCGGATCCTCATTCTGGGCACCTCCCTGGGGATGGTGGCCCGCATCGCCCGGCGGCTCGAGCTTCCCGCGCCGGTGCGCGTCATCAATATCCAGGACATCGCCACCGAGGACGAAATCCGGATCGCCATGCGCGCCCGTAAAACGGAAGGCAAGCACGTCGTTCCGGTTCCGGCCCTGGAGATCAAGCGCGATTTCGCCCATCTCATTTACGAAACCGTCAAGGTGTTCTTCGAGCGGCGTTTCCTGCGATCGAGCAAACGCAGCGTTTTCGAAAAGACGGTGGTTCGCCCGGAATTCAGCCGGCGCGGGAAATTGGAGATTTCCGAGGCGGCCTTGAGCCAGATGGCGCTTCACTGCGTGAGCGAATACAACCCCTCGCTGTTAATCGAAAAACTGATCGTCCGGCGCGAAGCGCACGGCTACGTCCTGGCCCTGCACATGCGCGTGCCCTACGGAACGGAGCTCTCCAGCTCGATCCCGGAGCTGCAAAAGTATTTGATTGAAAGCATCGAGGGGTTTTCGGGGATTCACCTTCACCGGGTGGACCTCCTCATTTCGAAAATAGAGCGAAGGAATCGCGGTTAACCCGATAATCGCCCGTAGGGACCTTCAGGCGCAGATACCGTTTTGAATTTTTTTTATACGGTACTCCATCTTAAGCTCGATTTGACCGATACTAGGACATCATGAGCCGCAACGTCTCATTTGACAGGCTGATTTCACCGCACTATGCTTAACATAAAGAGGGGGAACGTATGAAGACATTGCCGAAACTGATCGCGCTGGCGGCGGCGTCGCTCCTGTTCGTAAACGCCGACACGACCGCTCCCGGCGGCGCGATCGCCCAGGTCAATTCGGATCACTACCGGATTTTTTACCAGGGCTCGGACGAGGACGCCCGCCTGTTCGGCGCGAAGATGGAAAGCTGCCTTGAGCTCTACAATTCGGTGCTCCATTTCGACCTGGCCAAATTGCCGGTCAAGCTCAAAGTGCGCATCTTTTCTGACAAGAGCGGGTTCGACGCGTACCTGAAATCCGTCGTCAAGGAGACCAAGGACGATTTCGTCTACATCCACTATACCGACCTGGCCAGGTGCGAGCTCGTCGGCTTCCGGAAGACCGTCGAGGCCGACTTCAATACCGCCCTTCTCCATCAGGGCGCGGTGCAGTTCCTGAAAGCCTACGTCGCCAATCCGCCCCTCTGGCTGCAGGAAGGTCTGGCCGCTTATTTCGAACAATCCCAGTTCGACGCCGAGAAAAATAAATTCGAGCTGCCGACGGACCTCATCTGGCTCACCAGCCTGAAAAAGCTCATCAAGGGGGACGCGGATAATTCCCTCATCGACTTCAACTCCTTTCTGGTCATCGACAAGACGGAGGCGCAGGCGCAGCTTGCTTCGTTCTATCCCGAGGCCTGGGGGATGGTCTATTTCCTGCTCCACAGCCCCGACACGAACGTCAACCGGATCCTCTGGGACAGCATCGCCGCCCTCGATCCCGCCCTGAGCGTCAAAGACAACTCCCAACGGGTCATGGACAAGGCCTTCGGCTGGTACGGGGTCGACAAGCTCGAGGCCGCCTTCAAGGACTATTACGACGGACTCAAGACGTTTTCCGACCTGGTGACCGAGGGCGTTTCCTACTACAGCGCCAACGACCTCGACAAGGCCCGGGAAACATTCACCAAGGCCGAAGACCGAAACCCGGACAACTATATCCCGTATTATTACCTGGGCTTGATCAGCTATAATAAAAAGGATTACGGGCAGGCGGAAACGCTCTACTTGAAGGCCCTCGACCTCAAGGCTCCGGCGGCGCTCATCAACTACGCCGTCGGCGTCAACGCGTACGCCGACAACAACTACGACAAGGCGACGACGTATCTCAAAAACGCCAAGGCGGAGGACCCCAAAAACTACGGCGACAAGGTGGATGCCATCCTTTCGAGCATCCAAAGCGAAACCGCCGGCGCGTCCGACGCGGCGCCCGCGCCGAGTCCCGCTCCCTCTCCCGCTCCCCAGGCCAGCCCCTCTCCCGCTCCCTCGCCGTCTCCCTCTCCGGACGACAACACCGACGCTCCTCTCGACGGGGGAGAATAGGCTTCTCCGGTTTGTTCGAATTAATACGGCGGCGCGCCCTCACGCGGGTGCGCCGCTTTTTTTTCGCGCTTTACAATCTCGATCATTCCCATTATCTTTGAGCACGCCCGCGGAAAACCAAGTCTTCCGCCGGCCGGAGAAAGAGGAAGAGCCAGTGAAATCACCCATCGAGCCGAAGCTCCTGAAGGGCTTTCGGGATTTTCTTCCCGAGAGTGAAATCGTGCGCAAATCCATGACCAGGAAACTGGAAACGGTCTTCGAGCAGTTCGGATTCGTTCCCATCGACACGCCGGCGCTCGAATACGCGGAGATTCTCCTCGGCAAGAGCGGCGGCGAGACGGAAAAACAGATTTATTCGTTCGACGATCAGGGCGGGAGGCGGGTGGCGCTCCGCTTCGACCTGACGGTACCGTTCGCCCGCTTCCTGGCCCAGCACCGCTCCCGAATCGTCTTTCCCTTCAAGCGCTATCACATCGGGAAGGTGTGGCGGGGAGAAAACCCGCAGGCCGGCCGCTACCGCGAGTTCATGCAGTGCGATTTCGACGTCGTCGGCGCGGATTCGGCCTCCGCCGACGCCGAGATCCTGCTGGTGGTGTGCCGCAGCTTCAAGGCGCTGCGCATCGACGGCTTCAAAATCCGCGTTTCCCACCGGGGAGCGCTGAACGATTTTCTCTCCGTGATCGGAGCGTCCGAGCACGCCGCCGACATTCTGCGCCTCGTGGATAAATCGAGAAAAATCGGCCCGGAGAAAACAGAAGCCGAGCTGTCCGCCCTCGTCGGCCGTGAAAAATCCGCCTCCCTCCTCGATTTCATAGCGCCCGTCGATTCGAGCGAAGCGGTCCTTGAAAAAATGGCGGCGTCTCTCGGGAAGGAAAATCCTCACCTGGCGCGCCTCGCGGAGATATACGACTGCTTCGGCGATTTGGGCCTGGCGGATTGCCTCGCCTTCGATCTCTCCATCACCCGCGGCTTGGATTATTACACCGCCCTCGTGTTCGAGACCTTCGTGGACGGCGCCGAGGGAATGGGGTCGGTGTGCAGCGGCGGCCGATACGACAACCTGGTCTCGGTTTTTTCGAAGGACAGGCTTTCCGGCATCGGGGGATCGGTCGGGATCGATCGCCTGCTCGCGGTGCTCGAGGAGCTGGGCACCCTTCCCTCCTGGAAGGGCAAAACGCATCTCGTCATCCCGGTCGTCGACGTCGAGCTCGCGAGCTATTACCACAAACTGGCCGAAATGCTGCGCAGCGAGGGCTTCAACGTGGAAGTGTTCCATGAAAAAGCGAAGCTCGCCGCCCAGTTCACGCTGGCCGAAAAAAAAGGCATCCCCTGCGCCGTGATCGTTGGCGGCCGCGAGCGCGAGCGAAACGTGGTTCAGGTCAGGGATTTCTCCACGCGGACGAACTTCGACGACCTTTCCGTTCCGGAAGCCATTGTCAAGCTCAAGGACCTCCTGCAGGTGTAGGCGGCATGTCGCGCGCCACGCCCGAACCGCGGCCTGATTCGTTCACCCTGGCCGTCAAAGTGATTCCCTCCGCTCCCGGCAACCGTTTCGCGGGATACCAGGGCGAAGAGCTGGTCGTGAAAATCTCCGCCCCGCCGGAAAAAGGCAAGGCGAACAAGGAACTGATCTCTTTTTTTTCGAAATCCCTCGGCCTTCCCAAAAGCAGCGTGATTTTATTCTGCGGCGAAACGTCCCATCACAAGCTCCTCCGGCTCCCGTCTTCATGCCGCGCCTCTTTGCAGCGGCTCATCTCTTCGAAATGATT
>CAZKOS010000010.1:0-16767 GCA_964554445.1 uncultured Spirochaetaceae bacterium | reverse complement strand
CAGCCGGAAATCAGCCTCATGATTGACAAATACATTACCCAAAGTTATAGTAAACCACTGGATTCAATCGTTTAGAAACGACGCCGGGGAACGGCGGGCATTTCCCGTGACGGCGATTTTCTTTTTCAGTAGAAAAGGATCCTCCGAAAACTCCATGACCTTCTGTGTGTGAAGTCGTCGAAGGATCCGGCGCCGGGGCGATACGCTCCGCGCGCTCAGGAACACGCGTCTCCGCCGCCCCCGGGCGGCCGGGGAATCGCTCCTGAAACGGGAAAGCACACCCTTAAAAGACGACAGTTTTTTGGGGACCCTCAATTCATCACCCCCTTCTCGGGGCAGACAAAGGAGTCCAGTATGAGCTACGCCACCTCTTCCATCAGGAATATCGCCCTGTGCGGGCACGGGAGCACGGGAAAGACCACGCTCACCGAACAGCTCCTCGCGACCGGCGGCGCCATTCCCAAGGCGGAGGCGGTCGAATCGGGAAAATCGACGAGCGATTTCACCGAGGAGGAAGTTGCCAGAAAAATTTCGATCCATACCTCTCTCTCCTCTCTTGTCTGGAACGACGTGAAGATCAATTTGCTCGACACCCCGGGCGTGGCCGATTTCGTCGGCGAGGCGGTGGCGGCTTTCCGGGCCGCCGAGTGCGCCGTCGTGCTCGTCGGCGCCGACGTGGGCGTGCAGATAGAAACCGTCAAGACCTGGCGACGCCTTTCCAAAATTCAATACCCGCGGGTCTTTTTCGTCAACAAAATGGAAAAAGAGCACGCTGATTTCGAAAAAACCCTGGCCGACCTGAGGGCCAAATTCAATGCCGCCTTCGTTCCCGTCTCCATCCCCATCGGCAAGGGCGCCGGGTTCAAGGGCGTGATCGACCTCCTGAAAATGAAAGCCTCGACGTCGGGCGACGGCGCCAAATCCGCCTCCGAGGATATCCCGGCCGACATGGCCGAAGAAGCCAAGAAATATCGCGACGCGCTCGTCGAGGCGGCGGCCGAGGGCGACGACAAGCTCATCGAAAAATTCTTCGCGACCGGCACCTTGTCAGAAGAGGAAATCCTCACCGGCCTGCGCAAGGCCCTGGCGAACGGGAAGCTCTTTCCCGTGCTCTGCGGCGCGGCCGTGGACAACCGCGGCGTCGTCACCCTCCTCGACTTCATCGTCACCGCCTGTCCCGCCCCGGGGGGCGAGGTCAAGGGGCTCGACCCGAAGGACCAGGAAGTCGTCCGCCGGGTCGACTCTTCCCAGCCCCTCTCCTGCTTCCTGTTTAAAACCGTCATCGATCAGTTTTCGGGACGGATGTCGTTCGTCAAGGTCGTTTCCGGAAAACTGACGAACGACTGCGACCTCGTCAATGTCCGCGGCGAGAAGAAGGAAAAGGCGGGAAAACTACATTCCCTGGTCGGCAAGAAACTCACCGATATGGACGCGCTCGAAGCGGGCGACATCGGCGTGCTCTTGAAGCTCCAGAGCGTCGCCACCAATGACACGCTCTGCGCGCCGGACTCGCTCGTGAAGTACGATCCGCTCTCCATTCCCCAGCCCGTTCACGCCGTGGCCATCTCGGCGGCGTCGAAAAAGGAGGAGGACAAACTCAACCAGATGCTGCAGAGAGCCGCCGAGGAGGATCCGACCTTTAAAATCTCCTTTAACGCCGAAACCAAGGAAACGGTCGTTTCGTGCATGGGCGAGCTGCACCTCGCCATCGTCCTCGATAAGATCAGGGAGAAGCAGAAAATCGAGATCGAGACCCGCATTCCCAAGGTGGCCTACCGGGAAACCCTGCAGGCTTCCTCCGGCGCCGAGTACACCCACAAGAAACAAACGGGCGGCCACGGCCAGTACGCCAAGGTCGTTTTGGAGATCGCGCCCCTGCAGCGCGGCGAACAGTTCAAATTCGTGAACGCCATCTTCGGCGGGGCGATTTCCAAGGGATACGTGGCGGGCGTCGAGAAGGGCATCATCGAAGGCATGGAGCACGGCATTCTCGCGGGATACCCGATCGTGGACCTGGAAGCCAAGGTCGTGGACGGCAAGGAGCACCCGGTCGATTCGTCGGAAATGGCCTTCAAGCTCGCCTCGCGCGGCGCCCTCAGGGCGGCCATGGAAAAGGCCAGGCCCGTGCTTCTCGAACCGGTCATGAACCTCACCGTTTACGTCGATGAAAATTACCTGGGAGACATCCTCTCCGACATCTCCAGCCGGCGCGGCAAGGTCCTCGGCCAGGAGCCGATCGGAGGCGGTATCCTGGAGGTGCGCGCCCAGGTGCCCCAGGCCGAGCTCCTGCGCTACTCGATCGACCTCAAGTCGATCACCTCGGGAACCGCCTCGTTCGAGATCGACTTCGACCACTACAGCCCCATTTCGGGCAAGATCGCCGATGACGTCATCAAGGCGGCTCAAACGGCCAAGGAAGAGGAGCACGCTTGATTTCCGGCTTCGTCGGAAATCAAGCCGAAAAAACCGTTCAGTAAGATTTATAGATTTTATTTTTCACTAAAAAAAACCACCGGCGGAAGCGGTGGTTTTTTTTATTCCCGCTTTTTCAGCAGATACGCGGCAGCATGTCGGCGACGAGCATGTCGACGATGCGCGTGCCGCCCGCCCGCGTCTTCAGGTACACCCGGTTCAAGGGATCGTCGGTGACGGTGCCGATGACGGCCGCGTCTTTTGATTCGGGCCGGGAGCCCAGGTAGGAGACGATTTCCCCGGCCGCCTCTTCCGCGCACACGAGGACGAACTTGCCCTCATTGGCGAGGTAGAGCGGATCGTAGCCGGTCAATTCGCACAAGGCCCTCACCTCGTCCCGCACAGGTAGAGAGTCTTCGTCGACTTCAATAGAACGTTTGGCAGTGCGGGCGAATTCCACCAGGGTCGTGGCCAGGCCGCCGCGGGTGGGATCGCGCATGACGCGGACGGCCGGGGGCGGGAATCGTTCGAGGGTCCCGAGAATGACTCCCGACAGCGGCCGGCAGTCGCTTTCGATTGAAAAAGAAAGCGGAAATTCGCCCCGCGCCTTCATGATGGCCGCGGCGTGATCGCCGAGCGTCCCGCTCACGACCACCCGGTCGCCGGGCCTGACGGCGAGCGGGGAGAGCGCCGTCTCGAATTCGCATATGCCGACGCCGCTCGTGTTGACGAACAGGCCGTCGGCCTTGCCCCGCGGCACCACCTTGGTGTCCCCCGTGACGATCGCCGCGCCGGCCTCGTCGGCGGCGATTTTCATCGAGCGGACGACGGCGGCCAGATCTTGGAGGAGGAATCCGTCCTCGATGACGAAGGCGGCGCTCAAGTATTTGGGCCGGGCGCCGGAGACGGCGAGGTCGTTGACCGTGCCCGACACGGCGAGCCGCCCGATGTCGCCGCCGGGAAAAAACAGCGGCTGCACCACGTAGGAATCCGTCGTGAAGGCCAGGCCGCGGCCGGACGCGGGCAGGAGGGCGCTGTCGAGCATCGCCGCCAGGAAACGGTTGTCGAGCGCCGGCAGGAACATCTTCTCGATCAGCTCGTGCATGGCCTTCCCGCCATTGCCGTGGGCCAGGGTGATCGTCTTGTCGGTGGATTTCATTGTTTTATTCACCTTTATGCAGAAATTCGATAAGGAAGCCAGGAAACCAGGAAACAGAAGGACGAGAAGGAACGGTTTAGATAAAGTACCATTGGTAAAATGTTACGAATAACAATGGAAACAGATCGTGCCATATACAATGAGCTGTTTTCATTATATCGACCGGTTAAGCACTTATTACGAGGAGCCATTCCATTAAAACAGTATCCTCATCATATTTTAGTTCCTTTTATTTTCCCCTTTCCCGGCTTCCTGGTTTCCTTATAAATTCTTCACAAGTAGATTCACGTCCCCTCGATCACCACCAGGCCGCCCAGGCGGCGCGGATCTTGGTTCACGGCTTTGACGAGCTTTTCCACGGCTTCCCGGGGGAACGACGCGTCGCGCACGAACTCGCTTCCGATCTGCCAAAAGGCTTTCTCCTGCTCCAGCCAGCGAACGACGGCGCAAAAAACCATTTTTCTTTCGGATCCGACGGCACCGTCGACCTGGACGCTGATGATCCCGCCCTGAACCAGTCCGTCGCGGTTCAGGAGCAGCAATTTCGCGCCTTCCTTGGAAACGTCGATCAGATACCCGTCGATCGAATTATTCACCACCGCCTTGGTGAAGACGCTGTGCCGCTGCAGACGCCGGACGTACGTTCCGGCCTCGGCGGTTTTCACTTCCGCCGTTTTTTCGACCTTCGTCATGCGCTTGGCGGCGGTGATGCGCGTGCCGGCCACGCTTCCTTCGCCCAGCCAGGGGCATTCCTTTCCCTCCCCGTCGATGAAAACGATGTGAAACGCGTCGAGGGCTATTTTGGCGGAAACGAGACCGATGCCGAAGCGATTGAAGCCGTGGCGCTCGCGGTATTCCTGGAACCGCAGACTGGTAAAATCCGGTTTTTTCGATTCGTCATTGATGTCGATCGGGAGAATGGAAAGGTCGAATCCGCCCCCGAAATCCTTCACGACGATTTTCAGGTAATTTCCCGAGATCGTGAGCTCGACGGAAACTTCCCGTTCTATTTTCCGTTCGTGGAGGGCGCGCAAAGAATTGGTCACGAGCTCGGTGAGGGCGTAGCGGAGCAGGATGTTGTCGGATTCCTTGACGGGGAAATCGATGAGCTCGAGTATCTTGAAAAAATCGGAGCCGTTCAGCTTGGGCGAAAAATGAATGCGCAGCTCCGTGTAGCAATTTCCCTTGTAGACGATGTAGTTCATATGGTTCCCATAGAATTATATCCATTCTTTGAAAAATAAAAAGGTACTATTTCACAAAACCGTTCGGAGACTTTTTGCGGAATCAAAGCGTCGGGCGCGCGCGTCCCCGGCGCGGAAAGCGAACGCTGGTTCGCTTCTCAGGCGCTCCGGTACGAGTAGTGGATGCCGCAGGCGCCCTCGGCGCTCACCATGCACGCCCCGAGCGGGTTGTCCGGCCGGCAGGAGCGGGCGAACAGGGGACAGCCGGGAGGCTCCAGCACGCCGCGCATCACGTCTCCGCACCGGCAGCCGGGATATTCGCGCGGCGGCGGAAGCTCCACCGGAAATTTTCCGGCGGCGTCGAACCGGGCATATTCGTCATTGAGCGCCAGTCCCGATCCGGGGATGGTTCCCAAGCCCCGCCAGACCGCGTCCGCGGGAGCGAACACGCGCGCCATGGCCGCGAGCGCGACCGGATTGCCGTCCCGTCCGGCGACGCGCGTGTACTGGTTCTCCACCTCCCCGCGCCCTTCCCCCGCCTGGCGCAGCAGCATGAGAATGGAGCGGAGCATGTCCGTGGGCTCGAAGCCGGAAACGACGCAGGGAACGTGAAATTCCGCCGCGATGGGCTCGTACATGCGGCTGCCGGCGACGGCCGTGACGTGACCGGGGCAGATGAACCCGTCGATTCCGACGGACCCGCTCGACAGCAGGGCGCGCATGGCCGCGGGCATGGTCTTGAGGGCGGTGAGCAGGCTGAAGTTGCCGAGGCCCCGTTCCTCCGCTTCGATCACGGCCGCGGCCTGGGTCGGGGCGGTGGTCTCGAACCCGATGCCGAGAAACACGATCTCGCTGCCGGGGTTCGCTGCGGCGCAATCCACCGCCTCGAGCGGTGACAGGCAGATCCTGATATCGGCGCCCCGGGCCCTGGCTTCCAGGAGCGAGCCTTCCGTCCCCGGGACGCGCAGCATGTCCCCGAAAGTGGCGACGATGAGGCCGGGACGGGCGGCGAGCGCGAGGGCGGCGTCGATGTATCGCTGCGGCGTGACGCAGACCGGACAGCCCGGGCCGCTCTTCAATTTCAGGTTCTCCGGGAGCAGTTTCCTCAGCCCGTACTTGAGCGCCGTGAGGGTGTGGCCGCCGCAGATCTCCATGAACGCGAGCTCGCGTTCCGGCATGAACCGGCGGATATCTTCGGCCAGGGCGCGCGCGCCGGCCGCGCTGCGGAACTCCTCCATGTACCTGATCATGGATTCTCCGTCCCGCCGTCCGCTTCTTCCATCTCCCGGAAGAGGCGGATCGATTCGGCGGCGTCCGCCGCGTCGAGTTTCTGGATGGCGAACCCGGCGTGCACGATGACGTAGTCGCCCGGTGCGAGCCCGGGAAGCAGCCGAAAGCTCACTTCATACGTGACGCCGCCCGCCTCGACGACGCCCTTGTCCCCGTCGATCGTTTTTACTTCCATGGGTATGGCCAGACACATATCGGTGCTCCTTCAATCTATACTCGCATACTGAAAAAGAGCCACAGAGAGCACGGAGAACACGGAGGAATAAACAGGAATAGAAAGAACTCTCTAGAACAAAAGCGCTCCGTATTGTTTTTAATCTTTTCTTCTCCGTGTCCTCTGTGCCTCCGTGGCCTTTTGCATATCTCGCCGATCTTCTCGACGGTGCAATCAAAATTCGATCACGAATCAACCCACGTTTTCCGCGGCCACGACCGCCTGACCGAGCGCCAACCCTCCGTCGTTGCAGGGAACGCGCTCGTGCACGACGGGATTGAGTCCGCCGTTCGCGCAGCGGCTCGCCACGTCCTCCAGCAGGGTCATGTTCATGAAGCAACCGCCGCTCAAGACGACGTCCTTCAAGCCGGTCCGCCGGGCAATGGCGGAGACGGTTTCCACGAGAACGACGGACAGGCCGCGGTGGAATCTGCCCGAAATGGACGCGGACGGCACGCCGGCGGCCGCGTCCCGGGCGGCGGCCAGGACGACGTCGCGCCAGTCGATGATGAGCTGGTCGCCCCGTTCCTCGATCGAAAAGCGGTAGCCGTTCCCGTCTCCGGTCCCGTCCCGCACCAGCGCCTGTTCGAGCTCGATCGCCGGCTGGCCCTCGTAGCGGGCCTCGAGGCACACGCCGGCAAGGGCGGACACGGCGTCGAAGAGCCGTCCGCAGCTCGAGGTGAGCGGCAGGGAGGTCGCCGACTCGAGCTGGGCCGCCGTCACGGCCAGTTTTTGTTCGGGAACGGCCGCGAGCGAAGGCGTCAGGAGCCCGCGCCAGCGTTCGCCGGCGGCCTCCTTGAGACAGGCGACGGCCATCCGCCACGGCTCGCGCACGGCGAGATCGCCGCCCGGCATGGCGACGGTGTGGAAGTGAGCCCGGCGCTCGAACCGCGCCCGGTCGGCGACGAGAATCTCCCCGCCCCAGACGGTACCGTCGGTGCCCAGGCCCGTGCCGTCCAGCGCCACGCCGATGACCGGCCCCTTGAGCCCGCGCTCGGCCAGACAGCTCGCGATGTGCGCGTGATGGTGCTGGACAGGGAATTTGAGCGCCGCCGCCGCCCACTCGAAATCCCGGGGCGGATCGAGCGCGAACTGCGTCGAAAGGTACTGCGGGTGCAGATCGTGGGCGACGAGCGACGGCGTCACGTCGAGGAGGGCGAGGAAATGCCTGATCGCCTCCAGGAACGCCCGGTAGGTTTCGCGGTCCTTGAGGTCGCCGATGTGCTGGCTCAGGAAAGCCGAGTCGCCGTGGGCGAGGCAGACGGTGTTCTTGAGCTCCGCGCCCACGGCCAACACCGGACGCTTGAGCGCCGTCCGCATCACGACGGGCGCGGGCGTGAATCCCCTCGCCCGTCTGAGCGGGTAATCGCTTCCCCGGAAGAGACGCACGACCGAATCGTCGGCCCGGGTCTGGATGTCCCGCTCGCCGAGGAGAAAATAGTCGCAGAGGGGAGAAAGCCTCGCCAGGGCCTCGTCGTTCCGGCGGGCGATCGGCTCGTCCGAGAAATTGGCGCTGGTCATGACGAGCGGAACGTCGATTCGCGAGAAGAGGAGGTGCTGGAGCGGCGTGTAGGGGAGCATGAGGCCGAAGGTCGACGATTCGGGCGCGACCCCCTCCGCCAGCCCGTGCCCGTTTTTTTTGGGCAGGAGGAGGATCGGAGCGTCGACGGCGAGCAGGCGGCGTTCATCGTCCTCCCCGAGCTCGACGATGAGCCGCGCCGCTTCGACGTCCTTCGCCATGACGGCGAAGGGTTTTTGCTCGCGGCGTTTGCGCGCGCGCAGGACGGCGACCGTTTTTTCGTCGTCGGCCCGGCAGGCGATGTGAAATCCTCCCAGCCCCTTGATCGCCATGACGGCGCCGCCCGCCAGCAGGGAGGCGGCCTTTTCGAGAAGCGCCCCTACCGAAGACTGATCGACCCCGCGGACGATGACCGTGCCGTCGCGGTCGCAGAGACTGACGTGCGGTCCGCAGACGTGGCAGGCGTTGGGTTGGGCGTGAAAGCGCCGGTCGGCCGGGTCGCGGTATTCGCGCTCGCATTCGGGGCACATGGGAAACGAAGCCATCGTCGTCTTGGCCCGGTCGTAGGGAATGTCGCGCACGATGGTGAAACGGGGGCCGCAGTTCGTGCAGTTGATGTACGGATACAGGTAGCGACGGTCGGCCGGGTCGAAGAGCTCGCGCCGGCAATCCGGGCACAGGGCGAGGTCCCGGGAAATCCTGACGATCCTGACGTCGTCCGCGCGGCTCTCCTCAATGGTGAACGTTTCGAAGGAGGGGGGGTGGTCGACCGTGACGCTCTCCACCGATTCCACCCTGCTCTGCGGCGGGGGCGTCTCCCTGACGGCCGTCTCCAACGCGGCCACGGCCGCCTCGGTGCCCTGGGCCAGGATCTCCACGCAGCGGGTGGTGTTGGCCACGGTCCCCCGGAGGCCCAGACCGGAGGCCCGGTTGTAGACGAAGGGACGAAACCCCACCCCTTGAACGACGCCTTTCACAATGATGCGCTTGGTGATCATGGTCGTGATTTCATAATATACGGAATTCAGGGTCGACGTCCAAGGAGCCATTCCGCGAGCCGGTCGGTCCCGGTTCCCGAGACGGCCGAGCACTCGAAGACGGGAACGTCGGCGTTGACCGCCCGGATGTTGTCCCGATAGCGTTCCAGGCTCACCGGCAGGTGGGGGACAAGATCGACCTTGGAAATGACAGCGGCAAGCGCCTCCCGGAAGAGGAGCGGGTATTTGAGCGGCTTGTCCTCGCCCTCGGTGACGCTCAAGACCGCGATCTTGCCGGTTTCACCGACGTCGAATTCGGCCGGGCAGACGAGGTTGCCGACGTTTTCCACGAACACGCAGGCCCCCCCGCCTTCCTTCTCCGGGGGGAGCTCCGAGAGGGCCTGGTAAACGGTTTCCGCCCCCAGGTGGCAGGCGCCGTGGGTGAGGATCTGCACGGCGGGTATCTTGAGCGCCAGCAGCCGTTCGGCGTCCTGGGTGGTCTCCACGTCCCCCTCGAGCACGAAACAGGGCAGGCGGTCGCGGAGCAGCGGGACAAGGCGCTCGAGAAGCGCCGTCTTTCCCGAACCGGGAGAGCCGATCACGTTCCACATCACGGCGCGCTTTTCCGCCAGGAAAGCCCTGGTCCGGGCCGCCCATTCCTCGTTCGCGCTGAGCACGTTCCTATAGACCTTCAGGTTCATCGTCCGTTATCTCCATGTCTTCAATGTACAGTTCCCTGCCCGCCGTGGTATCGACCTCCCCGCTCCCGCAGCGCCCGCAGAGAAAGAACGGGGCCTCGATCCGTCCCTCCCACCCGCAGGCGCGGCAGCGGATCGCGAGGGGGACTTTCTTCAATTCCAGGTCAGCCCCCTCGAACGCGGTGCCGGGAGTAAGCGCCTCCCAGGCGAGAAGGAAGCTCTCCGTCACGATCTGGTGGAGCTCCCCCATCACGATCCTCACCCTGGTGACGCGCGCCGCGGCGGCGCCTTGCTGATCGGCCCGATACCGCTCGTATTCCGCGGTGAGCGTCTTGAGCATCGATTCGCACATGGAAAGCTCATGCATCGTCCGCGGCCTTTTTCGGAATCCCGGTCCCGGCCGCGATTCCGGCCTCGGCCGCGATTGCCTCCAGGTACTCGTCCAGGCGGCTTTCGAGCGAAGCGGACAGACCGCGGCCCAGTTCGATCCGCTCCGGCTCGATCCCGAAAAAAACGATTTCCGGCGGCCCCGAGCCCTCGCGCCCGGCAAGATCGACGATGTCGAAGACATCGCCCTCGTGTAGGCTCATGTGCCGCAGGGCTTTCCGCGAGCGGGCCTGGTCGCGCGTGAATTTGACGATGGTACCCGGTTTTTCGCCCATGAGAGCGCAGTCGACGATGACGGCCCTGGCCTTGTTTTCCAGCACGTGCACCAGGCTGAAGAGCGAGGTGCCGAGGTCGCGGACTTCGATGCCCGAGCAGTCGTAGCGGCGCTCGAGCTCTTCGGCCAGCCGTCCGCCGATTCCCTCGTCCCCGGCGAGCGGGTTTCCCAGGCCGACGACGGCTATTGCTGCCATATGCTCATCACTCCCGTAAAAAAAAGCCACAGAGGCACAGAGGGCACAGAGTGGAAAAGAAAATGAGGAAAGAAAATTTCAAATAAATTCTCCTTCCTTTCTTTTTATCATTTTCTTTTTGTCTTCTCTGTGCTCTCTGTGTCTCCGTGGCTGTCCTTTACTTTTTCGCCAGGTGAAGTCTCGTCACGCGCCAGGCCGATGAAAAATCACACGAATTCGACGTCCAGGTAGTGCGTGGAACAGGAAATACAGGGGTCGTACGAGCGAACGAGCATCTCCATGAGGAGCCGGATCTCGTCCTGCGGCTTGTCGATGATCTTCGGCACCAGGGCCTCGAAGTCCTTCTGGATGTTGCCGTGGTTCTGGCCGGTGGGGATGCAGATGTTGGCCGACGTGCACATTCCCCTGTCGTCGAAGGCGTAGCGGTGGAAGAGGATGCCGCGCGGGGCCTCCACGCTGCCCACTCCCTCGCCCGCCCGCGGCGCGGCCTTGGGCGTCTCGGGCGCGATGCCGGCGGTGAGAACGCCGTCGATGAGCTGGATCGAATGCTGGACGACCTGGGCGAGCTCCACGACCTGCGCCACGTTGTTCAGATACGGGTTGCAGGCGCCCTTTTTGAGCCCGAACCTGGCCGCGACGGCCTTGGCTTCCGGCAGGAGGAGGTCGGCATTGATGTTGTACCGGGCGAGGGCGCCCACCGCGTAGGATTCCCGGTGCCATTTGCACCACTTGGCCGTGGACTGGGGAGACACGTACTCGTTCGCGACCGATTCGAACTGGTGAACGTCCGTGGTTTCCTTGACGTCGGTGGAGGCGATGTCGCCGTGATAGAACGTATAGGTTCCGTCGGTTTTCAAAGCGATGTATTCGGTCTCCCGGTTGAAATCCGGAAGCTTGCCCGCCAGGCTCAAGACCACGTCCGCCAGGACCCCGACCAGCTTCAGGCCGTTTTCCAGATCCTTCTTATAGGCCTTCAATTGCGCTTCCGTGGGGAGCTTGGCGAACCCGCCGGGCTTGACCGTCACCGGGTGGGTCATCCGCCCGCCGATGAGCTCCATGCCCGAATTGCCGAGCTTGTGCAGGGCGATGACCGTCTTCACCACGTCCGGGTGCGAGGCCACGAGCGGCACCACTGATTTCTGGCCCAGGAGGTCCGGCGCCACCAGGTAGCCGACGTGCAGGGCGTGGCTCTCGATCTGTTCCGCGTAATGCATGACGATGCGGAGCGCGTCCGTCTGCTTGGAGACGGTGACGCCGATGGCGTCCTCCACGCCCTTGATGGCGGCGAGCGAGTGGGTCACCGAGCAGATCCCGCAGATGCGCGAGACGATGGTCTGGATGTCCTCGTAGCTCCGTCCCCGGACCATGGCCTCGAAAAAGCGCGGGGCCTCGGGCACCCGCCATTCCACCTGTTCGATCTTCCCGTCGGCGGCGCGCACGCGAATCGTGCCGTGGCCCTCCACCCGGGTGACATGCTGGACGCTTAAATCTATATTCGGCATCGGATCGCTCCTTACGATTGATTGTTGAACAAGAGCAGGCGGCCGGACAGGTCGTCGACCGTTTTGCCGTAGGTGTCCATGACTTCCTTGGCGGCGTCGACGTTCGGGTTGTCGAGCAGCCCCCGGCAGCCGAAGCACCAGAACCCGCCCGTCGGGCACTTGGCGCCGCAGCCGGCGCGCGTCACCGGTCCGAGGCAGACTTCATTGTATTCGTAGCGGCAGATATTGCCCTTTTTCTTGCATTCGACGCACACCGGGTAGTTCGGAACGACGGGCGTTTTGCCCGCCAGCACGCTCTTCAAAATGCTGCCGAACTCGACATGGTCGATGGGGCAGCCGTGGATCTTCACTTCCACCGGTACGACCTCGTGGACCGCCTTGACCCGGGCGGTGTCCAGGTGCGGGGCCCCGGCGTCTTTGCCGTAGACCGTCTTTCTCACTTCGTCGAAGGCGAACTGGTTTTTCAGCTTGTTCACCCCGCCGATGGTCGCGCAGGCGCCGAGGGCGATCATCACCTTGGCCCGTTTCCGGATGTCCTTGAGGCGCTCCTCGTCTTCTTTTCTCGTGATCGAGCCCTCGATGATGGCGACATCGTATTCGTCCGACTGGTCGCTCATGGCCTCGCGCCATTCCACCGGCTCGATGAGCCCGAGGACGTCGATGAGGCCTTCCTCCAGGTTGTAGAGCTGGAGCTGGCAGCCTTCGCAGCAGGCGAAATCGAATATGGCGACGCGCGGTCTGTCCATTAAATGGCCTCCCTCGTTTCGGCGATGTCTGAGTAGCGGAACACCGGGCCGTCCTGGCAGGCGTACAGGCCGTTGATCTGGCAGTGGCCGCACTTGCCCACCCCGCATTTCATTTTGCGCTCGAGCGACACGTATACATTGGAATCGCTCATCTCCAGCTTGCGCAGCTCGAGCAGGGCGAATTTGTACATGACCGGCGGCCCGACGATGAGCGCGATCGTATTCTTCGGATCGAAGGTTATCTTGGAAAACAGCGTGGTGATGACGCCGACGTTCCCCTTCCAGCCGTCGTCCGGCTGGTCGACCGTTTCCAGGAGCGTCACGCCGTCGACCGTGCCCCACCGTTCGAGCTCGTCGGAGAAAAGCCGGAAGGCCGGGGTGCGGGTGCCGGAGAGAATGAAGACCTTGCCGTAATCCTGCCGGTGGGCCATGACGTAGGTGATGGCCGAGCGGAGCGGGATCATGCCGATGCCGGCGCAGACGAAGAGCAGGTCCCTGCCCTTCATGGCGGTCGTGACCGGGAAGGTGGTGCCGAACGGTCCGCGCACTCCCACCTTGTCCCCGACGGAGATTTTGTGGAGGGCGCCGGTGAGGCTCCCCACCCGCCGGATGCCCATTTCGAACGTCGGTTCGCCGTGCGGCGCCGAGGAGATCGAGATGGGCGCCTCCCCGATGCCGAAGAGCGAAATCTCGGCGAACTGGCCCGGCAGGTGGCCGAGCGGCCTGCCCGAATCGAGCTTGAACTGGAAATATTTTTCCGTGGGGGTGAGCTGGCGGATGGCGACCGCGGTGGCCGGCTCGGGGAGATAGATGTCCTTGGTTGCGATCTTTCCCATGTGTCAGTCCTCCATGATGGCGTTGTAGACTTCCACCGGATTGGCGATGTGCGTCACGCAGGCGCCGATGCAGCGACCGCACCCCACGCACGAGAACTCGCCGATCTTGTCCGGCACGTATTTTCCCTTGCGGTAATAGCGGTGGCGGTAGCGCGCCTCGCGCTGGCCCCGGAAATTGTGGGGGCCGGCCACGGTCGCGAAATCCTCGAGCATGCAGCCGTCCCAGGTGCGGACGCGCTCGCCGGACTCGAGGTCCCAATTCAGCCTGTCGGCGACGTCGAAACAGTAGCAGGTGGGACAGACGAGGTTACAGGTGCCGCACGAGAAGCAGCGCTGCGCCTTTTCCTTCCAGATGCGGTGGTCGTAGGATTTTTCAAGCTGCGCGGTGATCTGGTCGGTGGTCGGCTTGAGCTCGTGCCGGCGCAGGGCGCGCTTGTTCTCTTCCCAGATTTTTTTTCTGGCGGCCTCGTGCTTCTCGTCCGCCTGCTTGAATCCCGCATGGAGGGAGAGAAGCTTTTCACCGGCGGGCGTGGCCGCGTCGGCGAGGTACTCGTTCCCTATTTTGGTGAGCAGCACGTCGTAGGAATCCTCCACGTGCTCGAACCCGAGGCAGCCGGAAAAAACGTGGGCCGACGGTTTCTGCACGTCGACCGCGACGATGACCGCCTTCTCCCGCCGGGAAAGGTAGTGAACGTCCGGGTTGCCGAGCGCGAAGAGCTTGTCGAGCTGGCGGATGGCGACGAGGTCGTACGGGTGTACTCCGAAAAGGACGAACGGTTCCCCCGGCGGGGCGCTGTGCGCCTCGTTTTTCTTAAAGGAGAACAGTTTTTCGTCCGGCAGCAGGAAAAACCGCTTGGGGGCGTTCAGGCTGACGTCGTAGTCGAGCCGCAGGTCTTGAGCCTTTGCGAGCGGTCCGAAATCGAACTTATCGGCGCGGGCCTGAATCCCGATCACGTCGTGGGCCTTGATGATCGCCTCGACCCATGTCCCGAGCTCGGCCGCTTCAAGGACTTTGAGCATTTCTCACCTCCCCGTCCGGCTGTCTCGTGCCGGCGCAGTATCGGCGCGTTTCCCATCGCCCCGCCGGCGCCGAATGCGTTTCGGTATTGCGCCGGTTGTGAGGCCGCGTCGTTTCGCAGAGTCGTTATCCCTGTCAGGATAAGGCGATGAAAAAAGCACCGGCTCCTCCGGGGTCGAATGCGTCCGCCGGCAACCGGCCGGAACGTTTACCCCGCAGAAACCAGATCGCATTTTTCGTAATATATACCGATTGCCCGAATGTGTCAAATATTCGCGTTTGAAATTCGAATTCGACGCCGAGTCGTCGGCGGGCCGTTGAAAAAGCTCAACTTTTTCAACAACCTGCTAGTCCTTCCCGCGGATCACGCCCCAGACTTTGGTGAGATCGGCCTCGCGGTACTGTCCCGGCACGCGGCGGTTGGAGCCCACGTACTCGACCGTGAGCGCGCTCCGCTTGCCGAAATCGATCCATTCCACGAACACGGCGCTGTGGCCGATCTCGCCGTAGGGCAGGTTCCGGTACATGACCCAATCGCCCGGCCGGATGACGCCCGGGTCGGCGAACGGCCCGGTTTCCGGCTTTTTGAAAATCGTGATCCGCTCGGCGCCCGGAAAACCCGCCCTGTTGTAGACGGCGTTCACGAAATCCCAGCAGGCGCCGCGCACGATCTTTTGTTCGCTCACCATGGCGGCGGCGGCGGCGAGCACTCTCCCGCCGGGGGTGTCGTCGCCCGAGTGAGAGACAACCACGGCGGCCACGGAATCGATCGAGCCGCGGGCGGCCGCCCGCCGCTCCCGCGGGCGCTCGACCGTCCGCGGCGCGCGATCGTTCCATTCGCTGCTCGCCAGCCGGGTCGATCTGCTGATCGTGATGACGCAGCCGCTCAAGGGGAAAATGAAGGCGAAGGGGAAGACGAAAAAATATAAGAACATGCGCAAAATATTATGTTTATTCTTCATTCCGTTTCACGAAACTCCGGTAGACTATTTCATGCGGCCGGCGGCGGACGTCGCCGTAGGTGTAGTATTCCGCCCGCGCGGTCCAGGCGCCGTGCGCGTCGTATTTCAGGTACTTGTATTCGATGAAAAAGGCGAGGCGTCCGTCGGGATTGTTGACGGAAACGGCGGCGAGATCGCCCCGGTCGTCGTAGGAGTAGGTTTTCAGGAACACGAGCCGCCCGCCGGGGCCTTCCTGCCTGGTCTCCGTGAGCCGGCCCGCGCGCGAGTACTTCTTCCGGTACACGTAGAGGACCTCGCCGCCGGGGAGAACCGCGGTCTCCGTCTCGCGGTCCCCCTCCCGCTCGACCGTCACCGTCCGGCGCGGCGTTCCGTCCGGGCCGAACACGGAAGCGGTCCGTTTTCCAGGGGCGTAACGGTAGACGGTTTTTTCCAGGACGTCGTTTTTCCCTCCCGCGAGAATCTCTTCGACCGGCCGGCCCTCCCGGTCGAGCGTTCGGGTGATGCGCTTGATCGCCTGTCCCACGACCCACACCCTTTTTTTCGCGTTCCAGTGGTAGACCTTGACCGTGGAGTCGATCTTCGCGTAGCCCGGCGCTTCCGTGTACGCATCCGCGCCCGCCAGGATAAAAACGGCTGAAAGTACGATTCGTTGAATTCGTCGCTGCATGCCGGCCGGGGACTCCTTTCCCGCCCCCCGTACATTGTAACGCCGTTGCGCGCGGAAATCCAAAAAAGGGGGACCGATTCAGTCTGCCAGGTAGCCGCGGGCCTTCGCCTCGTCGATGAGCTCGGCGGCGAGCTCCCCGAGCGCCGCCGATCCGTCGCCGACCTTGGCTTCCACATTGTCGCGCACCCGGGCCGCGTCGACGCCGTGTTCCAGCCAGGCTTTCCCGGAGGTGAGGAAATTGTGGTAAAACGGCTGGAAGCGGTCGATCGCCTTGGCGAAACGGGCGGCGGGCGTGACGCAGGCTTCAAATTCCCGCCAGAGCGCGAGAAACCCGTCGCGCTGTTCGTCGGGCAGGAGGCCGAAGAGCTTCCCGGCCGCCGCCGCCTCGCGCTCCGCCTGGCCGGCGACCGCCTGCTCGTCGTAGAGATACGTGTCGCCCGCCTCGATCTCGACCACGTCGTGGATGAGGAGCATCTTCACCACGGTGCAGGGGTCGATGCCGGGGGCGTCCGCGTGCTCGAGGAGGAGCAGCGCCATGAGGGCGACCTGCCACGAGTGCTCCGCGGAATTCTCGGTGCGCGACGAGTCCAGGAGATAGGTCCGCCGCTTCACGGACTTGAGCTTGTCGAGCTCCCGGATGAATGCGAGCTGTTTTTCGAGCCGTTCGGAACTATCCTGCGCCATCCTGCCAACCCCTTTCGCGGGTAAGTATATGCCATCCGCGCG
>CAZKOS010000009.1:29345-45259 GCA_964554445.1 uncultured Spirochaetaceae bacterium | reverse complement strand
GTCCGGATATTCCAGGGAATCAGGGCGCGGGCGGTCGCTGCGCTTCCGGGATGTCCCGGTAGACGTCGTCGTACGCCTGGAAACCGCTTTTGACCACCAGGTCGTAGAGGGTGCGTTTATCCACGAGCTTCACCGGCAGAAAACGGCAGGGTATCTCGCCCTGGAGCTTGTTGTCCAGGGACAATACCGACAATTTGTAGTTCTCGAGACCGGTGAGCGGCTGCTTTTTCGCCAATTTCACGGCCGAGTCGACGACCAGGGGATCAAGGTCCCTGTAATCGTCGAGTATCGTGCAGGCAAGCAGCCCTTTCACGACGGCATTACAGCCGGCGGCGGTGGCGTTCGCCCCGGAGACGGCCGTTTTTCCCGCGAGATTGCGGGCCTGCAGGACGCGGATCGCGCCCAACGCGGTGTCGTCGCTGGAGGCCACGACCGCTTCGACGCCGTTTTTGCGCTCGGAGAGAATTCTATCCACGATCGTTTCCGCCCGCTTCGGGTCCCACTGATCGACCCACTGGTCGGCTACGATTTTGACGTCGCCTTTTTGGATGCGCGGCCTCAGGACATCCATTTGACCGAGACGCATGAGAATCGCGGTGTTGTCGGTCCGACTGCCGCTCAAAAGCGCGTACCGGCCCCTCCCGGCCGCCTTGAGCAGGACACCGGCCTGCAACCGGCCGGCTTCCCGATAATCGAAGGAGAAATAAGCGGCGATTTTGGGCGATTTTATGAATCGCTCGTAGGCGATGCAGGGGACGCCGTCTTCGGCGGCTCTCTCCACGGCGGAGGCGCAGGCCGTTCCGTCTTCGGCGACGATGATGATCGCGGCGGCGCCCCGCTTCGCCAGGGAAACGATCTGCTCGTTCTGCAGTTTCGGATCGTGGTCGGCGACCACGGATTCCACTTGCGCGCCGGCGCGGACGGCCAGGGTTTTCAGGCTTTTTTCCACGCGCGACCACCGCTCGGAGGAAAAGTCCGAAAAGGAAAGACCGATTTTTAATCCCCGTTGGCCCGGGCAGCCGGTCAACGTGAGGCTGTATATAATAACCGATATGATCGCCGGGATGAGCCCTTTTTTCATACGCGTTCCTCCACGAACGACAGTATATAGGATTTCCGGGCAATAATGAAATAAAAATCGTCTCTTTTATCGAATGACTGGAAAAATATAATCCGATCGAAATTTTCTCAAAAACCCCTAAAATTTCCCATAACTATTTACAAATGGGTCGAGATTATTTATAATACCCGGATACTTTGCTACAAGAGCTTGATCATAAAAGGAGGATTGTATGAAAAGACTCTTGGCCCTATTAGTGGTCGTAGTACTCTGCGTCACGATGCTCCCGTTCGGATGCACATCGAGCGCGAAGAAAGTGACCATTGGGCTCTCTTTCGCCGAATTTGAGGTCGAAAGATGGTCCCGCGAAAAAGATAAGATCACCGAGCTCGCCAAAGCGCAAGGGGCCGACGTGGTTTACCAGGTCGCCAATAATGACGCTACCACGCAGAACTCGCAGATCGAAAACATGGTGACCCAGAAGGTCGACGCGATCATCATCGTCGCGGTTGACGGCGCCGCCGCCGCCACCGCCGTTGACGCAGCCGCCGCCGCCGGCGTCCCGTGCATCGCTTATGACCGCCTGATCAACAGCTCCAAGCTCGGCGCCTACATCACGTTCGACAACGTGGAAGTCGGCCGCCAGGAAGCGAAAGGCGTGTTGAACGTCGTGGACAAGGGCAACTTCGCCTGCCTGTGGGGCAGCCCGACCGATAACAACGCCCACCTCGTCAAAAGAGGCATCATGGAAGTGCTGCAGCCCAAAATCGACGACGGCAGCATCAAGCTGGTTGGCGACCAGTTCGTCGACGGCTGGAGCCAGGAAAAAGCGGTCACCATCATGGAAAACATCCTGACGAAGAACCAGAACAAGGTCGACGCGGTGGTGGCTTCCAATGACAGCACCGGTCTCGGCGCCCTCGAAGCCCTGTCCGCCCGCGGTCTCGCGGGGAAAGTTCCCATTTCCGGACAAGACGCGACCCTTGGCGCCTGCCAGGCGATCGCCGAAGGCAAGTTTACGGTCACGATTTTCAAGGACATCAACAAGTTGGCCCCGGAGGCCGTTAACATCGCCCTGAAACTGGCCAAAAAAGAAGACCTGGGCCTTCAGACCCGGACTCTCGCCGACCTCACCGGAAACAAGGACGCCACGGGAGACATCCCCTGCTCGTTCCTGCCGGTTACTCCGGTCACCAAGGACAATCTGTACGACGTCATCGTGAAACCCGGCTTCCAGCCGTACGATGAAGTGTACAAGAACGTTCCCGCGGACCAGAGACCTCCGAAAATGTAACGGAGATTGTTAGGCAACTCAGTGTACTGCCCGGGTTTTTCGGGCAGTACACTTTTTTTTAAACAAGCTGTGTAAAAAATCTGGTTCCTGCCGGCGGGCGAAAACATCAATCCGATTCACGCAACGGAACGATACGGCCTGAGAGGAAAGAGAGGTTCTGCCTTGGCGAATGACGTGGTTCTCTCCATCGACAATATCACCAAAGAATTCCCCGGCATTGTCGCTCTGACCGACGTTTCCCTCGAGGTAAAAAAGGGAGAAATCCACGGGCTGTGCGGCGAAAACGGTGCCGGGAAATCCACCCTGATGAAAATTCTTTCGGGAGTGTACGAATACGGCTCGTATCGGGGCCATGTGTACATGGAAGACGAGGAAATCAAGTTCACGGGAGAATCCATCAAGCAGGCGATCGCCAAGGGAATCGCCATCGTCTACCAGGAGCTTTCCCTCGTCCCCAAGCTCACCGTGGGGGAGAACATCTTCCTGGGGCGCGAGCCGCACCGTGGCGGGATCATCAACTGGGACAAACTCTACTCGGACACCGACCAGCTCCTCAAGAAATACAAGCTGGACATCCCCTTCGGGGCCCAGGTCGGGAACCTGGGCATCGGCCAGCAGCAGTTGGTGGAAATCGCCCGCGCCATCTCGGAGGAGGCCAAGGTGCTCATCCTGGACGAGCCCACCTCGGCCCTGACCGAAGAGGAGGTCGACACCCTGTTCACCATCCTCAAGGAATTGAAAGCCAACGGGGTGACCTGCATTTATATCTCCCACAAGCTCGAGGAGTTCTTCAAAATCACGGACACCATCACGGTCCTGCGGGACGGGACGGTCATCGGCAGCCTGCCGACGACCGAGGCCACGGTGGAGAAGGTGATCAGCATGATGGTGGGCCGGGTCATGAAGGAACGGTTCCCGAAGGGCAACCGCAATCCCGGCGAGACCATCATGGAAGTGAGGAACCTGACCGCCTACGATCCGAACAGTCCCAGCGTGAAAATCGTCGACGACGTCACCTTTTCCCTCCGCCGGGGGGAGATCCTGGGCGTCGCCGGACTCATGGGCTCGGGGAGGACCGAGCTCGTCACCACCCTGTTCGGGGAAGGCGGCGTCAATGTTTCCGGCGACATATCGATCAAGAACGTCAGGGCGGACATCCGTTCGGCCCGCGGGGCCATGGCGAATAAAATCAGCCTCGTCCCTGAAGACCGAAAGGCTCTCGGCCTGATCGTGAACGACTCGATTCTCAAGAACATATCGCTTCCCAATCTGGACGCGTTTTCGGCGTTCCTGCGGATTAATAAGAACGAAGAATTCAAAATGTGCCAGAAATACGCCAATGACCTGCATATCAAGGCCCAATCGATCAATGCCCTCGTCACTTCATTGAGCGGCGGCAACCAGCAGAAGGTCGTGATCGCCAAGTGGCTCATGTCGAGTCCCGAGATTCTCATTCTCGACGAGCCGACGCGGGGCATCGACGTGGGCGCCAAGTATGAAATCTACAAGTTGATGAACGAGTTGGCGGAACAGGGCGTGGCGATCATCATGGTCTCTTCGGATTTGCCCGAAGTGTTGAGCATGTCGGACAGGATCATGGTCATGCATGAAAGGCGGTGCGCCGGCATCATGGATCAGAGCGAAGCCACGCAGGAAATCGTCATGGCCCTGGCGACGGGAATCAGAAAATAAGGGAAAGGTTGAATCGTATGTTGCAAACTTTATGGAATCTCATCCTCAAGAACATCAAGACCTTCACCATGATCATCGCCCTTTTCATCATCTGGGTGTTTTTCACCATCCTGACGCAATTCGGTTTCGTGAAACCGGAAAACCTGTCCAACTTGTTCAGGCAGATGACCATCATCTCCTTCCTTTCCATCGGCATGGTGTTGGTGATCGTCACGGGCAACATCGATCTTTCCGTCGGCTCGGTGACCGGTTTTTTGAGCGTCATCGCCGCCTTCCTCCAGTATTACGTATTCAGCAACCTGATGCCGATCTTGTTTCCGGGCGCGAACGTCCTGCTCTTGGGAGCGATATCGACGGTCCTCACCATCATCCTGGTCATCGGCGCCGGTCTGGCGATCGGAGCGCTCCAGGGAGCGATGGTCTCCTACCTGGGCATCCCGGCGTTCATCGTCACCCTGGGCGGCATGTTCATCTACCGCGGCGGGCTTCTGGCGATCACCCAGGGGAGAACCATCGGGCCGGTCGAGGATTCGATGAAGGCGATCGCCCAGGAGTATACGTCTCCGTTGATGGGATGGGTTATCGCCGCCATCGCCATTGCAGCGATTTTTTTCGGAATTCTCTGGCGGCGGAAACAGAAAAAAGCCTACGGCTTCGAGCTCAAACCGATCATCTCTGATATTTTAAAAGCAAGCTTCTTTTCTCTTTTCGTCTTTTTATACGTCCTGATGATGAATTTGTATCAGGTGAAGGGCGTTTTCAAAAGCATTCAGTACCCGGTCCTCCTGATGGCCGTGGTGGCGCTGCTCTTCTCCTACCTTTCCTCCAACACCAGGTTCGGCCGGTACTCCTTCGCCATCGGCGGGAACAAGGAGGCGGCACGGCTGGCGGGCATCAACATCAAGAAGGTCATTCTCCAGGTCTTCATCCTGATGGGAGCCATGTCCGCGATCGCGGGCATCGTCCTCACCGGGCGCGTCGGATACGGCACCACGTCCGGCGGCACCAATTACGAGTTGTCCGCCATCGCCGGCTGCGTCATCGGCGGCACGAGCCTGATGGGCGGCGAGGGGAGCATCCTGGGGGCGGTCGTCGGCACGCTCATCATGACGAGCCTGGACAACGGCATGAGCTTGATGAATGTCGGACCGGAATGGCAGTTGATGGTGAAGGGCGCGGTCCTCATCCTGGCCGTCTATGTCGACGTTTTGAGCAAAAAGAAGAAATAGCGATCTTCGCGTGCCGCCGGCGATCGGCCGCCCGTCGCGCCCGGATTCCGCCGGGAGTTATTCGCTCGACGCCGGCCGATTTCCGGCAAAGCCAATCGCCATTCGATGTGCACTTAATACGGATATATGCCGCCCATGATTTGCGTTGTCGGGATTTTCGGCGGTTTTTATGCATCCCCGCGTCCCAATGAGTCGTGCTTCGACGTCCCTGAGCGGTCGGGACGATCAATTCAAAATAAATGGGTAGATAACAAATGATCGATGAAACGGTGGAACGATTCTGGGAAGAAAAAGAGAAAGAGTACAAGAGCGTTTTACTGGCCGTCTCCACGGGGGCGTACCTGGGCGGGTTTCCCGGGTTGGCGGGACCGGTCAAGGGGCTCATCTTCATCATGGAAAACGGAGTCTACTTCGAGAATTTCAAGACTACGGCCTGGCTGCGCGGCGTATTCCGCGACGTGTTCCATGTCGACGATGATTTCGCCAAGATCAGTCTGGCGCTCAAAAAGAAAGACATCGTCGACGTGTTCTGCTTCCACGGCCAGAAAGACAAACGCCGGCTGTCGCTGCGGCGGCGGCTCGGGTACTTCCTCGGGCTCACGCCGCGAAGGCTTTTCATCGCGTACCGGTACCGGAGGAACGACTGCACGATCGCCTTCGCCTGCGACGAGCCGCCCATCGCCTTATGCGCCGCGTTCGACGGCGGCCGGCGCGCCGTGCCCCGTCTTGCCGCCCACGGGAAAAACCGATAAGGTGGGACGCGTCAAGGAGTCAGCTCATGCCCGTCTATGAATACGTCTGCCGTTCCTGCGGTACGCAGTTCGAAAAACTGGTGCCCGTCGGCCGCGCCGTCTCGTGTCCGGCCTGCGACGGCGCCCGCGTTGAAAAAAAACCGAGCGTCTTCGCCGTGTCGAAATCGGGCGCGGCCGAAACGCCCGCCTGCGGCTCGGCCGGCTGCGGCTTCGAGCGGGGAAGCTGCGGCAGCGGCTTGTGCGGCCATCATCACGACTGATTCCGCTTCAAAAGCCCGTCACCCGACGAGGTGTCCGGACCGGCGGGCTGCGGTTTCGCCGCGACTTCCTCCAGCCTGCGCTTCACCGTTTCGAGTCTCTCCCGGAGCGATTCGATCGTCCGCTCCAGACGTTTCTTCTCCGCCGTCAGGGCGGCGACCGGGTCCGGTGATTCACGTTTGGAAACGTATTTCTTTTCGATCATCGACGGGCTGAAGGCTCCCGTCAGGTCCTTTTCCGCGAGTTTCCGCGCGGCGGGATCGGAGATACGGGCCAGGGTTTTCATGTTTTCGTAGCCGAGGTCCGGGTTGAGCCTCAGATTCGACAGCTTGACGAGAGCCATGGCGGACGAGTGTTTGAGCTTGAGCACCCGGTCGACGTAATCCCCGAAATCGGCGTGATGCCTGTCGCACAGTTCGTGGGCGGTCAGGAGAATTTCTCCGAAGGCCTGGATGAGACGGCCGTGGGGGGAAATGAATTCTTCGCGAATGCGCTCGGTGAGCGCGATGAAATCCGCATTGGTCGTGAAGACGTTGTCGTAGATCCCCGCCTTTTCAGCCTGGAACAGAAGGGTGTGAAAGATGTCGTAAAACCGGGCGGTGTGGACGCGGGCCGTGATCGGTTTGGCCGTTTCGGTGAACTGGAGATGGTGCGCGAATTCGTGGATGGCCGTGAAAACGAGCTCGTTGTCCGATTTGAAATTTTTATTATGCAGGATGATGGAGCGGTCGAGAGGTTTATAGAGGCCGTTCACTTTTTTGCTCCCCTTGCCGGAGAGGATGACGGTGAACTCCTCGACGTCGGGCTTGAGCCTCAAGAGGAGGGCCTTGACCTGGTCGTTGTTCATGAGCGGTCCTTTCCCGTCCCCCGGGAGCGCTCGAGGGCGTCGAGCTCTCCCGCGAACCAGGCGCTCAAGCCGGTGAGGGCGGAGACGGCGGCGGAGGGGGCGATGAGCCCGAGGACGCTTCCGCAGTCGGAAAAGTAGGAGCGCGCCGAACGCAGAACCCGGGGGCTGCGTCCCGCCTCGTAATCGAGGGTGTTGCGGAATCCTTCGAGGAAGAGCTTTCGCGCTTTGGCCAGGTGGTCACGTTTCCGCCATTCGAGGTAGCGTCTGAGGTACGTTTTATTGTATTCGAGAAACGGCGGGATGAAGGCGGGTCGGTACAAATCGGCCCAATACACCACTTCCCGCAGGATGAGCTCGTTGCGTTTTTTCGCCTCCGGCCGGATGCGCATGCGGGGGGAATAGAGGCCCGCGGCCAGGTAGTGCCTGAGCGAGGCGTAGAACATCCGCCGGATGTCGGATTCGCCGAGGACGGTCGAAAGGCCGTCCCCGACCAGCCGGACCGAAAGCTCGTCCCAGTGCGCGAGCGCTTCCTCGTATTCGGCCGTGAGCCGGATGAATTCCCGCCCGTCTTTTTTCATGAGGTCGGGGTGCGTCATTTTACAATAGGTCCGGTAAATCTTCTTCAAGCGCTCCCGGGTGATGTCCCCGTCCGCGACGAGGCGTTTCACGATCGAATTGCCGAGAAGTATGGTGTCCAGGGTGGCCATAGTTGATTAATAATAGGTCATTTCCGGAAGCCGACGCAAGGGCCGTTTCGGACGCCGTCCGGCGCGCGCGGGAAGAGAGACGGAAGACGAACATTGGAAAACGGACTCGCTCTAGGCTATACTTTGAAAAAAGGTAAAAGAATGGATAAGCGTACGTTGACGCCCTCCGAACGGGCGGAGTTGTCAAAAGTCGAGCAGCGCATGAACCACGTCGCCATCGGCGCGGGAATTTTCGGGCTGGTGGCCTATACCGTCATCGAATATTTCGTCCTGCCCGAACATTGGGGCGAGTTCCTGATTTTTCGGATCGTTCTCACCGTGCTGGGGCTGGGGCTCATGAGTTTTTCCATTCTTCGGAAAAAGGGATCCCAGGTCGTTTTTTACGTGTTTTGGGTTGGGATGTATTTTTTCGGCGCCTACGCCGCGAGTCGCATTGCGGCGGTTCCCGACCTCCTGGCCTGGAACGTCCATCTCTGCATTTACCTGATCTTCATTGCCAGTATCGCGGTCTCCCCTCCCCATCTGACCTGGATTTTGCCCGTGACCGCCGCCGCCGCCTATATTGTGGTTTTTCTCATTCAACCTCGCATTCTTTTCCACGTCATGGCTGTCAACGGCGGCGTGCTCTATGTATCAAGCCTCTTCCTGTTTCCCGTCATCATGTTCGTCCGCTACCGCCTGTACGTACAGAACGTCACCCTGCGCACCCGGATCAAGGACCAGAACGACGAGCTGCGCGGGGTGAACCAGTCCAAGGACCGTTTCTTTTCCCTTCTCGCCCACGATCTCAAGGGACCCATCGGCTCGTCGAAGCGGGTCCTGGACCGGATCAGGAACGGCGATCCCGCCGAGGCGGGCGAGGAGTTGCAGGCCGTGAGCGACGCCATCAACCGTTCCTACGCGATTCTCGAAAACCTTCTCTGGTGGGCGCGAAGCCAGCGCGGGGAGCTCACCGTCCTGCCCGTTGAGGCGTCGGTCGCACAGCTCGTCGAGCGGGCCTGGCGCGACGTGGCGCCGGACGCCGAGCGCAAGCGGGTGGGCATCGAGACCGCGATCGCTCGTTCGGATTTCGTCGTCGTCGACAAGAAACTGGCGCACATCATCGTTCTCAACCTGCTTTCCAATGCGGTGAAACACTCGCAGCCCGGCGGCCGGGTGACGGTATCCGTCGAGAAACGCGACGGGAGGCTCGTCATCAAGGTCCGGGATACGGGAGAGGGCATGACCGATGAAAAGCTCGACAAGCTTTTCAGGATCGATGAGAAACAGAGCGAAGCGACGGCCGACGGGACCAAAGGGAGCGGGCTGGGCCTCATCGTCAGCAGGGAATTCGCAGAGAAAAACGGGGGAACGCTCAGCGTGACGAGCGTCCCGGGGAAAGGCTCGTCGTTTTTTTTGGAGTTGCCGTCGGCGTAGCGCTGGTCCGCTCGGGTTCCCGTCACGAGTGCGAACGCGGCAAGACTGAAGCCGGGCTTCACACCGAAATCCCTTTTTTATCACACTCCTGTTGAATTGGAATGATTTCGGGTTACAATGCAATTATCACATCGAAATTGAAGAGGTCATCATGAAAACCGCCCCCGGCATTCGATTCATATCCGTCGCCATCACCCTCCTCGTTCTTCTCGGTTGTTCGAAAAGCGGGCCGCGGAACGCGTCGCCGACGGACGGTGTCTCGACCGCGAACGCCGGCAACCGGGCGCTCGTCCTCTACACGACCGGCAGCGTCTCCGTGAATCGAGAGGGTGCGTGGACACCGATTGCGGTCGGCGACTTCCTCGCCAAGGATCAATCGGTGAAGACGGGCCCCCGCTCCACGTGCGAACTGCAGTTCGGCGGCCGGGCGGCAGTGCGGATAGAAGAAAACACCGAGCTCCGCCTGGAAGCGCTCTCGCTCGAAGCGGGAGGAACCGATATCGGCCTGCGCCAGGCCTCCGGTACGATTCTCTGCAAGGTCGAAAAGCTGGGGGGAGGCGAGCGGTTCGGGGTCAGGACGAAGACCGCGGCCTGCGGGGTGAAAGGCACGGAATTCGCCGTCAGCGTGACCGACAAGTTCGACACCATCCTCGCGGTGCGGCGCGGCGCGGTGGCCATCGCCCCGGCGACTCTCGACCTTGAGAAACTCCGGGAAAGCCTCCGGGCAGGGGACCCGGAGCTGGACGCCGAGCTTGCCGCGCTGGGCCGGGCCGGGCGGATCGTGGAAGCGGGACGGGCGGTCGCGGTGAGCGCGGCGGCCGAAGCCGCGGCGGAGAAAAGCATGGCCGGCGTGATGAAGGAGGTCGAGACGGTTTCCGCGGCGCAGGCGGACGCGGCGGCCGGGGAGAGATTGAAAGCCGCAATCCGCAAGGCCGAGGCCGAGCTTTCCAGGCTCATCGCCGCGCCGCGACCGCAGACGGACGCGGAACGGAAGCTTCTCGACCGGATCGACCAGCTCATCAGGCGTCTTTCGAACGCCGTCCCGGCGGACGAGGAGGCGAAGCGGTTTCGCGTGAGTCTTCAGGCGCAGCCCGGGGACGCGGAGATTTTCCTGGCCGGGGAGTCGGTGGGATACGGGCGTTTCCAGGGACTGTTCCCGGAAGGGGAGAAACTCGAATTCACCGTTTCCCGGACCGGCTATACGACGCGTTCGCTCTCCGTGGAAGCCGGCAGGGGCGCGGGCGGCGTACTTTCGGTCGAGCTCGAGCGGCTGTGGGCGGAGACCGGCACCGCGATCGCCAAAAGCGTTCAGGGCGCCATTGCGAGCCTGGACGCGCGGGGACGAGGGGTCGCGGTGACACTGGGACCCCAGGAGACGCTCTTGCCGGCCGGCGGCTTGAACATGGAATTTTTCCCGAACGCGACCGTCACTCTCCTCGGCCGCAATCCGTACCGACTGCTGCTGCCGCTCTGGGGCGACACCTACCTGCTGGAAGGCGCCGACCTCCGTCACTGGACGAAGAAGGATCTGGTTCTGCCCAAGGGCCGGAAGGGATCATTCGACAATTTTACCGCCTACATCGAAGGGGTGTACCGGCATACCGACGGCCGGCTGTACGGTTTTTACCAGGCGTACGACAGCGAAGGCTTTGAAGGAGAGCCGCGGATTGCCAGTGAGCCGGGCTCGTTCTGGTACGGGCGGATCGGCGTGGCCGTGTCCGACGACAACGGGGCGACATGGGAGAAAAAGGGCCCGGTCCTGGAATCCTTCAAGGCGAAGGGCTGGTCGGTCTACCCGGGCCAGACCACCCGCGGCATCGGCGATCTCGCCCTGGTGCGAGAGAAAAACGGGCGGTACCTCTACCTGTATTACACCGAATACTCACGCACGGACGGGGAGCAGGTGCACGTCTGCCTGGCCCGCGCCGATATCAGGGAGCGGCCGCCGCTGCCGGGCTCCTTCAGGAAATATTATCGCGGCGGCTTCACGGAAGACGGTCTGGGAGGGCTCGACTCGGCGGTGTTGGATTCCAAGTACATGGACCTGGCGGACACGCAGGAGCCGAACGTCTTCTATTCGAAAGCGATCGGGTCCTATGTCATGGTGTACGGCATCGTCTTTTGGAAGGAACACGGCGGGAACCAAAGTCTGAAGAACAGCGGATTCTATGTCTCGTATTCGGACGACGGGATCGGTTGGTCGCGGGGTTTCCGCCTGACGAAGCATTTTACGGTGCCAATGGAGGGGAAAGAGTTCGCCTGGTACCCCTCGGTGATTCTGGACGCGGGCTCGACCGCGAACGGCTGGCTGGTGTACGGTTATTCCGAGAACGAGGGCGGCCGGGAGAAGAATCGGATCCCCTTTTACCTGGCCGGCAGGCGCATCTCGTTCAAGCTGAGATGAGGGAACGACGCGGCCGGTCCCTTGACCGGTCATGGTGCGGCGGTTATATTGGTACCACCGATACTGATTTCAAAGGCCGACTCTTCATGACAGAAAAAACCCTGCCCTTTACGAAGGCGGAAATTGAAAAAATCGTCCGCCGCTATCCCACGCCCTTTCACATTTACGATGAACGCGCCATCAAGGAGAACACGCGCCGTTTCCTGGCGGCCTTCGACTGGGCGCCGGGATTCAAGGAATATTTCGCGGTCAAGGCCTGCCCCAACCCGTGGATCGTGAAGCTCCTCGGCGGGCTCGGCTGCGGTACGGACTGCAGCTCCCTTCCCGAGCTCGTCATTTCCGAGCGCGTCGGCCTGACGGGCGAGAACGTCATGTTCACCTCGAACGACACGCCGGCCGCCGAGTTCAAGAAGGCGCGCGAGCTCGGCGCGATCATCAACCTGGACGATATCAGTCACATCGATTTTCTGAAAGAGCACGCGGGCGTCCCCGAGCTCGTCTGCCTGCGCTACAACCCCGGACCGCGGCGGACCGGCAACGCCATCATCGGCAATCCCGCCGAGGCGAAATACGGCCTCACGTACGAGCAGATTTTCGAAGGGTACGGCCGCCTGCGGGAGCTCGGCGTGAAACGCTTCGGACTCCATTGCTTCATCATCTCGAACGACATCGACCGGTCGCATTACCTGAAGACGGCGGAAATGCTTTTCGCGCTCTCCGCGGAAGTGAAACGCAAGCTCGGCGTGCGCATCGAGTTCGTGAATCTTTCCGGCGGAATCGGTATTCCCTATAAGCCCGAACAGGACGCGATCGACATCGAAGCGCTGGGAGCCGAGATCAAGGCGGCCTACGACGGAATCGTGAAACCCGCCGGCCTGCATCCCCTGAAGATTTTCACCGAATGCGGCCGCTACATCACCGGGCCGTACGGCTGGCTCGTTTCCACCGTTCTCCACAAGAAAAACATCTACCGCGAATACATCGGTCTCGACGCCTCGGCCGCGAATCTCATGCGGCCGGCTATGTACGGCGCCTACCACCATATCACCGTCCTCGGCAAGGAAAAGGCTCCCCTCACCAAGGTCTACGACGTCACCGGCTCGCTCTGCGAGAACAATGACAAGTTCGCCGTCCAGCGCCCGCTGCCCGAGATCGAGGTCGGAGACATCGTCGCCATCCACGACACCGGCGCGCACGGACACGCCATGGGCTACAACTACAACGGCAAGCTCCGCTCCGCCGAGCTCCTCCTGAAGGAAGACGGATCCGTCGAGCTCATCCGCCGCGCCGAGACCATGGAAGATTATTTCGCCACCGTGATTTTTCCGTAAAGAAACAACGACTTTCGTTCTTTCCCAAAGGAGGTCTCCATGCCGTCGATTCCGCTGTCCGCACCCGATGCCCCGCAGCCCATCGGCCCCTATGCCCAGGCCGTGGCTGCCGGCGGCTTCATCTTCACGTCGGGCCAAATCGCCCTGGATCCCGGCACGAATAAGCTCATCGCCGGAAGTCTCGAAGATGAGACGCGCCGGGTGCTCGAGAACCTGCGCCTGGTGCTCGCCGCGGGGAACGCCTCGTTCGCCGACGTGGTTTCCACGACCATTTACCTGACCGACCTGGCGGCTTTCAAGACGGTGAACGCCCTCTACGGGGAGGCAATGGGCGACGCCCGGCCGGCCCGTTCCACGGTGCAGGTGGCCGCTTTACCCATGGGAGCGCGGATCGAAATTGCGATGATCGCCTGGAAGGGCGGCCAATGAAGACGGGCGCGGCGGTCGGTCGCGTCTACATCGCCGTGATCGGCGGCGGGGAGGCGAACGAGGCCGCGGTCGCGCTGGCCCGCGAAGCGGGGAGACTCATCGCCGGGGAGGGGTGGGTGCTCCTGAACGGCGGATTGGGCGGAATCATGGCGGCTGCCTCGCAAGGCGCGGCCGGGGCGGGCGGCACGGTCATCGGCCTCCTGCCGGGAACGGAAAGAGCGGATGGAAATCCTTACCTGACCCTGGCGCTGCCGACGGGTCTGGGACATGTGCGGAACGCGCTGCTCGTGACCATGAGCGACGCGGTCATCGCGCTGGAGGGAAGTTTCGGCACGCTCTCGGAAATCGCGTTCGCCCGCGTCCGGGGGAAACCGGTCATCGGATTATTCGCGCGGGATCGAGCCGACATGACGGGGAGCGGCGAGCCGTTGTACACCGCGGTCGCCGCTACGCCCACGGAAGCGGTGGCGCAGGTCAAGGAGATGGTTTCCGGGCTGAAACGGAACGATAAACCCTAGCGGCTGCCCCTGGTGAAAAACGCCAGGATGAGGAAGATCGGAATGGCGCCGTACAAGGCGAGCTCGCCCACGGTCGTACCTGGAATCAACACGAAACTGATGATGCCGATCTTCACGACGAACGTGAAAAGAACGACCAGGAAGAAGAGCAGGCTGACGATTGAAAGGAAAACGAACCGGCGTTGGGCAAGATTCCAAATTCCAACAACGGCCAGAACGATGCCAATGATAAAATAAATGATATCCCATGCCGACATACATACCCTCCTTGAATAGGATTAATAGTATTCTATATATGAATAATCGTCAATAAACCTTCCTCGAGCAAGCTTCCTGCCCTGTTTTAGCGGTAGAAATCGAATAAATGTAACAATTCGTCGTTTGTGCGCTTTTTAATATTAGATAAAAATGATTTTTTTGAGGAGACGCTCATATTCTTCCGGAAGAGGCCGAAAATAAAAAAGTAATAACAATAAACGTCCTTTTCGCGGAAGGAGGGGGAGTACCCTGTTCATGTCGAGTAAAAGCCAACACGTAGCCAAAAAACCCCGTCTGGTGCTTATGTGCGCCGGGTGCGGGAAGGTGAAATTCCCCGACGATAAATGGAAACGGGTCAGGCCGCTTCCCGTTTCGGACGGTCGGATCGACGTCAGTCACGGGATCTGCCCGGTTTGTTTCGCCTCGCACTATCCGGAATTGTAACGCCGCCATGGATCATCCGACATGCATCGCGATGCCTCCCCGAACACTTCCGGTAATGGAAAAGGATCTCGCGCCTGCCGTATATTTTATTTGAAAATTCGGGAAAATATCATTACCATTAATCAATAAATGGTTATAAAGTGGTTGATGTTAAAGTTAAAGCCGTGTCTTGAAATCAAATCCCCGCTATTTTGGAGAAACAGATGAAAAGAATCATTCGCAGCGTTCTTGTCGTTTTCCTGATTTTCGTGGGCGCCCTTTCCTTCGCCCAAGAGACCGCCGCGCCCGCGCCTCCCTACCTCAGGGATTTGGCCGCCAAGCACCATCTCCTCCTCGGTACTTCCATACAGCGGGGGGGCCTCAACAACCCGGGAGTGCTCCGGACGGCGCCGCGCGAGTTCGACGCCTTCACGATCGAAAACGAGCTCAAACCGGCATCGATCTCCGGAGGACCGGATTCCTATTTCTTTTACGCGCCGGATTACATGATCAAATGGGGCGAGGAACACGGCATGCAAATCAGGGGCCACACGCTCGTGTGGCACAGATCCGTGCCGAACTGGCTTTTGAAGGCGAACTTGAAAAAAGATCAAATCCTCGCCTTTCTCCACGACTACATCACCACCGTGGTGGGCAGGTACAAGGGACGGCTGTACGCCTGGGACGTGGTGAACGAGGTGCTGGACGAACAGGGGCGCCTGCGCCAAGGCAAATCGAGTTTCTGGGCCAAGAACTGCGGGGACGTGTACATCGAGGACGCCTTTCGCTGGGCGCGGGCGGCCGATCCGAAGGTCCGCCTTTTCATCAACGACTACGGAGTGGTGACGGTCAACGCGAAATCCAACGGCCTCTACGCGCTGGTGAAGAGACTCCTTGCCCGCCACGTCCCGATCGACGGGGTGGGATTCCAATGCCACGTGACAGAACAATCCCCTCCGAATTTCAAGAGTGTGGCGGAGAACATCCGGAGGTTTACCGCCCTCGGACTCGAGGTTCAGATCACCGAGTTAGACGTTCGTATCAAAGACAAGGCGACGCCCAAGCAGCTGGAGCACCAGGGCGACATCTACGCCGGATTTTTCAGGCTCGCCGTCACGATGCGGGGCGTGACCGGCGTGACGCTCTGGGGAGTGAGTGACGCCGTTTCCTGGATACCGGGGGCGTTCCCCGGTTTCGATTCGGCGCTGCTGTTCGACGACCGGTTTAATCCCAAACCGGCGTATTTCGCCGTCAAGAAAGTGCTTGCTGAAAGCGTCTTGAAAAAAAAATAGAAAA
>CAZKOS010000009.1:21574-29245 GCA_964554445.1 uncultured Spirochaetaceae bacterium | reverse complement strand
GGCTCTTGCGATCGACGAAATCAAGGGAATCATGAATTATTGAAAGTGAAGGCGCGCAGCCGAAAAACGGAGCGCGTAAAATGCGAGATTTTCAGCGAGCCGGTTATGCATCGGCCCCCTTTTTCGACAAAAAAAAGCCGCCCCTTTCAGGACGGCTTTTTTACTTGGGCATCACGCCCGCAATCGCTACTTAATGAAGGAAATATAAGCAAGGTTGCAGACGAAACGGTCGGCGACTTTGCTCGCCTGAACCTTCACCGGGTAGCTGCCCGGCTGCAGTTGCACGCTCCCGCAATTGACGGTGACGTAGTCGGTCCAGGATCCGGTGTCGGGTACCTTGAAGCTCAGGACCTTGTTATTGACGGTAACGTTGACTTCAGAGCCGGGGAACTGGGGGTCGCACGCGATGCGGGCCATGACCCAATAAGTGCCGGCTTCCTTGACGTCCAGGGTCCATTGAATGAGGTCGTCGGTATTTTCCCACCAACCGATATTGTTGCGGTCGGCGCTTTGCTCGTACTGAAGCTGGGCGTTGGTGGTGAGTTTCGCGTCCGCGGCCAATAATTTGAGCACCGTCGTCGGATTGGCGGGCGGTTCCGTGGAGGAAGCCATTCCGCCGCCGCCGCCGGTCGTACCGCACGAAACAACGAAGGCGAGCACTGCAATGACGGTCAGGAGAAGGTTTTTCTTCATCGATTGCCTCCTAATTCGTAATGCATATTCCCTATGCTTAAATTTTTTCACCCGTCAAACTGCGGGTGTCGGTGTGCCTATCTAACGTAGACATTTGGAATGAAAATGTCAAGCGTACCCACGCCGCCGGGCGCCGGGCGCTTTGGAAAAACGGTTCGGCGCCCGGTGACCCCCCCCCGGCGGAGAAAACGCCGGTTCGGCTACTGCTTGATGAATTTCAGGGTTCGCAGGTTGGCGACGAAGCGGCCGGGTACTTCGATGGCTTTCACGACCACTGGGTACGAGCCGGGTTGAAGGGTGATTGTGCCGACGTCCACGGGGACGAATGTCGTCCATGTGCCGGTATCCTTTACCTTGAAGGTCAGCGTTTTGTTGTTGAGCGTCACGCCCACGGTCGATCCCGGGAATTGCGGGTCGCAGGCGATCGACGCGACGACGGCGTACTCCCCGGCTTCCTTGACGTCGAGCGTCCAGCTCGCCTCATCCGTTGTCTTTTCCCACCAGGCGATGCAGTCCGCGTCCGCGTTATAGACGAGCTGGTCCTGGGTGATCAGTTTGGCGTCCTTGGACTGCAGCGTCAGCACGGTTTGGCCGCCCTGACCGCCTCCGCTTCCTCCCGCAGTGGCGCAGGATAACACCAATGCGGCGAGCACGATCAAGGCAATCATGAACTTCCTCATGATGATTCCCCCCTGGAATGATGTGATGGATCCCGCCCCAAAACAGGGCGGCGTATATCCCAAGGGTGAGCCACATTCCAGCACTTGTCAAGTCGCGATCGGAGAGGACGGAACACCATTCCAAAAAGCCCGCGAGATGGTATTTTACCAATAAGAGACGGTGCCGTCGGTTTTCCGATTCACCGGGAGACTGGCGGGCCGGTACGGGTATTTTTTCGCCTTGGTTTCGTCGATGTCCACGCCGAGCCCCGGCCGGTCGGAAAGGTACATGTCGCCGTCACGACATTCGTAATTCCAGGAGAAGACCTCGCGGACGACCTCCTGGTGGGGCATGTATTCCTGAATCCCGAAATTGTTGAGGGCCAGATCGCAATGCAGGGCGGCCGCCAGGCCGACGGGCGAAATGTCCGTTGCGCCGTGAAATCCGGTCTGGACGTGGTAGATCGAGGCGAAGGCCGCCGTCTTGAGCGCGTGCGTTATGCCGCCGCCGTGCGCGGGAGGAAGGCGCACGAAATCGATGAGTTGCTCGCTGATCAGCGCGGTGTAGTCGTAGACGGAGTTGAAGACTTCGCCTATGGCGACCGGGACAACGGAGTGCGCGCGGAGCAGGCGCAGGCCCTCCTGGAGCTCGCCCGAGACCGGATCTTCGATCCAGAACGGGTGGAAGGGCTCGAGCTCGCGCCCCAGGCGGGCGGCCTCGACCGGAGTCAGGCGATGGTGCACGTCGTGCAGGAGATGGAGCTCGTCGCCGCAGGCCTGCCTGACGCGGGCGAAGAGTTTCGGGATGAAATTGAGATACCGGGAAGAGTCCCAGAAGTATTCCCTGGGCAGTCCCGGTTCGGCGGGCTCGTAGGGGGCGCGGCCGTGGGGAACGCCGTAGGTATGGTCGATGCCCGGGATGCCGGACTGGATCCGCACCGCCCGGAAACCGGCCGCGGTCGCCTCGTGGACCCGGTCGACGGTTTCTGCCGCGTCACCGCCCGTGACGTGGGCGTACACCATGATCCGGTCCCGGCTCCTTCCCCCGATCAGGTTGTAGACCGGCGTGCCCAGGACCTTTCCCTTGATGTCCCAGAGGGCGGTATCGACGGCCGCAATGGCGGCCATGTTCACTCCGCCGCGTTTCCAGTAGGCGCCTTTGTAGAAATAATGCCAGACGTCTTCGATGTTCGCCGGGTCCCGGCCGATCAGCGACGGCAGGAGGTGATCCTCAAGACAGCTCGCCACGGCTTTTTCACGGCCGTTCAAGGTGGCGTCGCCCAGGCCGTACACTCCCCCGTCGGTCATGACTTTCAGGGTGACGAAATTCCTGCCCGGGCAGGAGACGATGACTCTGGCGTCGGTGATTTTCATGCACGCTCACTTCCCGGCGCGTCGCCGGATACGGTCGTCAGAAATCGAAATAGCGCTTCGCGTTTTCATAACACACGTCGCGCACGATTCTCCCCAGCAGATCGATGTCCCGGGGAGCGAGGCCGCGCTCGACCTCCCCTCCCAGGAGATTGCACAGGATGCGGCGGAAATACTCATGGCGCGAAAAAGACAGAAAGCTCCGCGAATCGGTGACCATGCCGACGAACCGGGCGAGCAGGCCCTGGCTCGAAAGCACGTTCAAATGCTCCTCCATCCCCTGCCGGTGGTCGAGAAACCACCAGGCGGGGCCCCACTGCATTTTGCCCGGCGTGCGGCCGTCCTGAAAGCAGCCCGCGAGGGCGGCGAAGGCGGCATTGTCCGCGGGATTGAGATTGAAGAGGACGGTCTTGGCGAGCCGTCCGTCCCGCTCGAGACGGTCGAGAAAACGGGCCAGGTCGCGGATCGATACGCCGTCGCCGATCGAATCGTAGCCGGTATTGGGTCCCAGCCCGCCGAACGCGCGGCCGTTCACGTTCCGGATCGCACCGATATGGAACAGCTGCGCCCAGCCGGCCTCCTGGTCCATGACTGCGAGCTCGTAGCAGACCGCTGACTTGAATTTGCCGATTTCGTCCGAAGCGAGCCGGCGGCCGCTTGAGAGTTTTTGGAAAATCGCGTCGCATTCCGGGGCGGTATATTCGAGGGCGAGGACCTTTTCCCACCCGTGGTCGGAGAGCCGGCAGCCGCGCTCGTCGAAATAATCGTGACGTTTCCGCAGCGCGCCCAAAAAGGCTTGGAAATCCCGAATGTCCGTGTCGGTGCAGGCGGCCAATCCTTCGAGGAACGAGACGAAGGTTTCGGGTTCTTCCGCGAGCAGGGCGGCGTCCGGCCGGAAAGAAGGGAGCACCTTGACCGGAAAACCGTCGCGTGCCAGGGCGTCGTGCCATTCGAGCGAATCGAGGGGGCCGTCGCAGGTGCAGACGACCTCGACGTTGAAATGACGCAGGAGGTTTTTGACCGAGAACCGTTCCTTCAAAAGCGCGTTCGCCTCCGCGTAGATTGCCTCCGCGCTCCCGGGGTTGAGGAGGCGCCGGATGCCGAAGGGGTTCTTCAGCTCCAGGTGCGTCCAGTGGTAGAGCGGATTGCGCAGCGTGGAAGGAACGGTGGCGGCCCATTTCATGAACTTGGCGCGGTCGTCCGCCCCGCCGCTGCAGAACCGCTCGTCGACGCCCTCGGCGCGCATCGCCCGCCACTTGTAATGATCGCCCTCGAGCCAGATCTCGGTCAGGGACCGGAACGTCCGGTCGAGCGCGATGTCCTTGGGCGGCAGGTGCGAATGGTAGTCGATGATGGGAAGGCCGGCCGCGTAATCGAAATAGAGCCGGCGGGCGGTCTCGGTTTCGAGGAGAAAGTCGTCGGAAACGAAGGAGTCGCGCATTCCCGGATCCGCCTAGACGCCGCTGAAGATACTGAACCCGCCGTCGATCGGCGTGACCGTGCCCGTGACGAAGGCCGAGGCGTCGCTCGCCAGCCAGAGGATGGTGCCGATGAGGTCGTCCGGCCGCCCGAGGCGGCCGAAGGGGGTATGCCGGATCACCTTGTTCCCGCGCTCCGTGTAGGAGCCGTCCTTATTCGTCATGAGGTCTCGGTTCTGGTCGGTGAGGAAAAAGCCGGGAGCGATGGCGTTCACCCGCAGGCCCTCGCCGTGCTTCTTCGCGAGCTCCATCGACAGCCACCTGGTGAAGTTGTCGATGGCGGCCTTGGCCGCCGAATAGGCGACCACCCGGGTGAGGATGCGCGTCGCGGCCATGGAGGAGATGTTGATGATCGATCCCTTGCCGCGGGCGGCCATGGCCTTGCCGAAAACGAGCGAGGGGATGACGGTGCCGAAGAAGTTGAGATCGACGGCGCCCCGAAAGCCTTCCAGGGAAATATCGAACACCGAGCCGTCGTCCGGGATGGTGGCGCCGGGCATATTGCCGCCGGCGGCATTGATGAGGATGTCGATGCGCTCGTGCTTGGCCAGGATCGTGTCCCGGAGGCCCTCCAGGCAGCCTGCGTCGAGCACATTGCACTCGTAGCCGGTGACGCCCGGGTCGCGGCCGAACATCCGTTCAATCCGCTCGTCGATGCGTTTTTGGTACAGATCGAGGAGAAGGACGTCGGCGCCCGCCCGGCGAAGACCTCCGGCCATTTCGCCGCCGAGGATCCCGGCTCCGCCGGTGATGAGTGCCACCCGGCCTGTGACGTCGAACATGGATTCGATATATGACATGACGCGCTCCTCCGGTAAGCTTAAAAAAACATCGATTGACGCCCGACGGCGCGGCCGCCGCCTTGCCGAAACGGCGTTCGAACGGAGGCTGAACACAAGCCCTTCCCAAGGGTCGACAGTTTGTATTATTATTTTTTCCTCAAGCGAGTCAAGGGATTGGGGAGAGAAGGGCAGACGACCCGGCCCGGTACTGCCGGACGCGGTGTCGGATCCGGGCAAAATATGAAAGCGAGGCTCAGTGGCAAATGAAATTCGATCCTGATCTGACGGTGCCAAAGGCGGCCGGACACGAGACGTACGCCGTTGTCGGCTTCGAAACCGACGGGTGCTTCACCCTGGCCGAGGGCGGGAGGCCCGCCCCCCTCTGGGCGGATCCCGGGGATCAGGGAGCCGTCCTTCGCGCCCTGGGCGATCTCAAATCCGACATTGGCCGCGTCACCGGAAACGAGCCGGATCTTCTATTGAGCGAATCCCCGCCCGCCCGAGCCGGTATCGTCATTGCCGGTACGCTGGAGGGGAACCGGCTCATCGGCGCGCTGGCGCGACAGAAAATAATCGATGCCGCCGCTCTGTCCGGGAAACGGGAGACGTATCTCGTCCAGGTGGTGGATCTGCCGGCTCCGGGCGTCGAGCGCGCCCTTGTGATCGCGGGCAGCGACCGGCGCGGAGCCATCTTCGGCATCTACGATCTCTCCGCGCGCATCGGCGTTTCGCCCTGGTACTGGTGGGCGGACGCTCCCGTGCCCCGGCGCTCCAATCTTTTCATCGCCGCCGGTTCCTGGACCGAGGGCGAGCCCAAAGTCCGCTACCGGGGCATCTTCCTCAATGACGAAGCGCCGGCCCTCACCGAGTGGGCGAAGGAAAAATTCGGCGGCCTCAATCATTCCTTCTACGAAAAAATCTTTGAGCTCATCCTGCGGCTCAAGGGGAATTTCCTCTGGCCGGCCATGTGGGGCAAGGCCTTCTCCGACGACGATCCGGAGAATCCGCTGAAAGCGCACGAGGACGGCGTCGTCGCCGGCACTTCGCACCACGAACCGTGCATGAGGGCGCACGACGAGTGGCGGCGGTACGGGAGCGGCCCCTGGAATTACGAGAAGAATGAGGCGACGCTCCGCCGGTTCTGGCGCGAAGGCATCAGCCGCATGGACGGGTACGAAAGCGTCGTCACGCTGGGCATGCGCGGCGACGGCGACGAGCCGATGAGCGAGGAGTTGAACGTCGCCCTTCTCAAGCGAATCGTGGCCGATCAGCATGCGATCATCGGCGAAGCGACGGGACGCCCTCCCGAAACGATTCCCCAGGTCTGGGCCGTGTACAAGGAGGTGCAGGACTATTACGACAACGGCATGGAGGTGCCGGAGGACGTGACCGTCATGTTCTGCGACGACAACTGGGGCAACCTGCGCCGCGTGCCCCGGCCCGAGAACCGCGGCCGGGCGGGCGGCTTCGGCCTGTACTACCACTTCGACTACGTGGGCGATCCGCGGAATTACAAGTGGCTCAATACGAGCCCCATTGCCCGCGTTTGGGAACAGCTGCGCCTCGCGTTCGACTCCGGAATCGACCGGATCTGGGTGGTGAACGTCGGCGACCTGAAACCGATGGAGTTCCCCACGTCCTTTTTCATGGATTTCGCCTGGGATCCGGATCGCTGGCCGGTCGAACGGCTTCCCGAATACGGCCGGCTCTGGGCGGAGAGCGTTTTCGGTCCGGAACACGCGCCGCTCATCGCTTCCTTCATTTCCCGCTACACCAGATATAACGGGCGGCGCAAACCGGAGCTGCTCTCGCCCGATACGTACAGCCTGCTCAATTATCGGGAGGCTGAAACGGTGGTTGCCGAATACAACAGCCTCCTCGGTGAGGCGGAGGAATTGGAGGCGAAACTCCCGCCCGGGCAGCGGGACGCCTATTTCCAGCTCGTGCTCCACCCGATACGGGCCTGCGCCAATCTGAACGAGCTGTACCTGGCCGCGGCCCTCAACCGTCTCTACGCGGAGCAGGGACGCTCCGAGACGAACGATCTGGCCGCCCGCGTTCGGGAGCTGTTCGCGCGGGACCAGGCGATTTCGGACGAATACAATCATTCCCTCGCCGGCGGGAAGTGGAACCATTTCATGGACCAGACCCACATCGGCTACACCGGCTGGCAGGAGCCGGAGAGAAACGCGCCGCCGGAGGTGAGGGAAATCGGGCTTCCCGAGGCCGCCGAAATGGGCGTGGCCGCGGAAGGCTCGGCGGAATTTTGGCCGCGGACGAAAACCGGCCTGCGCCTGCCGGAGTTCGACGCTTTCGGATGCCGGTCGCATTTCATCGACGTTTATAATCGCGGTCGAACGCCGTTCGAGGTTCGGGTGGAGGTCGATAAGCCGTGGGTGCTCGTCGATCCCCGCGCAGGGCGCGTCGACAAAAGCGTGCGGGTATGGGTGAAAATCGATTGGGACAAGGCGCCCGCCGGACGGGCGGAAGCGCGCATCACGGTGTCGGGACCGAACGGGGCGACCGTGATCGCCGTTGCATGCGTTCGACCGGAAACGCCCGATCGGGACGCCAGGGAGGGTTTTGTTGAAGGGGACGGCTGCGTTTCCATGGAGGCCGGGCATTTCTCCCGAGCCGTCAACCGGGAGCCTTTCGTCTGGCAACTCGTACCGGACCTGGGGCGGACGC
>CAZKOS010000009.1:16077-21474 GCA_964554445.1 uncultured Spirochaetaceae bacterium | reverse complement strand
TACCCCGCCTGGAAGCGGGCGGTGGCGGACAACATCATCGTGACGACCTCGGAGCATCACCTCTCCGGGGCGGGAACGCATGTCCTGAAATTATGGCTCGTTGATACCGGGGTGGTGTTTGAAAAAATCGTGGTGGACACCGGCGGGGTCAGGACCAGTTACCTCGGCCCGCCCGAGAGCTTCCGCCGCGCCTGACGCGCGTCTCCGGCCCGCCGTGCCGGGAGCGCGTCATTCGCGCCAGGGAAAAATCAAGCCGCGCAAGGTTCGCTTCCCCACCATGTCACGGTCTTCCGCGATGAGCTCGTCCCACGGAATGTCCCGCTTGGCGGTTCCGGGGTGCGTGCGCAGGTAGACGTATTTATACAAGCGGATCTTGAAGCAGACATTGACCCAGAGAAGCGCGGTCGCCGCGCCGGGAAGCATGAAAAGAAGAAGCGCCGAGACGACGAGGATGACGAGAAAGACCGAGAACGAGAAAAGGCAGAAGGCGAGATTGTCGAATACGAACGAAAAGCTGTCGCGCAGGCTGGGAAGGAGCTTCTTCCTGAGCCGGACGGAAGCCGGCGGAAAGAAGAGACTCGCCAGGAAGGCCGTGAACCAGACCCAGAACAGGACCCCCCCGATCGCCAGGAGCACAATCGAATCCGCGAACAAGTAATAGGGCACGGCGAACAGCGCCGCCGCCGTCAGCAGAAGGGCGAGGACGCAGCTTATGAGGTTTTGCTTCCACGACCCGATCAGGTGCTTGAAAAAAAGGATCAGCCCGCCTCTTTTGAAATCGGACAGGTCGAGGGTGAAGCGGAAAACGCCGCCCGCGTAATAGGCAATGACGACCACGCCGGCCGCCGCGTACCAAAGCAGGGACGTTCCGGTGATGCCCAGCAACTCCGGCAGGATGAAAAAACCGCAGACCAATACAACGAAGCCGACGTTCAACAGGAACATGACGAGGAGATTGTCCCACATGTCGTAGAACGTCTTTTTTATCAGGAATGAAAACATGGCTCCTCTTTCTCATGGAAGGCCGTCCGGCCGGCAACCGGAGAGATGGATCATACGACTCACTAAAAAGAAATTTCCTCAAAGATACTCGAAAAGAGACCGGAAGTAAAGTTGACGCGTCAGCCGCGGGAAAACATGAGAAAAGCGATGCGGCGGCGGGGCGAACGCGGCGGTGCCGTACCGACGAGCCCGCCAAAAAAACGGGCTGTCGAAAGACAGCCCGTGTGGAAAATCGAAACCTGAAAATCACTCTTTGACGCCGCCGATGGTGAGGCCGGTCACGAAATAGCGCTGGAGGAACGGGTAGATGAGGATGATGGGCGCGCTGACGACCATGGTCATGGCCGCGCGCAGGGATTTTGGAGTGACGTCCGGGCGTTGACTGACATCGATGTTCGAATACTCCTGCGTTTGGACCGATTGAACCTTGCGCATGAGCTCGTACTGGAGGGTTGATAGATTTGGATTTTGGGAATTGTAGATAAACGTATCGAGCCAGGCGTTCCAGTGCCAGACCATGGTGAACAGGATGAGCGTGGCGAGCACCGGCATGCAGAGGGGTATAATGAGACGGATGAAGATATAGAAATCGTTCGCCCCCTCCATTTGGGCGGACTCAATGAGCGAGTCCGGCAGCCCCTTGATATAGGTACGGATGACGATGATGTTCCAGGCGGTGGTGATGCCCGTGACCCAGTAGACTTGGAAGGTGTTGAGCAGACCCAGGTTCTTGTACAAGAAATAGGTCGGGATAAGGCCCCCGTCGACGTACATGGTGATGAGATAGAGCATGGTGATCGGCCAGCGGAAAACGTATTTTCGGCGGGTCAGCGTATACGCCACCATGGCGTTGCAGAAAATGTGCAGGAAGCCGGCAATCAGGGTTCTGCCCACGGAGTTCAGGGTGTAGTGCCAGATGCGGGTGTCCGCGAAAATGTCGGCATAATTGACCATGGTAAACTTCCGCGGCCAGAGGCCGATGCCGCCCCGGATCGTATCCAGCGGGTCGTTCAGAGAAACCGCCAGGATGTTGACGAACGGCAGGAGGGTCACCAGCGTGAGCATGATGAGAAGAATATATTTGATGGTATCGAAAATTATGTCGTTGGTATTGGCTTTCACGGAATCCTCCTAGAAAAGGCTTTCTTCGCCGAGTTGCTTGGCGACGCGGTTGGCGAGGAACACCAGAATGAGACTCACGATACTCTGGAGCACGCCGGCGGCGGCGGCGTAGGAGAAGCGCACCATCTGGAGGCCGTAACGGAGCACGAACACCGACAGGACGTCCATGTATTCGAAGTTGAGGCCGTTGCGCAGGAGATATTGCTGTTCGAAACCGGCGTTCATCAGCATGTTGCCGATGTTCATGATGAGCAGGATCACCACGGTCGGTTTGATGCCGGGCAGGGTGATGTGCCAGATACGGCGGAGCCGGCCGGCTCCGTCCATGTCCGCCGCCTCGTAGAGCTGGGGATCGATTCCGGTCATGGCCGCCAGATAGATGATCGCGCCGAAGCCCGCGTTCTTCCAGACGTCCGACAGGGCGACGATGAGGTAGGCAAGATCGGGCCGGCCCATGAACAGCACCGGCTGCTTGATGATTCCCATGGTGAGGAGGATGTCGTTGATCGGGCCCGCAGGGGAGAGCATCTCAAGCACGAGGTTGGCGGCCACCACCCAGGAGATGAAGTAGGGGAGGTAGGAGATCGTCTGTACCGAGCGCTTGAAAAAGCCTTTGCGGGTCTCATTGATGAGAATGGCGATGATGATCGCGGCCACGGTGCCGAAGGTGAGCTTGAGGATGGCGTGGGCGAACGTGTTGCGGATGATCGAGAGGAAGGTCGGATCGGCGAAAAGCTCGAAAAAATTCTTCAGGCCCACGATCGGTTGCTTGGCTAAATCCCAGTACGGTATGGAAATGTTGGAGGCATTGATGTCCTGGAAGGCCATGACCCAGCCGGTGAGTGGAATGTACCGGAAGACGATGAGCCAGATGACGAATGGGACGGACATCAATATGAGGACTTTCTGGTTCCAGAGTTTTTGTAAAAGGGGTTCTTTGCGCAAGTGCGGCATTTTTTCCCTCCAAAATGAAGAAAGATCGAATGACCCGAGAACCGCTGCCGTCCAAGCGCGCTTCCCGATATTTCAGTCCGGGGGGCGATTCGCGGTTATAAGGCATATTCCGGACATTCTGAAAAAACACTGGGTTTGAAGGCAGTGTTTTTTTAGGAGCCCGGACTACTATGTGTATCGATTATTCCGCGTTTTGTCCAGCATATCCGCCCAAAAGAATTCTACGACAAAAAGCGGCATTTTTCAAATTTTTACAATTTTATCATAAAAACGGATATCCGCTGGAAGCGGATATCCGTTGAGCAAATGACAACGTAGCCTTATTTCAGAACGCCTGAGATTTTCAGACGCTTATCGAGCTCTGTCTGGTAGAATTGTTGGAGCTTGTCCAGGTTGGGGAGCTTATTCATTGCCGCCACGAACTGGTTCCAGACGGTTTCGTATCTGCCGGGGCCGGCCATGACGAGAAGCGGAATGTATTTCATCCGCACTTCATGCGCTTTACCGGTTGACTGGTTGCCGACGACGTCGATGTCGCTGCCCGTCGGAATTTTGACCGTCCAGAGCGGATAGTAAGCCGCCCGTCTCATGTCGGGCCAACCCAGCATATCCGCCCATGTTTTGGCATCATACGCCTTCAGGACTTCCTTTTGCTGGTCGGTCAGCTCCGCTTGGAAGATGCTCGGCTGGTTCTGGGGACCGACCGAGTTTTTGCCGTCCGAATAGAGGGAAGAGTTTTCCCAGCAAACGGTTTCACTGAAATACGTCTGACCGAAAATCTTGTCGCGCCAGTTCTTGTCTTTCCATTTGGCGGTTTGGGCCGGCGTCCGGTAGAAGTAGCCGTTCTTGTCGACGGAGAAGTTCTCACCCTTGACGCCCCACCATTTCAGGATTTGGAATTCCTCGGAAGCCTGGGCGTCCAGCCACTTGAAAGCGGTGACCGGGTCTTTGCACTTCACGCTGATCCCGATGCCTTCGGAAACCTGAGGAGTAGCCGGCGGGTTCCATTCCACCTTGTGGCCCTTCAGGACGGCCGGAACCGGAACGTACCACAGGTCCTCGTTCTCCTTGATGAGAAGGTTGTTCGCCCGTTCGAACTGCCACCGCTGGTCGGTGAGGCCGAGAATGTTTCCGGCGGAGAGGGCGGCCAGGTACTGGTCGTAGTCCCTGACGAAGGATTCGGTGTCGTACAAACCGGCCAGGAACGCCCGGTTATAAAGCTTGTACACGTCGTGGGCCGCCTGATTCGTATAATACAGCGACACTTTCCATCTGCCGTTCACCATGTCGACGTCGGCCACGCCGTCGTTCGGGTGTCCGGAAAAGACGGTCGGGGCGTTCGTGAGGGCGAAGTCTCTCCAGGTGGTGGACATGGCGGTCCAGACCAGGGTCTTCTTCCCCTTGGTGGTGGGGTGCTTTTTGGCGTACGCGATGAGCATGTCGAACAAGTCGCTCGCGTCTTTCGGCTTCGGCCAGTTGTTTTCCTTCAGCACGCGCTTTTGGACGTAGAGGGCCACGTCTTCCTGGGTGCGCCGGAGTTTGTCGCCGTAGGGGAAGAGCGCGGGGATCCAGTAAATGTGACCGTCCGGTTTGCGCAACATGTCTATTTTATCGCCCAGCCATTTCTTGATGTTCGTGCCGTATTTTTCTATGAGATCGTCGAGGGGAATGAAGCCCTTGGCGTCATAGACATTCTGGTTGTCGTTGCGGAAATCGCACATGTCCGGATAGTCGCCGCTGGCGATGTAAAGGCCGAGTTTCGTCTTCGGATCGCCGACGGGGAACTCCCATTTCATCCTGGCGGCCGTTTTTTCGGTCAGATACTTCCCGAGATACGTCCCTTCCGCGGGATAGTTGTCTCTTTCACGGGCCAAGTAAATGTGAAAGTCCTTGATCCTGACGCCCTTGGAGGTGTATGTCATTTGGCCTTCGGCGTACAGAATGCCGGCAGCCAAAAGACAAAGAAGAGTAAGAAGCGTAAGTTTCTTAAGCATCTTTGTCTCCTTCCGTTTGATAAGATTTTCGGCGCCATGACTGCGCCGCTTCCGTGGTTTCACCGGAAACATTTTTTATTTCATTTTTTTATAAATATTCTGCCCGGCAAACAGCACCCGAACGCATACCATACCAAAACAAACAAATCACCCTGATTGTTACATCAATCCGATATCTTTACCCTCGTCAGTCTGAAGAAGCCCCTGGTATGTAAAGGTTTTCCCGATCTCTCCGCATAAATTTCCGGATACGTTCAGTACCGCACCGTTTGGAGGCATTTTACTCCGTAATATGGCACGCGTCAATACAGGGTTGGTTGAGCGG
>CAZKOS010000009.1:8402-15977 GCA_964554445.1 uncultured Spirochaetaceae bacterium | reverse complement strand
AAATCGCCGCCGTCGCCCCACATGGCGGAGAGAAAGCCGACGAGGGTGAAACCCTGGTAAATTCCGAAGGAAAGGCCGGCGGAGCCCATTCCCGAGCCGTCGACCGGGTTGATCATGGCACGGAGCTGAACGGAGAAGTCCTCGCCCGGCGCGTACGTGATTTCAGGATAGAGAAGCAATCCGTAGGGGTCGTCCGGGGAAGGGACCGCGGGCTTTTCCCACAACCCGAAAGGCCTGACGGCCGCCTCCAGGCGCACGGTGAGCACCGCACCGCCCTCGAACCGGAACATGCGGAAGAGCCCCGCGGAGAGCGCCGCCCCCTGCTTCAGCTTGTCTTCGGTATAAGCGACGGCGGGGATCTTGACGGAGGCGGACAGGTCGAAGTCGAAAAAGAGGCTGCCGTGCAGGCTCAGGTAGGGCTGGTGAACCGCTTCGTCGGCTTTGAACAGGTAGCCGGCCTCGATTTTCAGGCCTCCCAGGTCGGTCACGAACCGGCCGCCGCCCCGCAGGTGGTAGACGTCCGTGTACGGAAGACCGGCGGCGGCGAGCGGCGAATAGGGGAGGAAAAGGCCCTCAATGTACGTCAGGGGACCCAGGTACAGGGTGAGGTCGGCGAGCCAGTCGGTCTGGTCGCGAAGCTGCGAGCGGGTGAGGTCGGTGACCGGGGTCAGGCTGCCGAACACGACGTCCCCGGCGTTGAACACGAGGCCTTCCCCCCAGGTGACCCGGCCCTTGCCGACGAGGGCCGTGAAGCCGCCGAAATCCACCTTGACGTACAGGCGCTTGAGAATGTCGGCCGGGTCGCCGAGGAGGCTCCCCGACCAGTAGCCGAGGAGCTCCGTGACGGCCTTCACGTTCGGGTTGGCGACCGCCGTGAAGGTGAGATCGCCCTTGGCCAGGAGGCCGAACACGGGGTCGCCGGCGTCGTTCCGGGTGACGGTCGCCAGGCCCATGGCTTCCACCGACGTCTCCAGGTCGGCGCTCAGGCTGCCGGCGGCGGCGAGCAGAAACAGCGTCAGGCAGGCTGCGTACTTCAAAATTTCAACCTCTCCAGGGTGAACTGCCGGGCGTCGAGCTTCAAGTTGATTTGAATCGATTCCAGCACGAATTCCGTCGACGAGTTTTTCTTGATGAGATCGGTGATGACGAAGCGCGAGGGGAAGACCTTCCCCGAGACCTCCTTCGTCTCCTTCACCTGCATTTCCTTGAGCGGCTCGCGGGTGAGCGAGTAGTAGACGGCTTTGCGGGTGACGAAGCGGGCGGTTTCCACCCAGAGCTCCTTGTACGGGTAGGCGACGGGGACGATGCCCGTCAGCATCAGGTGGTAGCACCGGACGCCGTCGACCGTCTCCGGGTTCGGTTGGGCGAATTCGACCTTGTACAGGTCGAGAATGCTCTTCTCTCCCGTGAGGTCCTCGTAGGTGAAATCCGACCCGAAGATGCTGTCCTTGAGCGCCCCGCCCTGCAGGCGGACGACGCTGTTGGAGCGCGGGTAGTAGACGAAGATCTGGTCGTTGAGGCGCAGGATCTTCTGGCCCCGTTCCTCCTTGTTGGTGAACTCCAGGAGGAGCTTGTCCGTGCCCTGGGTGACGGCGGTGAAGGTTTTCGTTTTGGTCCCGAATTGGTTGGTGATGAGCAGCTTGCCCGCGCTCTTGGAGCTCGAGTACACCTCGTTCTTTTCCACCCGCCGCACGACCTCTTCCGCCGTTATTTGGGCGAAGGCCGCCGCGGGCAGTACAATGAGAAGCGTCAGCAAAATCGATCTTTTCATCGTCATATATTCCTCCATATTAAAAGCGATTTATACCGACCGAAGCGCCTCAACCGGCTCGATTTTGGCCGCGCGGCGCGTCGGAATGAACGAGATGAGGGAGGATACGACCGTCGAATAAATGAAGACGCCCAGGGTCGATACCAGGTCGAGCTGCGGGTAGATGACGTTGGAGATGTCGAGGTTGGTTTTTCCCAGGTCGACCAATTTCCCGAAATCGATGCCGGAAACGCTCAGGGGGAGAATCAGCGCCGAGCCCAGGACCACGCCGACAAAGGCCGCGGCCGCCCCGATGAAAAAGGCTTCCATGAAGAACAGCCGGATCATTTCCGAGCCGGTCATGCCCATGGCCCGCAGGGTTCCGATCTCCCGCATGCGCTCGTAGATCACCATCATGGTGGTGTTGATGATGACCGTGGTGCCGAGGACGAAGAAGAAAAACGACATGATGCCGAATACTTTCGAGACAAGGTCCATATACGTGCCGGTGTTGCCGATCTCGTTCCACGGCTTCACCTCCAGGTCTTTGAACCCGTCGCGCGCGAGCGCGGTCCGCAGCGCGGCCACGCCGTCGCCGACCGCGACGCCCGGTTTGAAGCGCACGAGAATTTCCTCGGCCCGTCCGGGAAGGCTCTCCAGCTCCTGCGCGGCGGCGAGCGGCATGATGACCGTATCCTGGTTGAGCTGGGCCACCGGCAGGTTGACGATGCCCGATACCGTCAATTCCAGGCTGCGGTTGATGCCGCTGCCGGCGTAGACGATCAGGGGATCGCCGATTTTGAGGCTGAATTTTTTGGCAAAACCGCCGGCGACGAGGACCTTGTCCGTGCCGGGCAGCGTTCCCCCCGGAACGAGGTAGGGGACGAGCGAAAAGAAATCGCCCCCGGTATTGAAATCGACGCCGACCACGGCCGCGGTCACGGTCTGGTTGACGAGCTTCATCTCGCCGGGCGTTCCCTTGTTGAGCGTGTCCCAGCTGACCGCGATCAGGCCGGGCAGGGTGAGGCGCCCCTCGGCCTGGCCGACGGCGGGCAGTTTTTTCACGTCCGCCATGACCCGCTCGTAATCGCCGATCATGAATTGCGCGGGGTCGATGAACTGGTATTTCTCGAACCCGGCGTTCCTGATCCGGGCGTCGCCCGTGGCGAACTTCGCCACCGTCGTCCGCTGGTCGAGCACCATGCCCTCCATGAAGGCGAACATGAAGACGATGGCGAAGGTGACCAGCGCGATGGCCGAAAGGCTCAAAAAGCTTCGCCACTTGTTTCTGAAAATATTGCGCAGCGCGATGCTCGCGATGTTCATCGGTCCTCTCCTTTTGTTCGACCCGCTCCCCGCGTCATTTGACGCGCAGGCATTCGGTGATCTCTTTTTTCAGGGCGCGGCGCGCGGGCAGGATCGCCATGACGCCGGAAAGCACGATGCTGACGATCGCCGCGGTGACGATGGTTTCCGGGTTCCACAGGGATTTGGACACCCCCAGGATCCGGTAGCCGATGTTGCCCATGTTTTTCAGCATGGGCGTGAGATCGATCCCGACGTTCACCATGTAGAGGTCGGCCAGCACCCCGAGGACGACGCCGATCAGCGCGCCGACCAGGCCGATGCCGAAGGCCTCGACGATGAAGCACCACATGACGGCGCCGTTTTTCATCCCCAGCGCGCGCATCATGCCGATCTCGCGCACGCGCTCGTAGACCGCCATGAGCACCGTGTTGGAAATGCCGATGGCGGCGATGATGAATATCAGGAAGAGAATGACCTTCGTGCCGCCGCTCTTCGACTGGGCGATCTGGCCGAATTCGGGCGCGAGCTCGTTGAAGCTCCGCGCGCGGTAATCCGCGCTTCCCGGCAGGGGCGCGAGGAGGGCGTTGATCTTGGCCGTTTCCGTCTCCGGGTTCAGCCACTCGGGAAAGCCGACGACGATGTCCGTGACGCCGTTGCCCATCTGCAGGGCGTTCTGGAGCACGTCGAGGGGCACGAAGCCCATGACATTGTTGACGATCGGGTCCGGCGTGGAGAGAATCGCGACCACGCGCGTCTCGAGGCTCGTCCAGACGCCGTCCCTGGTGCGGGTGGTGAGCCGCACCGAATCGTTCAGCCCGGCGCCGAGCCGGTCGGCCGCGTCGCTCCCGAGCATGATCTCCGGCTGCCCGGCCGTGAGGTAGACGGCGCCCTTGGGGGTCAGGGCATTGGCGAAGTCGAAGATCGTCCCGTCGCGCGCCGGGTCGATGCCGGCGATCTGGAGGGTGAAGGCTTCGCCCGTGCCGCCCGTTTTGGCCGCCTCGGCGAAGATCGTGACGCGCGGCGCCACCGCGTAGCCCGCCTTCTCGAGCACGGCCTCGGCCCGGGCCGGGTCGGGAATGTCGTACTTGGGCAGCAGGAAATCGCGCTGTTCCCAGTACTTGTCGTTCATGACGCGCGCCGAGCCGGTCTCGAATTTGACCAGGTTCCGGACCGAGTCGGCCTGGGCGCCCTGCAGCCAGCCGTCGATGAAAATATACATGGATACCCCGGCGGCGATGGCGATCGCGGTGATGATCGTGCGCCGGCGGTACCGGAACAGGTTCTTGAAAGCCAGGGTGACGATGAAACCCATATCGCGCCTCCTTTACTTTTTCGCCTTGTCCGACACGATCGCCCCGTCGTGCAGCAACACGAGCCGGTGAGCGAAGTCCATGACCATGGGATCGTGGGTGGAGAAAACGAACGTTATCCCGTGCGTCCGGTTCAAACCTTCCATGAGCTTGAGGATCTCCCGTCCGGTGTCCGAATCGAGATTGGCGGTCGGTTCGTCGGCCAGCACGAGCGTCGGGTTTTTCACCAGGGCGCGGGCGACGGCCACCCGCTGCTGCTGACCGCCCGACAGCTCATTGGGGAAGCGTTTCTCCATCCCCTTGAGTCCCACTTCCTCGAGAATCTTCATCGTCCGCTCCCTGGTTTCGCCCGGTCCCGTCTTCAACAGGGACAGGGCGAAGGCGACGTTCTCGTAGGCGGTGAGCACGGGGATGAGGTTGAACGACTGGAAGATGAACCCGATCTTGCGCCGCCGCAGGAGGGCGCGCTCGTCGCGCTTCTTGCCCGCGATCGACTCGCCGTCGATGAGGATGTCCCCCTCGGTGCAGGCGTCGAGGCAGCCGATGAGGTTCAAGAGCGTGGTCTTTCCCGACCCGGAGGGTCCGGCGATCGACATGAACTCGCCGTCCTTGATTTCGAGATCCACGCCGCGCAGGGCGTGCACCTCGACCTTGCCGATCGCGTAATTCTTGACGACGTGATTAACCTTGACCATCGGTGTTCTCCTTTTCTTTGCCGATTTCGGTTCTTTCGGCTTTTTCCAGAGCGGTCGCGCCCAGCACGGTCCCCAGCGACATCGTTTCCAATGCGGACGAGGGAACGAGCATGATGGAGCCGTTCTTTTTGAGCCCTTCGTAGATCATGTTCATGGCGCGCAAATGAAGCGCGGTGGGATTGTTCTTGTAGCGCTCGGCCGCCTGCGCGAATTTCTCCGCGATCTCCGCCTCCGCCGTGCCGAGAATGACCCGCGATTGGCGCTCGCGTTCGGCCTGGGCGCGCCTGCTCATCGCGTCCTGGAGCTCCTTGGGGATGATGATCTCCCGGATTTCTATGGAGAGAATGGTGATGCCCCAGGGCGAGGTCTTGGCCTCGAGGATCTCCTGGATCTCGCGGCCCAGACGATCGCGTTCGGAGAGGAGCGTGGCCAGTTCGTGCTTGCCGATCGCGTCGCGGAGCGCGGTCTGGGCCGAGAGGATGACGGCGTCGAGATAATTCTCGAGCTCGAGGATCGCCTTCTTCGAGTCCCAGATCATCCAGAAGGCGATGGCGTCGACGTTGACCGGCACGGTGTCGTGCGTCAGGGTGGTTTCCGCGGAGAAATCGGTGGACCGGATGCGGGTGTCCACGTAATCCGCGATCCGCTCGATGACGGGCCAGATAAAAAAGAATCCCGGCCCCTTGATGCGCGAGAATCTCCCGAAGCGCAGGATGATCGCCCGCTCCCAGTGGTCGGCGAGCTGGAAACAGGACGCGAAGAGCAGGCCGAAGGAGGTGAGGGCGAGCACGGGGATGTACGCGGCGCCGAGCAGGAAATAGGCGGCGAGCCAGCCCGCCGCCAACACCTTGATGGAGGTCGACCATTGCGGCAGGAAGGCGATGACGCCGGCGGCGACGAGTCCGCCCACGCCGATGAAGAGGAGGTAGATGACCGGAACCGCCGGATGAAGGGAGATTTCAATCAGAACGCCCGCCACGTAGAAGACGACATTGAAGAAAAGGGAGAGCGGATTCGCCTTAAAATCGAAGCTGAACCTGAAGGCGGGGAGATTATGAATGAATTTCTTCGCCTGGTCGGTGATTTTCATTTCGATTTTTCCTCCTTGAGCGTCATCGTCGGGCTGCGCTCTATTTCCTTGAAGTATTCGACGATATCGTTTATTGAAAAACCGTACGAAGAGGCGTTGGAGACGAAGGTACGGACCATTTCGGCCAGAACCTTTTCCCGTTCCACGTCCGACATTTCGATGCGCTTGTCGCTGATGTACGTGCCGCTCCCCTGCTGCGTGGTGACGATTCCGCGGATTTCGAGCTCGTTGTAGGCGCGGGCCACGGTATTGGGGTTGAGCGAGAGATCGACCGCCAGGCCGCGAACCGTCGGCAACTGGTCGCCGGTGCGCAAACGCCCGTCGGCGATGGCCATTTCAATCTGAAGGATTATCTGTTTGTAAAATGGAACTCCGCTTTTCGGATCAAGCGTGAATTCCAGCATGTCATGCACTGGACACTCCAATTGTACTAATGTAATAATACAATAATAATTTAAGCGATTGTCTTCTTGTTGTCAAGAGTAATTTCGCACCGCCGAGAAAAATTGCGGTAATTCATAAAGTGCCCCCAAGATTGTTATTCTCCATTATCTCCATCACTGATAATTGCTACCAGGAATAAGATGACGAAATGTTAAGAATCTAGCCCTCTTTTACTCAACTAACTACGAATTGTTTCTGTAAAGGACTTCGTAGCAATCTTGGGGGCACCGAAAAAGTATTTACAGGATTGATTTTCAATTTATTTTATCCTGATAATGGGTTTCTTGACTGAGGTTTGAATCTTTTTCGAGTTGCTATTTTCTTTGTAAAGTCAAATATTGTATCATTTTGATACTTTATAATACCTATATTAACACAGTGTATCAAATTGTCTTATTACTAGAGAATTTGAATTCTAATTTATGGACGAATATTTTATTTATATATTTAGTATAGATTTATTTTATTTGAATCTAGTTTCTTTTTGGCACAGTGATTGCAATTAATATTTATGTAAACTAATTTACCGAAGGAGGTAAGAGTATGAACCTGGTAAAATATCGGCCGTTGACCACCGGTCTTCTGGACATGGAAATCGACAGATTGTTCGATGACCTGCCGGATGGAAATTTTTGGGGCTTTGAGGGAAATTATCCCAAAGTCGATGTACGCGAGGAGAAGGACGGTTATGTTCTTGAAGCCGATCTTCCCGGGATGTCCGAAAAAGACATTGAAGTCAAGGTCGAGCACAATCTTTTGACTATTTCCTCGGCCAAGAAGGAAGAGAAAGAGGAAAAAAAGAACGGTTACCTGGTGCGTGAGCGGCGGGCATATTCGTTCGCGAGAAGCTTTTCGCTTCCCGAGGACGTGAACAAGGAGCACATCGACGCCCAGTTTAAAAACGGTGTGCTTACCCTCACCCTCGCCAAGAAACCGGAAGCCCAACCGAAAAAAATCGAAATAAAAGGCGAATAACGA
>CAZKOS010000009.1:0-8302 GCA_964554445.1 uncultured Spirochaetaceae bacterium | reverse complement strand
TTCAAGTCCCCCCAATGTAAAAAAATCCTGCCGAGCATCGGCAGGATTTTTTGGGCCCACCTGGACTTGAACCAGGGACCTACTGATTATGAGTCAGCCGCTCTAACCAACTGAGCTATGGGCCCGGAAGGAGTATAGATTAATAACGCCAATCCCGGATTTCTGTCAAGCAACGCCTTCAGTCGAGCGCGGCCCGGATGCGGGAGAATACGCCGTCGATGGTTCCGGGGCCGTCGACGCTCCGCGCGGACCTTTCAGCGGGGATTGCCGGGCGGGGAAAGGCCGGAGTTTTTATGCGGTCGCGGGAAAGGAGGCGATTGATTGACAAGTCAAATCGATTCGCTTATTCTTTTTCATATTATTCATAAGGGGGACAATCATGAAAAAACCGCTTCTGCTGACGGCCGTCGTCGCACTCGCCCTTCTCGCGGCGTGCGGGAAGCAAGGGGGCGCCGGCGCTTCTTCCTCCTCATCCGGCGCCCGGGACGAGAATGACGTCGATCTCGTCGTCGGCGCCAATTACTATTTCGAGTCGAAAGACAATGATGGAAATATCTCCTACAAATACGGAAGCTGGCTGCAGGCGGGCGATACCGTTCTCATTCTGCCCGGGGAAGTGAAGACCGTAAAGGTATTTGATTCCAAGGGAAACCAGGTGAACGACATGATCGGGCCGGCGCGCATCACCTCGAGCGCCGCGAACAAAAAGGACGTCGGTAAGGACGTGTTCGTCTCCCGCTACTACATCATTCCGCACCAGCGGGCCGGCGTCGTCATCGCCGCCGACAAGGCTCCCGTGTACGACGGATTGAAACCGCTCAATGTCACCAAAAAGGTCCTGCCGCGCTTGACGCTCCTGGCGGTGGCGCCCCTGGTTGAAAAGGACAATCCGCTCAAGCGCCGGCGGTTCGTGGCTTACAATGTCACCCAACCCGACGGCCAGGTTTTCAAGGCCGGCAGTTGGTCGGAATTCTATGTCGATGACGCGAATGTGAGCACGTCGAAGAGCGATGTGGGAGTGGCGAAAGTGATTCTGGGCATGCCCAAAGTGGATAAATCGCAATGGGGTATCGTGGTGAGCGCCACGGAACAACAATATCCCGACTCCATCCTGCTCGACGACGCCAGGGCCATGATCGCGCAGGCGGGACAATCCCCGTCCCCGGCTCCTTCCTCCCGGCCGACGGAGAACGTCGCGCTGAAGGCCATGGTGAACGGGGACAATGTCCCGGTCAGGACCGAGCCGAACGAGAGCGTCGGGGACGTCATCGGCAATCTCGGCGCCGGAACGGAGATAGACGTGACCGCGCAGACGGTCGATTCCTATTCGATCGGCGACCAGACGGCCCGGTGGTTTAAAATCAAGTCGGGCGATCTCGAGGGGTGGGTGTTCGGCGCTTCCCTTTCAATAGAGTAGAAACGGCCCGGCAGCTTCGCCGTTTGCGAGCAAACCGAAAGGCCCCGGCAGTGGACGCCGGGGCCTTTTTATTCCTGCGCCGTGGTTGCCCGTCGGAGAAATCGCCGTTGAGCGGGGTGGGGCGTCAATACGTCATCAACCCCCGCCAACCGGGGTCGACGGGTATTTTTTCGAGGAGTTCCGTATCCGCGTGCTTGACGATCTCGGGGAGCGCGCCGGTCATGCCGACGGCGTCTTCCATGACGATGAAAGCGCCGGCCACGCCCTTGATTTTTTCAACCGCTTTCAGGGCCTTGTCCACGTCCGCCTTGACCTTCACCAGGTTGGCGGCGCGGGTGGCGGCCGCGTCGGCCAGGGCGGCGTCGCCGGCGACGACGACGGCCAGGTCGCACGCACCCCGGCTCAAGGAATGGCCCATGACGCCCGACGAGGAGCAGACGGCGAGGGGGGTGGCGGCGCCCGGGACGCGGAAGGCGAGGCGGCGCGAGAGCGGATTGCCGCGCGCGTAGATTCCCACGATCGTTTCCCCGGGCGAGGCGATGAAAATATCGCCGCCGTTCTCGACGATGGCCTCGCGCGCGCCGGCCGCGAGCGCGGCCCGTGCCGCGGCTTCGGCGAAGGCGCCCGCCACGGCCGCCATCGGCCCGACGCCCGCCGCTTCCCCGGCCGCGGCCATGCGGCGCGCGATCTCCGGGGCGTGGGGCTTCACCCCCACGGGCTCGAGCGCGCCCGCGAAGGACGGATCGGTTTCGAGGTAGATTTCCAGCAGCGCCCGCAGGCGCTTGATCTCGTCGATGATGAGCGCCGCGTGGGAGGAGGCGATTCTGTAGCGGGCGTCCCGGTAGTCGAACCGCCGGTAGACGCGTCTCGGCTGCATGCCCCGCCGCCCGTCAAAAGACCGAGGAGCAGGCGGAAAAGGGGCAGTTGGCGACGCAGCTCAGGCACTCGATGCACGCGGACGGGTCGAACGCGACCGACCGCGCGGCGCGGTCCTTGAAGTCGAGCGCTTTGGTCGGGCAGTGGGGGAGGCAGTTCCCGCAATGGGTGCAGCGTTCGGCGTCCCACCGCAGCCCGATCGACTGCTCGTTCACGGACACGTTGAAGGTGCGGATGAAGTCGAGCCCGCGCTCGATGTCGTTCTTCGTGCCGGTGAGGTCGAGGACGAGATAACCTTCCTCCTCGGGCGTCACCTTGGCGCGGAAAATGTTCACCATCAGGTTATGGTCCTTGACCAGATGGTAGACGATCGGTTTTTCCGTCTCGCACTTGGGAAAATAGAGGAAATATTTTTTCGTGAAGGCGGTCTCAGCCATAACGTTCGCTCTCCCTGATGGCGAGCGGCTGGAAGCTCCGGTCGACCGGCAGCCGCCTGACCGGCCGGGAAACGGTGAAGCGGCCGGCTTCGATGTCGGCCTTGAGGAGCTCGGCGATTTCCAGGGCGAATTCGTAGGAGGAAAGCGAGCCCACTTCGACCTTTTTTCCGCCCACGCTGATCTCTCCCGAGCGGAGCTCCTCGTACGTCACCCGACCGAGATTTTTACCCGTGCGGTTCGGATAGTCGGTCGCGTAGTCGACGACCGTGGCCAGGATGTCCCGGTCCCGGACGGCGGCGCGCTTGAGAATTTCCTCGTTGAGAACGGGAATGGGAATGCCGACGCCGAGGGCGAGGGACACCCCGTAGCCCGCCAGGCTCACGGCGCGGACCCAGCGCGGGTCCATCTCCTTCATGTCGGCGGTCAGGGCGAGCGTGCCCCCGCCCTCGACGGGCACGCCGTTTTCAGCGCGCTCGACCGCGCCGGTATGCTGGGTTCCCTCGCCGTAGACGATTCCCTGCGCGCCGGCGAGCCACACCCGTGTGCCCACGCCGATGGTTTCATAGAAGGGATCGTTCAAGAGCGGCGAGAGCTGGCCCGCTGAACAATAGGTGGCGTTCTTCAGGCGGGGTTTGAGCCGGCCCAGATACGTGTAGATGGTCCGGTCGGACGAATTGACGGCCACGTTGTAATTCTGGTAACAATTGCGCGGATTGGTCATGATCGCCTGGTTCAGGTCCTTGAGGGTGAACCAGGTGCGGATCTCGCGGCGGGGGTAGCAGTCGGTGCCGTAGGACAGGCCGAAGAGCTGGACCTTCTCGCCCCGCACGAGCTTTTCGATGACGTGCGCGCCGCCGAAGCGGAATTCGCCGGGATGGTAGAGGTTGGCCGGATCGCCCTGGCGGAGCTCGGTGGCGCCGAGATAGACGTCGACCGCCGCGATGCCGCAGTAGGCGCGCACGTCGTCGAGCCAGGCCTCGGAGATGCGGATGCGCGGGCTCGAGTGCCCGAAGTTGAGAAAGCAGCCGGACGAGCACATCGGCCCGAAGGTGGCCGTGGTGACCACGTCGACCTCCGCGGCGGCGGCCCGCAGGCCCTTCTTCTCCACGTAGCCGATGACCTCCTCGGCGGTGAGCACCACCGCTTTTTTCGCCTCGATCTTGGCATTGATCTCTTCGTAGGTTTTCATCGTCCCGGTCCCTTTTCTCCAGAAAAGAGCATACTTTTTTTGACTCCCGGCGTCAATGAGAGTCGAGGCTTCATTCGTTTGTCTTTGTACTCCCTGCGTGGGGCCGGCCCGCTTAAAAAAAATATCTTCTGCCGCGCTCAAGGGGACGGTATGATGCTGAAAATCAAAAGGTTTTCAGCATTTCCGATCATATTGGTTTTCTATTTCCTTCCCCTGTGAAAAGTCATAGCATGTTTTTGGTTGCGGAAGCGAAAAAACCATTTTCTATTGGGTATGGTTACAAATCGTTCGGTTTTTGCTATATTAATATGGAGGGATAAAATGGCGGATTTGAAAAGGTCTGAATCATCGCCGCCCGGCGAAAAGGGAGACACCCGCTGGTTTTCCTACACGTCAACCGCGCAAACACAACGGTTATGGCCTCGACTGATAGAAAGGCGGGCGGACCTCCCCGCCGTTTTCCTGCGCGACGGGACCTTCGACGGGGAAGTCTTTCCGTATACGGTCCTCATCCCGGACAACGTTGTTTTCGTAAACGGCCGGGCCGTCCGCACTCGCCAGACGATCGTGGCCCTGTTCGACGACCGCGTTCTGGTGCTGGACAACAAGCGCGCCGCGGTCGAGCGGAAGGTGCATCTCCTGGATCGCATCCGGTACCTGCGGGTGGAAGAAGTGCTCTTGTCGGGCGTCCTTGAGGTGAGCTCGGACAGCGGCTCATCCCGGGCGGGATTCAACGCCGCGCGCGACAATCTCTTCCTGCCCGTCTTCGCCGCGGTGCGTGAAAGATTCAATCGCGGAACCGGCACCGGACGCACCGCGCCGAAGGCGTTGCGGGAACGCCTGGAGGCCGTTCCCGGCATCACGCTCAAATTCGTCAATTACGGGATGAGAAGTCTTCCGCCGGGACAAGAGGTGCGGGCCGTATTGTACAAGGAATCGATGAACCTGAAGACGGCGCGCCGGGGTATCTTCAGGCTCATCGACCGCTATTCGGCGCCGGTTCTGCTCATCAAAACCGACGGCGAGCTCATCGTCATCGAGGAACCGGCCGGGGTTCGTTCGCGCAAGAAGATGGAGTATGGAGGGATTTTCACGTTCATTCCATTGGAGAAAATACGGGATATGTCCGTGGCCCCGGGTGTTCCCCCGCGGTTGACGATCGGACTCAAGGACGGCGACGCCGTCGGGGTGACGCTGCCGGACGCCGACGGGCTGGTCGGGCTCCGGTAAAACCGCCGGGATACCCGCCCTAATTACAACGGCCTGACGTTTTCTTTTTTCAGAAGCCCCAGTTCTTCTATCCGGTAAAAATGAAAGCCGTCGTGGGTGAGGATGTGGCGGACGGCGATCGGGAAGTCGTAGCGCTCGTACTCGGGGTGGGTCGCGCGCTTGTTCCAGATCGGGTCGCCGGCTTTCCCGATCGACTCCAGTTGGCGGGCGCGCCATTCCGCGAACGCCGCCAGGAGCTCAGCGATCGGTTTCAGGACGGGTTTTTCGGCTTGCCGGTCCGGGTAGTACGGAACGATTTCAGGCTTCTCTTCCGCCAGGAAAAGCTGTATCCGTTTCTGCATGGTGACCTGCGTCATCGCGAGGTGGTGGACGTGCTCGTGCACGGTCCAGATCCCCGGTCCAAAATCATGGTCGATGCGTTCCGGCGGGATCGCGGCAATGAGATCCTCGAGCACGGCCGGGCCGTTCATGAGTTGCTGGAGAAGAATTTCTTTTTTGTTCATACGCTCTCTCCTCAATAGTAAAAATGAACGATGGGTTCTTTCCCGCGGCAGGCACCGCCGCTTTCGTTTTTGAAATTAAGTTTCCGCCCGCGTTACGCGCACCGCGTCCAGTCGGGGCGTATGTCACGGGTGGTACTTCTCGCTGACGGCCTTGAGCTCGCCCGCGTCGCACCAGAGGCCGCCGCACTTCGGGCAGACGTCGACCTCGACTTCCGGCATCTTGTCGTAGCGCATCACCTTGAGCCGCACCCGGCACTTGGGGCACAGGCGCTCGGGATTGATCTCCGGTTCGGCTTCGGCCGGGGCTTCGAGGTTATCGACGTAGAACGAGCCGAGCTCGATGAGCTTCTCGAATTCCCCGCAGTCGAGCCAGATGCCGCCGCAGCGCCGGCAGCGGTCGACTTCGAGATCGGGGCCGCAGCGGATTTTCTGCATGGGAAGCTCGTCCTGGACCAGGCAGCCGACGCAGGGATATTGTTTCTCCATCGCCTTCCTCCTTCGCGCGGACTGAGCAGGTCGTCGAAAAGGTCGAGCTCTTTCAACAACCTGCCAGGGTATAAGCATACGTCGTCCGCGTCGTATCGTCAATGAAGCGGCCGGTCCGGCATACCTTGCATCGAACCAACTCATGAGCTATCATTTAAGCACGTATTTTTTCCCGGAATACAATCAGTGAAAAATACGGAACCATACGGAAGCGTGGATCGACGGTTGTAACGGTCGGCGATAGGCAAAGGGGAAATGAAATGAAGAAGGCATTCCGCTCGCACGTAATCGCACTCTCTCTCGTGCTCGCGGTTGTATGGCTCATTCCCGCCTGTCCCAAGAAACAGACGGTTTCCAAGCCGTGGATTCGGACCAATGGGCCGTACGGCGGCTATATCCATGGTTTCGCGGTCAAGGGCGGAACCATTTTCGCCGGCACCGAAGGCGGCGGCGTTTTCCGTTCGACCGACGATGGAAAAAGCTGGTATTCCGTCAATTCGGGCCTGTCGAGTAAGAACGTCTATTCGCTCGCCGTCAGCGGCGGAAGCGTCTTCGCCGGCACCAATAACGGTCTTTTCGTCTCGGCCGACGACGGCGGGAACTGGGAGTCGATCGGTGCGATCCCGAAGGAGTCGTTTTGCTTCGCTCTTGCCGTTCAGGGGGGGAGGGTGTTCGCCGGGACCAACGGCGGGGTTTTCACCATATCCGGCGAGGGCCGGGACATGGGTGTCGCCCCTGCCGGCTTGAGCATTGACGTTTCCGCCCTCGCCGTCGACGGAACGAACGTCTTCGCCGGCGGCGAAGACAGCGGCGTTTTTCATTCTTCCGATAACGGCAAGACCTGGCGGCCGGCGAATACGGGTCTGGCGAACACGCACGTCATTTCCCTCGCCCTCGGCGGCGGGACGGTGTTCGCGGGAACGTACGGCGGCGGGATTTTCGCTTCCACCGACAACGGCGCGAGCTGGAAGCCGGCCAACGCCGGCGTGACGAGCACCAACGTCTACTCGCTCGCCGCCGACGGCTCGAATGTCTTCGCCGGAACGGCCGGCGGGGTTTTTCGTTCCGCCAACGGAGGCCGAAGCTGGCGTCCCGCGCAGGCGGGCTTGACGAATTCATTCGTTTACTCCCTCGCCTTCAGCGGCGCGAACCTCCTCGCCGGAACGGACGGCGGCGGCGTTTTTCTTTCCACCGACCGGGGGAAGAGCTGGAACGGCGTCAATTCGGGGTTGGCGAATACCTTCGTGGGATCTTTCGCCGTCAGCGGCGGTCGCGTCTTCGCCGGCACCCACGGCGCGGGCGTCTTTTTGTTCGACGAAGGCGCCGACGGTTGGCAGGCGATGAATTCGGGTCTGGCCGACCCGAACGTGTTTTGTCTCGCCGCGAACGGCGGGAATCTCTTCGCCGGAACCAACGGCGGCGGGGTTTTCCGTTCCACGGACAATGGCTCGAGCTGGAAAGCGGTCAATTCGGGTTTGACGACCGCGCAGGTCTATTCACTCGCCGCCAAGGGCGCGAAAATATTCGCCGGGACGTTCGGCGGGGGAGTTTTTCTCTCCACCGACGACGGCGCCGGGTGGACCGCGGTCAATACGGGTTTGACGAACCTCAATGTCGGGTGTCTCGCCGTCAGCGGTTCGAACGTCTTCGCCGGGACGTTCGGCGGGGGAGTTTTTCTCTCCACCGACGACGGCGCCGGGTGGACCGCGGTCAATACGGGTTTGACGAACACCCAGATCTTTTCCCTGTCCGTGAACGGCGCCGATATTTTCGCCGCGACTCCCGGCGGCGGCGTCTTCCTCTCCGGAGACAACGGCGCGCACTGGCGCCCGGTGAATACGGGCCTGACGAACACCCAGATCAATTCACTCGCCGCGGGAGAAACGGCGATTTTCGCCGGAACGTACGGCGGCGGCGTTTTTCTTTCCACCGACAACGGCGCGAGCTGGGAGGCGGATAATTCCGGGCTGCGTGACAGCGACGTGTACGCGCTTGCGATGAGCGGCGCCGATGTTTTCGCCGGAACGAGCGGGCGAGGCGTCTGGAAACAATCGCTTCATTAACATTATCAATCTTTTAAAAAAAAGCCGCCCGCTTGGAAACGGGCGGCTTTATTTTTTTGAGCCACAATCACCACCGGATCGCGGCGCTGTGTTCGCTCAAT
>CAZKOS010000008.1:14515-48098 GCA_964554445.1 uncultured Spirochaetaceae bacterium | reverse complement strand
CACCCGCCCCAGTAGCTCAGTTGGATAGAGCATCGGTTTCCTAAACCGGTGGCCGTGCGTTCAAGTCGCGCCTGGGGCATTTTCTTTTTTCCGCCGGTCAGGCGAGCGCCGCGTGCTTCAAGAGCGGCCGCTGTTTCACGAAATCGTAAATGAAAAGCTCGAGCAGGATCCGGTGGACGCTCTGGTTGTGCGCCCGGAACAGGGCGTCGAACCGCGAAACGACGGCCGAGCAATGGAGAAGGTGCTCGAGCCGGAAATTGGCGCACGCCTCGCCGAACAGTTTCTGCTGGCGTTTGGATCTCACCGCCAGCTTCTGGAACGCCTGTTCCCGGGGGACGCCGCGGTCGAGCAGCAGAAAGAACTGGATGAGATTATTGAGCTGCCAGCTCACGCCCGAGACGATGCGCACCGCGTCCTCGTCGCGCGAGAGGAGCATCTTGTCGAGAATTTCCAGGCAGAGGGCGAAATCGCGCCGCACGAGGCCGGAGAAGAGCGTGAACACGTTTTCTTCCTTGCCGTGGAAGACGTACTGCTCAATGTGCTCCTGCCGGATCGCGCCCTCTTTTCCGAAAAAGAGCGCGAGCCGCTCGCAGACGATCTTGAGCTCCCGCGTGTTGTTCTCCACCGTCTCGCACAGGAAATCGACCGCTTCCTCCTCGACGGCCAGGCCGCGCTTGGCGAAAAACGATTTCACCCAGGCGCGTTTCTGGTGCTCCAAGAGCTCCCAGAAGATCTTCCGGTTGGCCGGCGGAATCCGTTCCTCGAGCCCGGAGGAGGAAAGGCGCGTCTCGTCGGAGCACAGGACGAGGAGGCTCTCGTGCGAGGGGCGTTCCAGGTAGCCGGACATGACGCCGGCGTCGGCTTTGGACAGGGACTCCGCGCCGTGGACGATGACGACCTTGTACTCCGAGAAGAGCAGCCGGTTCTGAAGGAGGGAGACGATCTCCAGGGCGGGCGTTTCGGGGAGGAAGAACTTGTACACCTCGGGCGCGGCCCGGCGCTCCTTTTCGGCTCCCGCGACGAGCGAGCGGATGAACTCGTCCTTCTCCCCCGTTTCGGGGCCGAGGAGCAGCCAGGCGAACGGCTTAGCGGTCATAACGGCGGATGATGCACACGAGCCGGCCGAGGATTCTCACGTCCTGGGAAAAGATCGGCGCGAAGGAGGCGTTCTCGGCCTTGAGCATGATGCGGTTCTTCTGGCGGAAGAAGCGCTTCAAGGTGACGGCTTCGTCGATAACGGCGACGACGATGTCGCCGTTCTCCGCGTGATTGCGGTGGTTGATGACGGCGATGTCGCCGTCCAGGATCCCGGCGTCCTGCATGCTGTCGCCCTTGACGTTGAGCACGAAGTACCTCCCCTTGCCCAGGAATTGGGCCGGCACCCGGACGGTCCCGTCGAAATTCTCGGACGCGAAGAGGGGCTTGCCGGCGGCGACGGTCCCCAGGACCGGCAGCTTCGTAATCTTGTCGTCTTCCCCGTCCTCGTCCGGCACCAGCTCGATGGCGCGGGATCGGTTGTCGTGGCATTTGAGGCACTTCTTCTTTTCAAGCGCCTTGATGTGGTCGTATCCCCCCTTGACGGTAATTTTGAACTTGTCCGCCACGTCGCGGAAGGTGGGCGGGTATTTGTGGGTGGTGATGAAATCCTTCACGAATTTGAGAACTTCTCTCTGCTTGGCGGTCAGGCCCTTCATTTTCCCCTCTCGACCGTAATCCCGTATTTCTTGATTTTACTGTGGAGGTTGCTCGGATAGAGCCCGAGCGCCTGCGCGGCTTTGGAGATGTTGTTCCTGTGCTCCCGCAGCTTGCGCGTGATGAATTCCTTTTCGAATTCCTCCTTGGCCTGGTTCAGGTTGAGATGCTCGTAATCCTTGAGCCGGGTCGTTTCACGCTCGGTCGACATGGCGCCGAGGTACTGCGAGACCGCGGACTCCGAAATGACCGGCTCCTCGGTCATGATGTTCACCCGCTCCATGAAGTTTTTGAGCTCGCGGATGTTGCCGGGCCAGGCGTAGGCCTCGAGGATCCGCAGGGCGTTCTCCGAAATCGTCTTGGGCGCGCTCACCTTGGGCGGTTTGTATTTTTCCATGAAATAGGAGATGAGCAGCGGGAGGTCCTCCAGGCGCTCGCGGAGGGGCGGGACGAAGACGGGGATGACGTTGAGCCTGAAAAAGAGATCCTCGCGGAAGCGCCCCGCCTTGATTTCCTTCTGAATGACCTTGTTGGTCGCCGCGATGATCCTGACGTCGACCTCGATCTTTTCCTCGCCGCCGACCCGCTCGAAGGCGAGCTCCTGGATGACGCGCAGGACCTTGGCCTGGGCGTTCAAGGAAAGATCGGCCACTTCGTCCAGGAAGATGCTTCCCCGGTGCGCGAGCTCGAACTTGCCCTTGCGCTGGGTCACGGCCGAGGTGAAGGCCCCCTTCTCGTGTCCGAAGAGCTCGCTCTCGATGAGCGTATCCGGAATGGCGGCGCAGTTCACCTCCACGAACGGTCCGGCCGCCCGCCGGCTCTGCAGGTGGATGGCCCTGGCCACGAGCTCCTTGCCCGTCCCGTTTTCGCCGAGGATGAGGATGCGGGCGTCGGAATCGGCGCTCTGGTCGATGACGTTCCGGATCTTTTGCATGGCTTCGCTCTCGCCGATCATGCGGTCCTCGATGAAGAGGGTGTTTTTGAGGCTGCGGTTCTCCTTGCGCAGGCCCTCGAGGGCCAGGGCATTGCGCACGACGGTGATCGTGCGCTCGAGCGAGAGCGGTTTTTCGAGAAAATCGAAGGCGCCGATCTTGACGGCATTGACCGCCAGGTCGATGTTGGCGTGGCCGGAGATGATGATCACCTCGATGTCGGGGTAGTCGGTTTTCAGTTTTTTCAAGACGTCGATGCCGCCCAGGTTGGGGAGCCAGACGTCGAGGATGACGAGGTCCACCGGATTGGTTTCCAGAAGCGACAGCCCCCGCAGGCCGTCCTCGGCGAGGAGCACGTCGTAGCCCTCGTCGGCGAGCACGTCCTTGAGCACTGACCGGATCCCCTGTTCGTCGTCGATGATCAAAATGGAAGGCATCTACGCGTTCTCCATCGGCACATCGATGAAAAAAGTGGTCCCCAGCCCTTTTTTCGTCTCGAACCAGACATTGCCGTTGTGGTCGAATACGATGCGCTCGACGATCGAGAGGCCGAGGCCCGTGCCGCCTTTTTTCGTCGTGAAGTACGGATTGAACACGAACCCCTGGATGGACTCGTCGATCCCGGTCCCGTTGTCTCGTACTTGAATTCTACAGTAATCGGTTTTTCCCTTTTTGACAAGGTCGGCGCGGATGAAGACGGTTCCCCCCTCGGGCAGCGCGTGAAAGGCGTTCACGATGAGATTGGCGAAAACCTGCTTGAACTGATTGGGATCGACGGAGATGACGAGTCCGGGGTCCACGGAGTCGGCGCTGATGGAGACGTTGGCGGCCAGGGTGGCGTACACGGACACCACCTCGGAGACGAGGGATTTGAGGCTCACCGGTTCGCGCCGCGGATCGGGGAGCTTGGCGAAATCGTTGAACTCCTTGAGCATTTTGTCCAGGTTGTTCACCTCGAGGATGATCGCCCGCACCGAGTTCTCGACGACGCTCCGCAGGTCGTCCCCCCCCGCGTCCTGGGAATCGAATTTCTTTCTGATCCGCTCCGCCGCCAGCTTGATGGGCGTCAGGGGGTTCTTGATCTCGTGCGCCAGCCGCTGGGCGATTTCCTGCCAGGCCGCGATCTTCTCCGTCTTGAGAAGCTTTTTCTTGGACGCGTCGAGCTCGCTCACCATGCCGTTGAAGGAATCGATCAGGTTGGAGAGCTCGTCGCCGGAACGGGCGAGAATGCGGATGGACAAGTCGCCCCGGGCCACGCGCCGGGTGGCCTCCTCGAGATTGATGATCGGCCGGATGATTTCCTCGGAAAGGAGGAAACTGACGATGATGGACAGGAGCAGGATGGGAAAGGAGAAGAAAAAATAAAAGAGGATGACGCCGGTCTGGAGCATCCCCTTGAAACGGGTGAGCTGCTCGAAGATCTCCTTGGATTCGGACAGCCGCTGCGCCTCGGCGTCGAAACCGCGCGGGAGGGCGATCCCGAAAACGACGTACAAGGGATCGCCGCCCCGCCGCGCGACGTACAGGTAGCGGAAGACGGTGGAGTCGCCCTTTTCCGACTTGGGGAGGAGACCGGAGACCGTGTCCGGTCCCGCCGCGATTCGCAGGCGCGCCTCCGGGATCCCGGCGAAGAACGTCTCTTCGCCCCGCGCATTGAACACCTGGAGGGACTGGATCTCCGGGTTCACGGAGCGGACGTTTTCCCAGACGGAGCGGGGATCGGAATCTGCCCGGCCGACGAGCCGGGGCAGGAGCGGGCTCGCGCCGAACGTCCGGAGGTTGTTCACCTTTCCCTGGTAATAATCGATCGCGATCCGCCACGCGCTCTTGAATACGTCGTTCACCTGGGTGATGAATTGGGAATTGATGAGCGAATTGAGAAACGTGACGGCGAGCGTGGTCTGGGGAACGGCCGACAGAACGGCGATGAGGGCGAAAAAGAGGATGAGCCTGAGCTTGAAGCGGGCGCCCGGCGTTTTCTTGAACCGTTCGCGGAGGAGTTTGACGACGTTGACCACGATCATGCCGAGCAGCACGAGCGGAAGCACGATCAGGGCGGCGATGACCAGGATATTGGCGACGGGCTGGGCGCTCGTGATGTTGAGAATGATCTGCTGGGAAAAGACGATGATGACGGCGATGAGAACGATGTAGAAAAGAATCATCACGAGCAGGATGACCGAGGTGGAACTGCCGGTGGATTTCAAGCGCACGCGCGGTACCTCTTTCCGTCCGTATCAGGGGAGCTCTACCCTGACCCAATCCGATTCGATGACCCCCGAGGAGGACAACAGGTAGATGAGCGTCAGGGGGGCGACGAGTCGCACCGGGTATACTTTCACCCGCAGCCGCAGGAAGCACCGCTCGCCGTCGCGCGCCCGCAGGAATTCGTCGAGCGGGTATCGGGCGAGGGTGGCGAAGGCCGCCGCGAAATCCTCCTCCCGCGCAAAAGTCTTTTTTCGCCCCGCCTCGTCCTCGAGCACGAACACGTTTTCGTAAAAATCCTCCGAGCCGACGAACGATACCGTCTTTTCGAGCAGGACGTCGTCGCCCAGGAACGAGAGCAGCCCCGTGCGCGGCTTGACGAGCTGGATGGTGAACACCACCCGGGATTTCAATCCCGACTCGATCGGCTCGAGGACGTCGCGCACGGAGTCGAGCGCAAAAGCGGCGCGCAGGAAGACGCGGTTCTTTTCGGCGACGAGCGAGGCGGACAAACGGCCGCCGGACGCGGGCTGGGCGGAGAGCGGGAGGGGCGCCAGCAAGAGGCCGCAGGCGAGGATGAGGCGCGGCGCCTTAATCCTCCTGGAATTTACTGTCGAACAGCTCCGCAATGGCGCGGACGGCCTCTTCTTCATCGACTCCCTCCGCCACGATCTTGATGGGGGTGTTGTACACGGCGCCCAGGGTGATGACCCCCATGATCGATTTCCCGTTCACCCGCTCATTGTTTTTCTCGAAAAAGATCGACGACTTGAATTTTCCGGCGGTTTGGACGAGCAACGCGGCGGGGCGGGCGTGAATGCCGGCGCGGTTTTGTACGGTGACCGTCAGTTCCCTCATGTCCGACAGGCGTCCTTCCGGTTATTCGTTTTCCGAATAAAAGGAACGCGCGCGTTCCGTTTCCAGCCAGTTCATGATTCTCCGGTTGAATTCCTTGGCCGGGTTGTAGCCAAGCTTCTTCAACCGTTCGTTCATGGCGCCGGTTTCGATGATGATGGGCACGTTGCGCCCGGGTTTGACGGGTACCTGCAGGCAGGGCACGTTGACCCCGAGGATCTCGGTGGTGTTCTCCTCCATCCCGATCCGGTCGTACTCCTTGTTCGTGTCCCATTCCTCGAGCTGGACGACGAGCTGGATCTGTTTTCGGTCGCGGATCGCGCCCACGCCGAAGAGGTGCGTCACGTTGATGATCCCCAGCCCGCGGATCTCCATGTGGTGGCTGGCGATGGTGTTGACGCCCTTGCCCATGAGAAAGTTGCCGCCCACGCAGCGCACCTCGACCGCGTCGTCCGCCACCAGCCGGTGCCCGCGCTCGATGAGCTCGAGGGCGATCTCGCTCTTGCCGATCCCGCTCTCCCCGATGATGAGCACCCCGATGCCGAACACTTCGACGAGGACGCCGTGCATGTTTTCCTTGGGGGCGAAGACGTTGCTCAAGGCCCGGATCACCCGGGTGGAGAATTCCGACGAGGAGAGGTCGCTCTGCAGGATGGGGCACCCGCTCTCCTCGGCGCTGGAGAGGAAGTACGGCGTCGGTTCGAGGTGATGGGTGAAGACGCAGCAGGGAAGCGAGTAGGTGAAGATTTTCTGGATGGTGTCGAGCCGGCGGTCCTTTTCAAGCTTGGCGAGGAAGGCGTTTTCGCCCCGTCCGAAAATCTGCAGCCGCTGCTCGGCGAAATTGTCGAAAAAGCCGCTCAAGGCGAGGCCGGGCCGGTTGAGCTCGGGCACGGTGATTTCGCGCACCAGTCCGGGCCGTCCGGCAATGCACTTGAGATTGAGCGCGTCGTGTTCTTTCAGGTCAAGCTGGAGCAGATCCAGCACGGTAAATTTGTCCATGCTGCAGGCCTTTGCCGCGCGGCGCGGGCGCTCCCGTACCGCTTCGTGCGAACGTGTTGCGTAGAAGAATATCGAAAAAAACGAATCAAATCAATTGGCGGCGGGTTTGTGCTCCTTGACTCGCTCCTTCTCCTTGAGGACGTTGGTGCTGATTTTTTTAAAAAGTTTATCGAGCCCGTCATGAACCTGGAAATCATTGAGATGGATGAATATCTGGTTTCCCCAATGAAAATGAACGTTGGCTTCAAATTTGTATCCGGTCTTCTCCTTCACGATGGCGAAGTGGATGCTGACGATGTCCCGCTCGTCGCATACCAGCCGGTCCACCTTTTTTTCTATCAGCTGCCGGTCGGCCTCGGTGACTTCGTAATGGACTCCGCGAATCTCGATATTCATTCTCTGACTCCTTTCACATGGCCGGGAAATCCGCCCGCCGGGCGGTCCCGCAATTCAAATATACCGCTTTTCGGCGCCGTCGTGTTTCTCCGGCCAAGAACGCCTTTCATTTCTTCCGGTCGAAAGAGGAGAGGATCCCGAGCTCGTGACGGTATTTGGAAATCGTCCGCCGGGCGATCTTGATCCCCCGGTTGGCGAGGATGTCGACGATCTCGTTGTCGGAAAGATTCCGCTCCTCCTTCTGGATCATCTCCTTGATGATCTGCTTCACCCCCTCCTTGGAAAACCGGGACCCCCCCGAACCGATCCCGGAAATCGAGTTGGTGAAGAAATACTTGAGCTCGAACACGCCCCATTCGGTCTGCACGTACTTGCCGGTCGTGATCCGGGACACGGTCGCCTCGTGCACCCCCACTTCGGCCGCGATATCCTTGAGCGTGAGCGGCACGAGGTACTGTTGGCCCTTCCTGAAGAACTCGCGCTGGAACTCGACGATCGCCCGGCAGACCTTCACCAGCTTCTCGTTCCGCTGATTGATGCTCTTGATGAACCACTTGGCGTCGTTGATGTTCTGGGTCACGAAAGTCTTTAAATCTTTCTCCTTTTTGCGGGCGGCGTCGTCCTTGATGCTGTTGAAGAACGGATTGATGCCGAGCACCGGGATCTCCTCGTCGTTCAACCGGATCATGAACTCGCCCTCCACGATCGTGACTCTTAAGTCGGGGATGACGTATCTCGGCTCCTCCGCGCAAAAATTCCTGCCCGGGATCGGTTCGAGCGTTTTCACGTACTCCAGGACGCCTTTGATCTCCTCTTCCTTCATCCCCAGCTCTTTCGCCACTTCCTTCGTCTTGCCCTTCTCCAGGCGGTCGAGATGTCCCTCGATGAGGCGGACGGCGTCCGGGTGGGCGTTCGGGTCGCGCTTCACCTGCGCCAGGAGGGCCTCCCGGTGGTCTTTCGTGCAGACTCCCGGCGGATCGAATCCCTGGATGATGTCGATGAGCTTGTACAAGGTGGGATAATCGCTCGCGGGCACGAGGCTTTCCGGCGACTCGCGATGGAAGCCGTTGTCGTCGAGGTTCTGGATGAGGAGCTCTCCGATGCGGTACCAGTCGGGCGGGAACGCCTGGAGGTGCAGCTGCCAGAGCAGGTGGTCGTGCAGGGTTTCCGGACGGGTGAGCACGCCCTCCATGAACTTGCGCTTGGCGTCGCTGTCGCCCCGCTCGCGGGAAATGAACCCCGAGTCCGAGGTCTCCTCGAAGAAGTTCTCTTCCTCGGTCTGCGCCTGCGTCTCGGTGGACACCTCGTCGTAGGAATCGGACGTGCGGTCTTCGATGATCTCGAGGGCAGGATTTTTTTCTATTTCTTCCCTGATGGCGGTCCGGAGCTCCTGGATGGGAAGCGCCATGATCTTGATCGCCTGGAACAGCTGGGGGCTTAATTTGAGTTTTTGCACCTGCCGGAATTCAGGCTTCTGGATCTGCATCCCTTCCTCGTTCCTCCCCTCAATTTTCTATAATCCCGCGCCCGTTTTCCAGTTTTTTTTTCAAACCCGGCGACTGGCTGCCCGTCAGCGCATGTTGAAATCCTCGCCCAGGTAGATGCTCCGGGCGATCTTGCTCTTCAAGAGCTCTTTTTTCGTTCCGGCCGTGACGATTTCGCCCAGGTTGATGATATACGAGCGCTTGGTGATCTCGAGCGTATAATGCACGCTGTGATCGGTGATGAGGATCCCGATCCCCTTCTTCGCGAGATCGCTCACGATGCGCTTGATCTCGGACACGGCGATGGGATCGATGCCGGCGAAAGGCTCGTCCAGGAGCAGAAACTTAGGCTCGCGGGCCAGCGAACGCGCGATCTCCGTCCGGCGCCGTTCGCCGCCGGAGAGGGTATACGCCATTTGTTTCCTGATCTTCACGATGCCGAGCTCGTCGAGCAGTCCCTCGAGTTTGCGCTTTCTTTCGGCCTTGGTAAGGTCGGTCCTCATTTCAAGCACGGACCAGACGTTCTTTTCCACGGTCATTTTTCTGAAAATGGAGGCTTCCTGGGGAAGATAGGAGATCCCCTCGCGGGCCCGCCGGTACATCGGCTCCCGGGAAATCTCCTTGTGGTTCAGGTAGATTTCCCCCGCGGTCGGCTTGATGAAGCCGACGATCATGTAGAATATCGTGGTCTTGCCCGCGCCATTGGGTCCGAGCAGCCCGACGATCTCGCCCACCTTCATGGAAAAGTCGACGTTCCGAACCACCCGCTTGCGGCCGAAATTCTTGACGAGTCCGCGAACCTCGAGGGTGGAGATTTCCGGGGTCATGGGTTCACCTTTTTCGGCGGGGACGTCACGGGCGGTTGCGTGGGCGCGGGCGTCGGCGAAGGCGAGGTCGTCGGTAAGGGCGTCGCCGATGGTGTCGGAGAACCCGCTGGAGCGGGCGTCGCCGACGGTGTCGGAGAACCCGAGGGAGTCGGAGTCGCCTCCGCCTGCTTTTCGGTGTTGACCTGCCCCTCGACGCTGCCCTCGAGCTTGACCTCGTCCTTCTTGAGATCGATGGTGATTTTCTGCGCCCGGTAGGTGTCGCCTTTCCAGTAGACGACCGGCAGGCCGGTGAGCTCCAGGGTGTCCGTTTTGCGCAGATACTTGGCGAACTCGGACCGGCACGTCATGTTTTCCTTGAGGATCCTGACGCCGATCTGGATGATGGTGATATCGTCGTCCTCGTGGTTCTCGATGTATCCGCCCTTGACCACCACCTCGTTTTTCCGGTCCACCATGACCGCGTTCCCGCGCACCTGGGCGATCTTGAGTTTGCGGTCGTAAAACAGCTGGTCGCTCGTGAGCTCGAGGCCGCGCTCCAGGTTCACCAGGTGCACCGCGCCGCGGCAATCGGCGTACTGCAGGTCCTCGCCGAAGAGCTCGATCTCGTTGGCCCGGATGTTGTTCGCGTCCGAGGTGATCCGGGCGTTGCCCGAGAGCAGGGTCCGTTCTCTCCCCTTGCTGAAGACGCTGCGCACGCTGTTCCCTGAAAAATAAAACACGTCGGCCGCAAGCGGCGGGAAAAAACCGACGAGGAGAACGACGAGCAGCAGGCTATTGATTGTCAGTTTTGTCTTTTTCATACATGTAGCGCCCGTGAACGGCGGCGTCGAAAGTCAGGGTCTTGCGGGCGGCGTCGACGGTGAAATAAACGCCTTCGATGTACGATCCGTCGTCTTTCTCTATCCGGACGACTTCCTTCCCCTTGCTCTGCAGCAGGCGCTCGTCCTTCTTCCAGTACAGGGAATTCGCGGAAAAACTTACCTTGTCCGCCGCCGAGTATCCGTACACGCCGCCGGAAAGGTCGGCGTTCTCCGTATCCGTGTGGTACACGGCGCTGCCGGCCCGCCCGTCGATCGCCACGGCGCCCGCGTCGTCGTACTCGACGAACCGTACATTGGTGAGCACGGTCGTCTGCTTGCGGTTGTACAATTGGGCGCGCTCGGCCTGGAGTTGGAAGACCAATTTCTGTCCATTGACCGACGTGTGCACGAAATTCGTGAATACCAGGTCCGGCACCGTATCCTCCAGCTCCGTGCCCTCCTCCCCTTCCTTGTAATTGAGGGAGCATCCCGTGAGCCAGAAAAGGGCGGTCACTAGAAAAATAAACGAACAGCGCCGAAAGTTACGCATGGCGGCCGCATACCTCGATGAAACTCTTGAACAGCGGATGGGGGGCGGTGGGCTTGGACTTGAACTCGGGATGGAACTGGACGCCGATGCCCCAGGGATGGTCCTTCCATTCGACGCTCTCCACGAGCTCGCCGCTGTCGGTCGTCCCGCTCATGACGAGCCCGCCCTGCTCGAGAGGGCCGCGATACTTGTTCGACACCTCAAACCGGTGGCGGTGACGCTCGTGGATCACGGGGACGCGGTACACCTCCTTGATCCTCGTCCCCTCCTTGAGGAAGGAAGGACTCGACCCGAGGCGCATGCTCGCGCCCATCACCTTGACGTTTTCCTGTTCCTCGAGGAGGCTCACCACCGGGTCGCACCCGTGGGGAGAGAATTCCGTGGAATTGGCCTCGGTGAGCCCGAGCACGTGGCGCGCGAATTCGATGACCATGATCTGCAGCCCCAGGCAGATTCCGAAGTAGGGGACGCCCCTGGTGCGGGCCAACTCGGCCGCCCGGACCATGCCCTCGATGCCGCGCTCGCCGAATCCCCCCGGCACGAGAATTCCGTCCACCCGGCCGGAGAGTGGGTCGGCGCCGTTCTCTATTTTTTCCGAGTCTAATTTCACGAGCTCGACCCGGCGCTGAAGGGCGATGCCGGCGTGCAGCAGCGCCTCGAAGATCGATTTATAGGAATCGTGGAGCTCCAGGTATTTCCCGATGATCCCGATACGCACCTTTTTGTCCGATGAAATATAGCCGTTGATCGTCTTTTCCCATTCCTTGATCTTCTTGTTGCGGGAATCGGGATCGAGGCCCATCTTCTTCAGAATGATCTTGTCGATTCCCTGTTCGTGGTACAGCCCCGGGATCTCGTAGATGGTGGTCTTCACGTTGTACGCGGAAATGACCGCCTCCTCCTCCACGTTGGTGAAAAGCGAGATCTTCTGCTTGAGGCCGTCCGTCAACGGCACCTCGGCGCGGCAGAGGAGGATGTCCGGCTGTATGCCGAGCTCCTGCAGGCCCTTGACCGAATGCTGGGTGGGCTTCGTCTTCAGCTCGCCCATGGAAACCGTCGGCACGAGGGTGAGGTGAACGTACAGGACGTTCGGCTTGCCCAGATCGTGGATGAACTGGCGCGCCGCCTCCAGGAACGGTATCGACTCGATGTCGCCGACCGTCCCGCCGATCTCGACGATGGTGACGTCGACGCCGGGCCGCCCGCCTATTTTCAGGATGCGCCGCTTGATCTCGTCGGTGATATGGGGGATGACCTGCACCGTCCGGCCCAGGAAGCGTCCTTCCCGTTCCTGGCGGATGACCTCCTGGTAGACCTGGCCGGTGGTGATCGAGTTGTCCCGGGAGAGGGGGCTGTCGGTGAAGCGCGAGTAGTTCCCGAGGTCGAGGTCGGTTTCCGCCCCGTCGTCGGTCACGTAGACCTCGCCGTGCTGGTAGGGGTTCATGGTCCCGGCATCGACATTGATATACGGGTCGATCTTCACCATGTGAACCGACAGGCCGTGACCCTCCAGGAGATTGGCAATGGAAGAAGCGGCCACGCCCTTGCCCAGGCTGGAACAGACGCCGCCGGTGACGAAAATATACCTGCTCATGCCGCATCATATTATTTCGATTCACTAGGCCTCTGTCAACTGAGGTTTCCGGGGAAGTGCGTTTTAGGTGGAGCCTGAAATTGAGGAGGGACACGGAGCACACGGAGAGAACGGAGAACGCAGAGAAGAAAACAAGAACAAGGAAAAGTCATGTGATGAGCAGGTCTCCTTTGCTTCTTTACCTTCCTCCTCCGTGCGCTCCTCTTCTCTCCGTGATCTCCGTGTCCTCCTGATGACGCAGAATCAATACCGGCGATCAAGAAGAGTGGGGTGTGTTAGTTCTTGAATTCGAAATCCGACGTCTCGCCGCGGAAGAAATTGTTGTTCTCGAACAGCCCCCGGTGGTTGGTCTGCCCTTCGATGATTTCTTCCTTGACGAAAATGGGCGTCTTGAGCCTCACGGCGAGCGCCAGGCCGTCCGAGGGCCTGACCTCCAGCCGGTAGCGCCGGAAGCCCTTGCGGTAGAACAATTTCGCGTAATACTTGGTGCCGTTCATTTCGTAGATTTCCACCCGCTCGACCTTGAAGCGATGGACGAGAAAAAAGTGGACGAAAAGGTCGTGGGTGAGCGGCCGGGTGGCGCGCATGCCCTCCAGGGACATGATGATGGCGATGGCCTCGGCCGGTCCGACGCCGATGGATACGTTCCGTTTTTTATCCTCCGTCTGGAGGACGATGAAGGGCATGTCCGACACCTGGTCCAGAATCACGCCTTTGACCGATACCTTTTTCATAATCCACCTTGCCTGCGGAAGGGCTCCCCGTCCGGCGTCCCTCCCGGTGATCGGGCGGCCGCGGAGCGGTCCGGGGAGAACCGCAAGACACCGCCGCCCGCCGATAATCGTATTATACTCCGCATTTCGGTTTTTATCATTACCCCGGCGCGGATCCACGCCCGAAAAGCCGTCGTGCCGATTATTTATTTGACGGACGGGGAAGCGTCAACTACAATTTGGGTAGCAGTCTTTTAAAAACCCGGACGGATTTTTAAGAGTCATCGCCTCGGACCCGCGTACCGATCCGCCAGGCAGCCGGGAATCGGCGACGCGGCTGTCCCCGTTTTTTCAGGGGTTGGCGGCGCGAGCACATGGCGGGAATACTGGCCGACACGGAATTTCAACTCTTCAGCCGGCTCATTTACGAGCAGAGCGGCATTCATTTCTCCGACATGAACCGTTCCATCCTCGACACCCGCCTCCAGGAACGCCTGAAAAAAACCGAGCAGCGGGACGTCGCGAGTTACTACGACTACATCATGGGAAATCCGGACGAGATGAAAATGCTTCTCGACTCGGTGACCACCAACCTCACCCGCTTTTTCAGGAACACCGGCCAGTTCGAGACGCTCGAGCGGTTCGTCGTTCCCGACCTCGTCGCCCACAAGACCAAGCTCAACCAGCCGTCCTTAAGGGTGTGGAGCGCCGGCTGCGCCACGGGCGAGGAGCCGTATTCGATCGCTTTCGTGCTCAAGGAAAAGCTGCCGCGCAACTTCGGGATCGAGATCATCGCCTCGGACCTGAGCCTGAAATCCCTCATGACGGCGCGGGAGGGATACTACCCGGAATCCAAAACAGAAGGCGTGCCGGCCCCCTACCTGGCCAGGTATTTCGAAAAACAGCCGAGCGGCTACCAGGTGAAGGAGGACATCAAATCCCTCATCCGGTTCGACTACCATAATCTCAAGCTCGACTCGGGCCTGCAGAACGTCGACATTCTCTTCTGCCGCAATGTCATCATCTACTTCGACGAGGCCGCCCAGAAAGCCCTTATCGACCGTTTCTGGAAGATCATGGGCCCCCACTCGTACCTGTTCCTGGGCCATTCCGAATCGCTTTTCGGCATGAACACCCGCTTCGCGTTCGTCAAGACGGATTGGTCCATCATTTACCGCAAATTCACCGACGGTGAGGAGAAAAAGCCGTGAGCGCGGCCATCAAGGTGCTCGTCGTCGACGACTCCTCGCTCATGCGAAAGCTCATCTCGAGCTTTTTCGAGAAGACGGGCGACATCGAGGTGGTCGGCACGGCCATGAACGGACGCTTCGCCCTGCAGAAGACGGAGTCCCTCGCGCCGGACGTCGTCATCCTCGACATCGAAATGCCCGAGATGAACGGGATCGAATTCCTCAGGGAAAAAAAGCGCCGCGGCCTCGACGTTCCGGTCATCATCCTCTCCTCGCACGCCGAACGGGGCGCGCGGGTGACGATGGAGGCGATCGCGGCCGGCGCGCAGGATTTCCTGCTCAAACCGCAGGCGGAAAGCGGGCGCGCCTTGCCGCAGGTGGCCGACCAGCTTCTCCAGCTCGTCCGCATATACGGCCGGCTCGGGCGCCACGGGGAGCGGCCGGCCGGTTTCGACGTCGAGACGGCCGCGCCCCCGGTGGAAACCGCCGCCCCTCCGAAAAAGAGGATCCCGCTGCGCGCGCCCGGCACCGTCGAGGTGATCGCCATCGGCATCTCCACCGGCGGCCCGAACGCGCTGCGCACGATTTTTCCCAGGCTGCGGGGAGATCTCGGAATTCCCATCCTCGTCGTCCAGCACATGCCGGCGGGGTTCACCCAGGAATTCGCGCTCAGCTTGAACCGGATCTGCCCGCTGGAGGTGAAGGAGGCGGCTGAGGGCGACATCGTCTCGGCGGGACGGGCGCTCATCGCGCCCGGGGACAGGCATCTGGTCGTCGCGCGCAAGCCGCTCGCCCGGGTGGCGCGGCTCGAGGATTCCCAGCCGGTGCACGGCCACAAACCTTCCGTCGACGTGCTTTTCTCTTCGGTGGCCGAGGTCTACGGGAATCACGCCTGCGCGCTGATCATGACGGGAATGGGAAAAGACGGGGCGGAAGCAATCGGCGATATCTACGAGGCGGGCGGCCTGACCGCGGCCCAGGACGCCGAGTCGTGCGTCGTCTACGGCATGCCCAAGGCGGCCGTCGGACTCGGCTATATCCGCCGTGTCCTGCCGCTTTCGGACATCCCGGATTTCCTGAACCGCCTGAACCGGTAGCCGACGGCTCAACCGACGGACAGGCCGGCTTCCACCTTCTCGATCACCTGCGGCCAATCCTTTTTTTTGCGGACAAGACGCCACACGAAGGCGAACAACACGGCCAGGCCGAAACCGGCGGCGCCCCCGAGGAGGTGCGTGCCCTCCTGGACGGACGGCAGCGCCACGAGCAGCGCCGCGTAGCCGAGCAAAAACGCGGCCACGGGCAGGACGAAGACGAGGAGGGCGGCCCAGACCGTCTTTTTGTTGTCGAGCGTGACGACCACCCGGTCGCCCACCTGGAGCGGAAGACGGGAGGGGTTGTCCGCCTGGATGGTCCTCTGCCGGTCTCCCGCCAAGGCGCCGCAGACCGTGCAGCCCGCGGCGCGGCCGCCCGCGGCGCGGGTCCCTTCGGGTCCGGACTCGCAGCCCGAACACAAAAGCTCGTTCTCGAGCGCGAGGTGGACGATCCCGCGCTCGAGGCTAGTCACTCTCCCTATCTCCCTCATTGAACACCTCCAGGCACGGCCTTTTCACCGTTTCGATGCCGAGCGCCGTGCCGTCCGGCCCGATCTCCACCACGACTCCCTGGAGCTCCAGGTGCTCGCACCTCACCTTGGAGTACTCCGGAATCTGGGTGAGGAATTTTCTGATTTCGACTTCGGAATCCAGGCCCCCCACGGAGAAGCTGTTCCCCGTCCGGCCCGTGTCGCAGATCACCGCCGTCCGCCCGCCCATGATCCGGGCGTCGGCGGTGAGCGCCTTGGCGTGCGTGCCGATGACGGCGGATACCTTCCCGGCCAGGTGATAGAACATGGTGTACTTTTCCGACGTCGTGGCCGCGTGAAAATCGACGAGGATGACCTTCGTCTGCGCGCTGATCTTTTCGGCGAGCGAGGTGGCGCTGAAGAACGGGTTGCCGAGGTGGGTCCGGTCGAACCCGGACATTCCGAGCAGCGAGACGACGCCGACCTTGCCGCGCGGCGTGTCGTACACCATGTAGCCGCGGCCCGGGTTGCCGTACGGGTAGTTGGCGGGTCGGAGCAGGTAGGGGGCGCGGGCGATGTGCTCGACGATGTCGCGCTTGTAATAGATGCACTCGCCGCCGGTGATGACGTCCACCCCCAGCTTGCGCAGGTACACCGCGTGGTTGCGCCCGATACCGAAACCGCCCGTGGCCCCGTCGCCATTGGCGACCACGAAATCGATGCCGAGCTCCTTCTTCAGTTTGGGAAGCAGGTGTTTCACGGTGAACACGCCGCACTTGCCGACGATCTCGCCGATAAAAAGCACCTTCATGGTTTCCACTCGCTCATACTCCTTCACCGCCGTCGAGAACCGTGCCGACAATCGTTCCCCCGGAAGGGCGTCCGCCTTTTCCCGGAACACGGCCGCTCAAGCGGCCCGGTTTCCTCGGTCCGTCGTGGTGTACCTAGAAAATACTGGAATTGCCGCCGGCTGTAAAGCCGACACGATGATCGTCCGCACGGTCGTGCACGATCGTGCGCAATGCTTCAAAGAACCCTCACTCGGGAATGAATCCCATCCCGATGTAATAGGTCTCGAACGATTCGCTGCGCGAGGCCTGCGGCTTGAAGCCGCGCGCCGTCTTGAAGCGAGACCGCAGCCGCGCCAGGTACTCGCGCTCGCCCGCCCCCTGGAAGATCTTCACCGCCAGGTTCCCCCCGGCCGCAAGACAGCGTTCGGCGATTTCGAGCACGCGCTCGGCCAGGGCCATGGACTGGGCGGCGTCCAGCTCCCGCGTCCCGGTGGTGGCCGGCGCCGCGTCGCTCACGATGAGGTCGAACGGCGCCCGGCCGCGAATCCGCTCGAACGTGCTCTCTTCGAAAATGTCTCCGGATATGTAGAGGTAATGCGGCGTTCCGCCCGGGACGGAGACGGCCGGCGCCAGGTCGACGCCCGTCACCTCTCCCCTGCCCTTCAATTTCTCGAGCAGCAGAAGGCTGAAGCTGCCGGGCGCGGCGCCGACGTCGAGCACCCGGGCCGGCGGTCGGAGCAGGGGGAATTTTTCGAGGATTTCCCGGAGTTTGTAGACCGATCGGGCGGGATACCCTTCGGCTTTGGCCTTCCGGCCGAAATGGTCTTGCGGTCTCGGCATCCGACAAGTGTAGCAGAATGAGGAGAGAAGGAAAACCGCTGGACGGCCGCAGCCCCTTTCTTCAACGGGCCGCCGGATTGAAGGCCCGGCAACCCTCCGTTGACTTCTCCCGGTTTTATTCTTAATCTAAAAAATATGCGCCGGATTCCGTTTATTCAGAAGCCGCTCCCCTATTCGTATTATCACGCGACCATCATTCTCGTCGTCCTGAACGTCCTCGTATTCGCTTTGCGCTACTTCGCCCCGAATTTTTTCAACAGTTACATGAGTGCGGGCGATCTTTCCCATGATTATTTCGGCCTGATCACCAACCTCAACACTTTTACCCAGCGGCCGTGGACTCTGGTTACCTTCCTCTTCATTCACGGGAATTTTTTCCACATCCTGTTCAATATGATCGCCCTTCTCGTCTTCGGTCTGTCGGTGGAGCGAAAATTGGGCAGCAGTGAATTTCTGCTTTTTTACTTCGTGTCCGGAATTCTTTCGGGCGTCCTGCTCTGCCTCATCTACCCGCTCTTCGGATGGAACGAGGTGGTCGTGATCGGCGCCTCGGGGGCCATCTTCGCCGTCATGCTCGCGTTCGCCACGTTCTTCCCGTACGCCAAGCTGCTCATCTGGGGCATCATTCCGATCAGAGCCTACATCCTCGTCCTCGTCTACCTGGCATATTCCATCATCGCCCCCATCATCGGTTTCATGGGCGGCGTCTCCCACCTGGGGCACCTGTCAGGCGCCCTGTTCGGTTTCCTGTATCTCCTCGTGCGCCTGCGGATAAATCCGGTGAAAGAAATCATCTACACGCGTCGATATTATCATTAAGATGACCGGATGTATCGGCCGGGTGCTCCCGGGCGTATTCTTACTCCTTTTCTCGGCCGGAGCGTTCGGCGAGGACCTGCTCTCCATCGATATCTGGTGCGAAGTCCAGCCGATGTCCTTCTCGCCCGACGCGGACAACGCCCCCCACGAGGCGGCCGCCTACCGCGCGCTCTTCGAAGAGGCGCGGCTCATTTTCAGCGGCATGATCTACGGGTACGAATTCGATTACGTCCCCCTGGACAAATCCCGCGGCGTCCGCGAGTACCTCTCCGTCAAACCGATCGCCGAGATCGCTCCGGGGGACCCCAACCTCCGCTACGTCAGCGGCGAGGTGACCGACGGCCGGCTGTACGGCCGCTTCACCTACGCCATGGGAAAACACCAAATCGCCCGGCGCGAGAGTTGGCAGACGATCACCGTGCCCGCCGCCGACGGGAAAGGCGAAGGGAAGCTCTGGGCGGGCGCGGAAGGCAAAAAAACGTCGCGGGAGCAGGCCATCAAGGAAGCCGTCAGAAATTACCTCAGGCCCCGGGTGTTCAACAAGCCCCGGGAGATCAAGGGCGAAGTGATTTTCCTCGAAAGCCCGCTCCTGACCGTCCAAGCCGGGAATTATATTTCGACCGTCAAGGTGAAAATCAACGTAAAGGAAATCATCCCTTATTCGGTATTCTGAGCCCGCCTTTCTCGATTCGTCACTTGATCGTGAAGAGCACCAGGCCGCGGGAGGATCGCAGTTACGAAGAGGACACGAAGACCACGAAGAAGAGGAGAAGCACACGAAGGAGGATAAGAGAGGAGTACTCTTCGTGTCCTCTTTTCCTTCGATTCGGATTATTGATTGGCCTTCTCTAATTGAGTTGACGGCGGATGAGGTTGCCTTCTCCGCCGCGGGCGCGGCCGAAGTCCGGCCCGGACTCACGCAAAGATGACAACCGGGGAAATTTGTAGTACTGTTGAGACGTGGTTCGGGACCGGCGCCCCGAACCCGACCGTTTCGGATTCGAGGAGGCCGCCATGCGGAATCGACAAGCGATTGGAATCGTGCTGCTGACAGTGGCGGGCTTCTTCGCCGGGAGCGGCGCCGTGTTCGCGCAGAACGACGACCGGGGGAAGACGTTCGTCATCGGCTTGAACGATCAGGACTTAAGCTTCAATCCCCTGCACGCCCACACCTCCACCGACGTCGAAATCCTCACCGCCCTGTACGAAGGCCTGGTCTCCTATCACCCCTTCACCCTGGAGGCCGTCCCGGCCGTCGCCGCGAGCTGGGACGTCTCCGACGACAAGACCGTGTACACGTTCCACCTGCGCGACAATGCCCGCTATTCCAACGGCGACCCCATCACGGCGGCTCAATTCCGCGACACCTTCCTCCAGGTCCTCAACCCGAAGGAGGCGGCCGAATACGCGGTATACCTGGACGTGATCAAGGGCGCCGCCGCGTACCGTCAGGGAAAAACGAAAGACCCCTCGACGGTGGGCATCCGCGCCCTCTCCGATAACACCCTCGAAATCACCCTCGAAAAGCCGGCCACTCATTTCCTGAAAGTGCTCTGCCTGTGCAATTTCGTGCCCCTGCACCCTTCACTGCGGGACACGCCCGACTGGGACCAAAAAACGGGCTTCATCACCAATGGCCCTTTCGTGGTGAGCGAACGGAACGCCGACGAGATCGTGTTGACCAAGAACAAGTATTACTGGGACGCGGACTCGGTGAAGATCGATTCGATCCGGCTGCGCTTCACCGAGGATCCCAAGGTCATGTCTCAGGAGGTGAACGCGGGCAAAATCAACTGGACCACGCTCCAGACCTGCGACTACTCTCTCCTCAACGCCCAGTCGCGGGAGAAAATCGTCCCCAACGCCATGTTCGCCACGAGCTTTCTGTTTTTCGTCTGCGATAAAAAACCCTACAGCGATCCGCAGGTGCGGCGCGGTCTCGCGCTCATCCTTCCCTGGAAGGACATCCGTTCCCGGCAGTACTCCCTGTATCCGAGCGCGCAGCTCATTCCCCGGATCCCCAAATACCCCGAGGTGAAGGGAATTTCCGAGCAGAACCTCAGCGAGGGGCTCGCCCTGCTCGAAAAAGCCGGGTACCCGAAGGGCAAGGGCCTCCCGCCCATCTCCATCCTCATTTCGAAAGGCAACACGCTCTTCGCGGACATGATCGCCAAAGCCTGGAGGGAAAACCTGCAGGTGGAGGTGAAATTCAAGGAAATCGACGGCAAGGATTTCTTCACCGAAATCGGGAAGCACGACTACACCTTGAGCTCGTATACCTGGATCGCCGATTTCGCCGATCCCCTCGCCTTCCTCCAGATGTGGACGAGCGGGAGCAAGCTCAATGAGGCCCTGTACGCAAACCCGGCCTACGACGCTCTCTTGAACGAATCGCTGGACGCCACCGGTCTCGATCGTTATAAAAAACTCGCCCAGGCGGAGGAGCTCCTCCTCAAGGAGGCCGTCATTCTGCCCATCGACCACATCGCCGCCTTCAACCTCATCGACTCGGAATCGATCGCCGGCTGGTACCCCAATCCCCTGGACATCCATCCCCTCAAATACATCGAAATAAAAAAGGAAAAGCTTCACAAGTGGATCGTCCGCGCCGACGTTCCGCCGGCGGCCGTCCTGCGGGCCGGTCAACCGCGGGGCGAGTGACCGGAAACCCCTTTTGACTCCGATCCGGTTTTCAAGTATACTACCTCCGGCACACATGACCCAGGCAGCGTGTCCGGACACGAATTCATGACAACCGATTCCGCGCTTCAGTCCTCCGGCAAAGAGACAAAGGAATGAGTATGAAGAAAACCAAAAAACCGGCCAAGAAAGCCCCCGCCAAGAAAACCAAAAAACCGGCCAAGGCGAAGGAGAAGGCCAAGGCGGAGGCCAAGAAGCCGGCGAAAAAAAGGGTATCCAAATTCAAAAATCTGAAATACGCCCTTCACCAGAAAATCGTCTATCCCCTCCACGGCGTGGGTGAAATCACCTCGATCGAGGAACGCGTCTTCCTGGGCAAGAAAACCGTGTATTACATCATCTACCTGGACGTGCCCGACATGACCGTCATGATGCCGGTCACCGAGGCCGACGAGCGTGGCATTCGCGCGATCGTGCACAAAAAGGAAGCCCTCAAGGCCCTCACCGTCGTCGCCAAGGACGCCCCGCCGATTTCCGCCGACTGGAAAATGCGCTACCAGATGAATCTCGAGCTCCTGAAAAAGGGGAGCGTGCTCGACATCGCCAAGGTGGTCCGTTCCCTCTACAACCGCAGCAAGATCAAGGAGCTTCCCATTCTCGAGCGCAAGCTCTTCGACAGCGCCATCAAGCTCCTCATCGATGAAATCGCCTATTCCCTGCACAAGGAAAAGGACGACGTTGAGGCGATGATTTACAAAAAAATGGAGACCAAGTGAGCGGCTGCGCCGTTCTCGTCACGGCCGCCGGCGCGAGCGAGCGCATGGGGCCCGGGGAGAAAAAGGAATACCGGCTGCTCGACGGCCTGCCGGTGCTCGCCCGGAGCCTCCTCGCGTTCACGGAAACGGGGCTGTTCACGGAATTTCTGGTCACCGTTCCCGCCGGCCACATCGAGCGAGTCCGTGAGCTCCTGAGCCCGTTCCTCCCGACGGACGGGATCCGGTTCGTCGAAGGCGGCACCACCCGGAAGGAATCGGTCTATAACGGCCTGAAGGCCCTGGCCGAAGGCGGCGATCCCGAATTCGTCCTGATCCACGACGCGGCCCGGCCCTGGATCACCTCCGCTCTCATCCGCTCGGTGCTCGAAGCCGCGCGCGCCCGCGGGGCGGCCGTCCCCGTCGCCGAGATATGCGACGCCCTCGTGGAAACCGGGCCCGACGGCGAAGTCACGCGGCACATGCCCAAGACAAAACTCCGCGCGGTGCAGACGCCCCAGGGATTCAGGTTCCGCGACATATTGGACGCGCACCGGAAAGCCCGCTCCTCGCGCATCAATTTCTACGACGACGCCCAGGTGCTCATGCACGCCGGAAAAACGGTTTTCACCCTGCCGGGCGATCCGGCCAACCGAAAAATCACCTATCCGTGCGACCTGGGGGGAGCGTGAGGGTCGGATTCGGGTACGACATCCACCGGCTCGTGCCGGGAAGAAGACTCATGCTCGGCGGGTTTCAGGTCCCTTCCGAATACGGGGAGGACGGCCACTCCGACGGCGATACCCTCATCCACGCCCTGGTCGACGCCCTCCTGGGCGCCCTGGCGCTCGGGGACATCGGATCGTTTTTTCCGCCCTCGGATCCGCTGTACAAGGATATCAACAGCGCCGTCCTGCTGAAGGAAGCGGTGAGGTTTATACAGGAAAAACGCGCCAAGCTGGTGAACGTCGATTCGACCGTCATTCTCGAACAGCCAAAAATCGGACCCTACCGTGAAAAAATAAGGGAATCACTGGCCGCCCTGCTTGAAATCGAGGCGTTCCGCGTGTCCGTCAAGGCCAAAACCAAGGAGGGCGCCGACGCCACGGGGCGGGGCGAGGCCGTGGAAGCCTACGTCGTCGTTCTTCTGGAAGATTGAGCCCCTGACTCCGGCTTCCGCTCCCTGAAATTCCTGAAAATCGCCCTCCTCCTCCCCAAGTGTATTTGAAACAAAAATCTTGCCAAATGAGCGATAATTCGGTATATTTTGCGCCGTTATCGACAGAATAAGAAAAATACGGTGTGCGTCGCCGCCCGACACCCGGGAGCGGGACGGCGACCGAAAAAGGAGGACGTTTGACCCGGCTTATCATCGTCATGCTCGTGCCCATCCTCATCACCTGTACGCAGTTCGCGCTCACCGGCGACAGCGGCACGTTCGTACAAACCATGGCCGCGCCCGTTGTCCGGAGCGAGGCCCAGCCAGTCGGCTTGATCCTTCAAAAAGACGCCGCTGACGACGCCGACCTGGCCCTGGCGCTTTACCGGAATTCCCTGACCCGCCACATCGTGGTCGATTTCTACAATTCCATCACGCGCTCGCCGGAGATCACCCGGGCCGTTCTCGAGGCCGCGGCCGAAAACTCGATCCCCCCCTCCCTGGCCTTCGCCCTCTGCGGCGTGGAAAGCCAATTCAACAGCCGCGCCTGCAATCGCAATGCCGTTTCCGTCGACCGCGGGCTGTTTCAGCTCAACTCGCTTTCCTTCCCGCACTTGAGCGAGGCGGATTTTTTCTCGGTGCAGAAGAACACGGAGCACGGGATGAAGCACCTGCGGTACTGCCTGGACCGCGGGGAGAACGAGGTGGTGGCGCTCGCCATGTACAACGCGGGAGAGGGCCGGGTCTCGGAAACCGGCGCCCCCAAGACGACCCTCACCTACATCTCAAGGATTCTCGACCTGAAGAACCAACTCGAAGCCCGGTTCCGCGAAAGGGTGCTGGAGAAGTTTAATTCCTGATTATTCCTAGCTGAAAATACTTCACGACGAGCGACGGGAAGAAAGAGTTTGCCCAGAGGGGGATTTGAACCCCCACGACCTTGCGGCACTAGACTCTGAATCTAGCGTGTCTACCAAGTTTCACCATCTGGGCGTTGTTTTATATTGTACTCAGTATCGCATTGCTGTGTCAATTGCCCGCAGGCGGCCGCGATATCGGCCCCCTTTTCCTTGCGCACGCAGGCCTCCAGACCGAGCTCCCCGAGCATCCCCGCGAAAGCCTTGACCGCGCGCTCAGCGGGCGGTTCGTAATCGATCCCCGCCACCCGGTTCCAGGGAATGAGATTGACGAAAGCGGGCAGGCCGCGCGCGAAACCGGCCAGGGCGCGGGCGTCGGCCGGCGAATCGTTGACGCCGGACAGGAGGATGTACTCGAAGGTGATGCGGTTTTTCGTGAGGTCGGCGTAATGGCGGAGCGCGGCTTTCAGCTCGGGCAGGGGATACCCGGCCGCGATCGGCATGAGCCGCTCGCGCACCTCCTGCCGGGCGGAGTGGAGCGAGACCGCCAGCCGCGCCGGGATCTTTTTCCCGGGGAGCTCGCGGACGGCGGGCGCGATGCCGGCCGTGGAGAGGGTCAGCCGCCGCGACGAAATCCCGAAACAGCGCTCGTCATTGAGAATGAAAAACGCCCGGGCCGACTCCTCCGGGTTGAGGAGCGGCTCGCCCTGCCCCATGGCCACGCAATTGGTGACCCGCACCCCCGAGTCCCTCTCGATCGCCGCCACCTGCCCCGTCATCTCGTGCGCCGCCAGGTTCCGCTTGAACCCGCCGCGGCCGGTGGCGCAGAACCGGCAGCCCAGGGCGCAGCCGGCCTGGGTGGAAAAGCAGACGGTGTGCCGGCCCTCCTCGGGGATGAGCACGCTCTCCACCTTCACCCCGTCGGCCAGCTGCAAAAGATACTTGCGCGTTCCGTCCACGGAGACGCGTTTATCGGCGACGGTCGGCAGGTCGATCGAAAAATTTTCCGCCAACTCCCGGCGCAGGTCCCTCGGGGCCGAGGTGAGGCGCTCCCAATCCGGCTCGCGCTGTTTGTAGAATTGATCGAAGATCTGGCCGGCGCGGTATCCCGGTTCGGAGAAGCGTTCCTTGAAAATCGATGCGAACTCCCCGGGCAGGAGACCGAGAAGATGGGGCTTCCTCATATGAGAAATAGTATATAAAGAAAAATGGGCGAGGGAAACCGACGGCCGCTCCGCCGTGGAAAAACGCGCCGCCCGAGCAGGGATCGTTCCGTTACTGCCTGTAGTAAATCGAGTAACGCGCGCCTTCGGGATCGATTTCGGTAACGCCCGGCTGAACCTCGAGGATCTTTCCGTTCGGGCTGATCCGATCGAGCGTCTCCCACGACATCCCGAATTCGGTGAGCGTGACCGTGGAAAGGCCGTACGAGAAGCCCTTTTTATCCGACCAGGTTTTTTTGTAAACCGCCTTTCCTTCGTATGCCTGTCCCGACCCGTCCGCGTTGTCGTAGGCGGTGTAATCGAAACCGCCGCCCTTCCGGGGCGTGTACACGACCTTCGCCGAACGTCCCTCGCCGTCATAGTCTGGATTGGTCCAGGTACCGGCAATGGCATGAACGGGAGATCCCGGGGCCGCCGGAACGGCCGGCCGGGCCGTCTCCCCGCCCCCGTTCACGCAGGCGGAGAAGGCCAAAGCGAGCAAAACCGCCGCGAATACTGAAAAAACGTTTCGTAAAACCATCCTGTGCTCCTTTCTCCGTTTTTATAGAAACGATTTCTTGTTTATCATTTTATCAATGTTTCGCGCCCATAACTACTTTTTTTTAGATTTTCACCACTGACCGGTCCGGCGGACCGCAACCGCTTCTTCGAGGGAGCCGTCGGAAGCCCAAGGTCCCGGTCTATGCCGACCGACCGATGGGAAATCTCTCGGATCGCGAGGAGGCGTCGGCCATCGTCTCCTGCCTGGAAAAAAGGATCAAGGAAACGGCGCTCGACGACGCGGAACGGCAAAAGTTATTGGAGGCGGTCGAACACGTGAAGAAACGAATGAAATAACCGAAATTGAAGAAAAAGCGGTGCCCCAAATTGGTCGGCGCTCCTGAAAACAGGATTAATAGTCCTGACGCCCCGGGGCAAATAGACCGTTCCCGAAATATGGACGCGAGGTCACCGCTCGACAATATCCTGGAAAAAATATGGAGGATAGGGGATTCGAACCCCTGGCCTATTGATTGCGAACCAATCGCTCTACCAACTGAGCTAATCCCCCGTTGGAACCATCGGATACTTTTTGCCACTTTTTCGTAATAAATTCAAGATGGCTTAATATAGCACCGGACGACCGAAAAGTCGATAAAAAGCCGGTGAGGGACGGGAATGCGGAGTCCTTTTCTTGGATTCCCGTATTCCCGGGTTTCCGCTTACAGCTCGAACTCCATCCCCTCGCGGGCGCCCACGATTTGAAGCCTCGATTTCCCCGCGATCTGTTTCTGATATTTATCGAGGAGCGCGTCCAGCTCGTCGTCCTTGCGCATGGGATCGTGGTGGAAACAGACCATTTTCTTCACCTTCGCCTTGTGGGCGGCATTGATGGCGTCCTCGAAGGAGGTATGGCCCCACCCGACCTTGCCGGCCAGGTATTCCTTGTGGGTGTACTGGGTGTCGTGGATGATGAGGTCGGCGCCGTACATGAACCGCATGATCTTCTCGTTTTCCTGCCGGGCGGCGAGCTCGCCTTCCCGGGCCGCTTCCTCGTCGTAGTCGGGCGAGGAGGGGTCGGCGGCGAAGACGTTGCGGAAGGGCTCGGTGTCGAAGAGCGTGCAGAACGCCTTGCCCCCGCACTCGAATCGGTAGCCGAGACAGAGGACCGGGTGGTTCAGGTACTTGGTGGTGACGTGGATCCCGTCGCCGATGTCGAGCTTGCTCTCCTTGAGCGCGACATACTTGATCTTGGCGGCCAGCTCGTCCTGGCGCACCGGGAAATAGCGGTAGCGGAGCTGCTCGCCGATGATCTTGTCCAGCGTGTCTTCCTCGTACGTGACCGGGCCGTAGATCGTGAGCTCGGTCTTGGGAATATAGATGGGGGTGAAGAACGGAAACCCCATGATGTGATCCCAGTGGGTGTGGGTGAAAAAAATCTCGGTCTTGATGGGTCCCTTGGGGAGGTCGGTTTTCAGGAGCATGTTCCCGAGGTCGCGGACGCCCGAGCCGGAGTCCACGATGACGAGCCGGTTTTTCTCCCCGAAGCGCAGCTCGAGGCAGGCGGTGTTGCCGCCGTAGCGCACCGTGTCCGGGCCGGGGCAGGGGATGGAGCCGCGCACGCCCCACAAACGCACTTTGATCGCCATGGCCCGCTCCTACTTCGCCACTTCGAGGAATATCTGGGCCTTGGCGATGGCGTCCCGGATCTCGTCCTCCAGGCTGTCGAGATAGTCCCAGTTGATTTCGAGGTACGAGAAGACGTCGTCCTTGATGACCTCGGGGTACCGATCCCCGGAGAAGCCGATCTCATTGGCGTTCGCGAAGTAGTTGGCCGCGGCCACGGTATAGACCATCGTCTGGTACTTGCCCTCGTAGGCGAAATACTTGTGATGGAATTCCACGACGTCCCGGATGTCCTCGGAGAGCTTCCAGTTCTCGATGATGAGCTTGCCCACGTCCCCGTGGTCGAGCTCGAAGAGCGATTGCTCCGCCAGGTAGAGGGGAACGCGCCGCCGTTCGCACTCCGAAAACACTTCGAAGTATTTCTCGGAAATCCGGTTGTTGAGCGGCACCTTGCCGATGTCGTGGAGCAGGCCCGCGATGAAATATTCCTCCAGGTTCTTCGCGTCCACTTTGAGCTTCCGGGCGATGAGCTTGGCCGTGACCCCGACGCAGATGGAGTGCCTCCAGAAGCCCTCCATGTTCAGGGCCTGGAAATTTTTTGATCCGCCGATCTGGGTGAGAACCGCCGTGCTCAAGGCCAGGTTTTTGACCGTGTTGATGCCGAGCATGATGATGGCGCGGACGAGGGAGGTGACCTTCTGGGAGAGCGAGTAATACGCGGAATTGATGAGCTTCATGACCCGGCCCATGAGCACCGGGTCGAGCGAGATGAGCTTGTTGAGATCGGTGGGCGAAGTCTTCGGGTCATTGCAGAGTTGGAGTATCTTCGACACCGTCGTCGGCAGGCTGGGCATGCGTTCGATATAGGTGTTCATCAAATAGAGCACGTGCTCCCGATTATTTAACACTGACACCCCTTATTTTCCCGAGAATACCATCTATTTTTCTCCGTAGCAACACGCTCATTTCAGGATCGGGCATGAACTCCGACAGGTTCTTCATAAATGAAAAGGTAGAGACCAGTTTCTCGTTCGTCAAGCCGCTTTCCCCGGCCTGAAAGCGGAGGGGAAAAGCGCGCTCGATGCGTTGAAACAGCCCCGGTTTTCCGGAAAGCCGCCCCCGCAGGGTTTCCAGCCTGACGCGCATCTCGTTCCCGAGAAACCGGAACCGGGGTTCCCGCGGCAGGTAGTCCGAAATATTCGCCAGATAATCGGAAAGGCGAAGGGGCTTTTCGGTCTCGGGGACGGGTTCTTCCTCCGCCTCTTCCTCCTCCGGATACTCCTCCAAATTGGCGCGGACGTTCTCAATGAAGGACTTCAGCTCGGCTTTCGCCGGCTCGGCCGTTTCGAGCTCCCCGACTTCTTCCTCCCCGGCTGTCTCAGGCCCCAGCTCCTCGGGCCCTTCTTCGAGATGGATTTCCCCCCCGCCGCCCGGCTCGGCCTCGATCTCCGCCGATCCGTCCCGCTCCGGTTCTTCCTCGAGCACAAGCTCGTCGGGGGTTTCGTTTTCCGGCGCGGCGCCGCCGGCGGGGGCTTCCCCGGGCCCCGGCTCCGCCACGGGCTCTTCCGGGATTTCTTCCCCGGGCGACTCTTCCGCCGCCTGCGGTTCGAGCGCCTCGGACGGCTCGTTTTCAACCGGAATCTCCGGCGGCGGCGCGCTTTCCGGCGCCTCCCGCTCCTTCTTCCTGTCCGCCGCGGTGAGCGGCGGCTGGGTGAACATGATGACCGGCGGCGGAATGGGCGGTTGCGCCATCTGCCGCGCGAGGAGACTGCCCGAAAGGACGGAGTCTTTCATCGTCCGCCCCAAAGCCTCGAGGGAGTCCTTCATTTCCCCGGCAAACCGGTTGAGCGCCTCGGTGTCATAGCGGGGCGGCGGGGGCGGGGGCGATTCTTGGGGCGGCTGCTCGGCGGCGTCCGGGGGCGTCGGCGCTTGGACCGGCGGCTCTTCGGCGGCAAGGGGGGGCGGCGGTGTATGAAGGGCGGGTTGCCGGGCCTGACGTCCGGAGGGGGGAGGGGCGGGCGCCTCCGAAAGCTCCTCTTCGGTGAAATACCCCCCGTCCTCGACGGTGGGCGCTGGTTCGCCCCTCCGGGTCGTCCGGAGGCGCGGCACCAGGCGCTCGCGGGCGCGCTGCGGGCTTTCCGCGTAGAGCGGTTCCCCGTCCAGGAGGTTCATGAGGGAGGGCGCTCCCTGACCCTCGATCTGGACGATCCCGGCCGGGGGAGCCGCAGACGATTCAACCGGGGAGCCGATCTCCTCGTCCCGTTCCTCCAAGGTGAGCACCTCCTCTTCCTCGTCGATCGCGAAGACCGGTTCCCGGCCCCCGAAGTCGATGATCGGGACGGTGTCGGCGGCGCCGGCGGCCTTCTCGAAAAGCATGGCGTCGCCGGAAGGTAGAATATCGGCGGCCGGCGCCGCGTACGCCTTCTTGTATACCCTCAGGTTCTTTTCCCATTGATCCTTGAACCGCGCCTCGTAGCCGGTGACGGTCTCCTCGTACAGGCTGATCGTTTCCGCGAGATTCTTCACCTTCCCGATCTCGTCGCTCGACCCCTGCTCGGTGATGATTTCATTGAGCAGGGCGAGGGCGTCCGCCTGCATCCCTTTTTCCTTGTACACTTTCGCGAGCATGAGACGGATTTCCGGCTCGCGCTCGCCCGTCTCCAGGACGGCGAACAGCGTCTCCTGCGCCGCGTCGTATTTTTTTTGGGCGAGGAGGACGTCGGCCAGCACCACGCTCGACTGGGGGTGACGCGGATGGCGGGAGAGAAACCGCCCGAGCTCGTCCTCGGCCTTCGCGTATTCGCCCCGCTCCCGGTAGGCGAAGGCCAGGTCGAGGTTGAAATCGAGATGATCAGGATCGAGTTTCCGGATCCGGTCCCTGATCTCGAGCGCCCGGTCGATCCGGCCCCTCTTCAGGTGGACGCGGCCCAGGGTGCGGAGGGCCTCCCGGTTGTCGGGAGAGCGCGCGAGTATTTTCTTGAACCGGCGCTCCGCCTCGTCGTACCGCCCCCCCTCGAGGAGGAGCAGTCCGGCCCGGGAGAGGGCCTCGTCGTTCCCGGGGTCCTCGGCCAGCAGCCGGTCGAGCTCGCCGAGGGCCTCATCCGGGGACCCGGCCGCGGCGTGGAGCAGGGCGAGGTTGAGCCGCGCTTTCCTGAAACCGGGATTGCTTTTCAGGGCCGCCTCGTAATGCTCGCGGGCGCCGTCGAGGATGTTTTCCTCGGCCAGAATGACTCCCAGGTTGTTGTGCGCCTCGGCATTGGCCGGATCGGCCTTCAGGATCTCGCGGAAGAGCTCCCCGGCGCGCTCGTACTCCCGGCGGCCCTGCAGGACGAGCGCCAGGTTGTTCTTGGCGGCGATGAATCCCGGCTGGTTTTTGAGGGCCAGCCGGAATTCGGTCTCGGCCTCCTTCAGCCGGTTCTTGTTCTTGTAGATCACCCCGGCATTGTAGTGAAGCCGGGCGTTTTTGGCGTCGATCTGCAGCCCCTTGTGGTACACCTGGAGGGCGTCCTCGTGCCGCCCGGTCTTTTCCAAAACGGTTCCCAGGTTGTTGTAGGCGAGGATATAATTGGGATCGAAGGTGATGGCTTTCTGATAAAAATCGACGGCCTTTTTGGGCTGGTTCAAGTCTTTGTAGAGGTTGCCGAGGTTGTAGTAGACGTCGGCGCGCCGCGGGTCCGTCCTGATCACCCGCATGAAGGCGTCCAGGGCCTTGTCCGGGTCTCCCTTGTTCTTATACGCCACGCCGAGGTTGTTGTACGCCTCGACGTTGTCCCCGAGCGATTGAATGACCCTGCGGAACAAGGCGATGGCCTTCTCGGACTGCCCCTCGCGCTCGTAAATGCTCCCCAACAGGTTGCAGAGGACGGGATTGTCGCTCTCCTTTTCCCGCAGCCTTTCCAAAAGCCGGCGGGCAAGGGTGTACTCGCCCATGCGGAAGGCGGTTTGCGCGCGCTGGAACGCCTCCGCGAAGGTCATGGAGCTCATTTTTTGACCTCGGAAGGCCGGGCCGACTTCTCCTGATGAAACTCGCTTAAATGCGGCGGGCTCGCGTCATCGTAGGCGGCCACGGCGAAGAAATACAGCCTGCCGTTGGTCAAGCCCGTGAGCTCGAAGGTGGTGACGTTTCCCACGTCGATGGGCGATTTCCCCTGCGCCGCGTCCCCACCCAGGTAGTTGAGCGGCGCTTCGCCGTAGAATACCAGGTAGCCCTTCACGTCGTCTTCGACCACGGGCTTCCAGGAGAGCGTCACTTTTCCGTCGCCGGCGGCCGCCTTGAGATCGGCCGGGCTCGGCGGGGCGAGCGCCGGTTCGTACACGATGTCGACGGAGTAGAGCTTCGGCGACTCCTGATACTCGCCGTCCGGAAAAAATTCGACCATCAGCTGCACGTAGCGGCCCTTCAGCCCGCCGCTGAACGGCTTTCCCGGCAGGAAAGGCCGCCAGTCGGCCTTCAGCCGCTCGAAGGTCTCGAACGAATCAGAGGCGCGGATGTAAAAATCGATTTCAGAATCGCCGGGCTGGTCGAGGAGGGCGTTCACCCTTTTCACCAGCGTGCCGGTGGACCCGAGGTCGAAGACGCGGCTCGTCGCGCGCCCGTGCGCCTCGGCGTACCGGTGGAGGAGGGGATCCCTCACGTATTCGGAGCTCACCCGCAGCTCGTCCATGAAACCCGTGAAGCGGGGAGCCACGGCGAGCGTCGCTTGTTCGGATTCTCCGATCAGGGGCACGCAGGGTTGCGAGGATTCCGTTCCGTCGACCGTCGTGTAGCGGATCCCCGAGAGGACGTCGTCCACCAGGTATTCCAGTATCCCCTGCCGGTTGTCGAAACGAAGGAGGTGGTGGCGCCACCGGCGCGGAATGAGACTCTCCGCGCTCTGGAGCTCGAAGCGGAACGGTTCCCCGGTGTCGGGGGTGAACAGGTTTTCGAAGGACCACACCAGGGTGCGGCGGTGCACCCGGCATTCGAGCGACTGGGGGATGAGTTTCCCCCGGTACCGGCGAAACCCTTTCCAGGAAAAGACGATCTCCCCGTCGCTGAGGGCCGCCGGATAGAGCCAGAACTCGATCGAAAAATCCGTCCAGGCGGAGCCGGAGCCGAAGAGGGCCCCGGGGCGCGGAGCGAGAACGATCCCGCCCTGGCCGGTGAACACGCCCGTCCCCCGGCCGAGCTTGGCGTACGGCTCGTTCACGCTCACGGACGACGAGGTGATCGAATAGTGCCCGGTCTCCTCCCGGATCGGCAGGGAGTTGAAATGGATGAGGAGGTCGGTTCCGGGCCCGACCGGGTATTGGCTGTCCGCCAGGATCAGGTCGGCGAAGCCTCCCCGGCCCGGAAGCGCGGCGAGACCCTCGATTTTCTGGAAGGCCGTCCACCGTTCCTCGCCGCCCAGGGCGATCGTCCGGTCACGGGCAAAGAGCGGGCCTCCGGCAATGACGAGCCAACAGGTCAAAATGACGCGAAAACGGATTTTCATACTTCTCTCTCAAATATCGGCAAATCGATCTTTTTTCTGACTGCGGTTTATCAATCTTACACTTACAATTGAAAAATATCCATAAAAATTATTTGACTCCACCCCGGAGTGGAGTTAAAATGAATCGTGCCGTCAATGGCGCCGGCAAAGAATCCGGGCGTCTCATTCCGGTTCCGGTTTCACTCTCCGACAGGTTTATTTTTCGCTCCCAACCCGGAAAAGCGCGGGAGGGGAGTCGGTCGGGAACCGGCCGCCGGTCTTTGGGAAGCGTTTTCGAATTTATACGATCACTATGTGGAACGATAAGCTGAAGGACATCCTCGCCCAGGTCTCCCTGAAAAAACTGGATCCGGGCGAAGCGCACTCCAGAATCATGGAAATGATCTCGCTCGAGCTCGGGGTGGCCGAGGTGGACGTGGCCCGCCACGTGCGGACGGGGTTCCCGGAGGTGGTCTTCTGTCTCAATAAAACGGACGAGGATGTCGCCGCCATCGTCAAGGCGCTCTCCGCCTATCACGAAACCGTGCTCTGCACCAAGGCCCGGCCGTCGACCTTCGCCCTGCTTTCTCAAGAACACCCGGAGACGCGGTATTACGAAAAAAGCGGCGCCGTCGTGGTCGGGAAAGTGAAGGAGGGGACGGGCGGGGTTTCGGTCGTCTGCGCCGGCACCTCGGACATCCCGGTGGCCGAGGAGGCCGCGGTCACGGCGCGCTGCCTGGGGGCCGCGGTGACCACCCACTGGGACGTGGGCGTGGCCGGTCTTCACCGCCTGCTTTCCAAAATCCCCGACCTGCGCCGGAGCCGGGCCATCGTGGCCGTGGCCGGAATGGACGGCGCCCTGCCCTCGGTTCTGGCGGGGCTCGTGAGCTGTCCGGTCGTGGCCGTGCCCACCTCCGTCGGCTACGGGGCGAGCTTCGGCGGGGTGGCCGCTCTCCTCACCATGCTCAACTCCTGCGCCCCGGGCGTGGCCGCCGTCAACATCGACAATGGCTTCGGCGCGGGATACATCGCCTCGCTCATCAACAAGAGGGGGGAGGGCGATTGATCTTCCTCGATTTCAAGCCCGGTGTCACTTTTTCGCTGCTCTTGAAAGCTATGGCCGAAACGGCCCAAGCCGAAAC
>CAZKOS010000008.1:9788-14415 GCA_964554445.1 uncultured Spirochaetaceae bacterium | reverse complement strand
CGCCCGGCGCCCGCAAGCCGGGGGACCGCTCGCCGCTCTCTGGGCCAAAGCCTGGAGCGAATCCTCGATCGACGGGCTCATCCGCGTCCTGCGAGCGGGCTGCGCCGGTCTGCCGCCCGTGGCGGCGAAAGGGGCCGAAACGCCGGCGGGATTGCCCCGGGACGAGCTCGAGTCCCTTCTCGCGCTGGCGCAAAGCGAATCGATTGACCCCTTCGAATTCTCTGCGTATATTTCCATCGCCGTTTTGACGGAAAGGGACGCGCCCGAAAGGCGATTGCTGACGCCGGGAGTCGGCGCCGGCTCGCCCGAGACCGTCTTTTCAATATTGCGGAACACGACCGTGGCCGTCGACCCCGCTGCCGAACCCGTCTCTCCATTTCTCGCCGCGCTCCTCAAAACGCGTTTCGCGCCCTTCGCCGGACGCGCGGAAGGGGGCCGGTTCGTCCAGGTTGCGACCCTGACCGACCCGCTCGCGCCCGGCGCCCGGGTCCGGTGTTTCCATTATGATGCGACGGGTCCCGGGGCGGAGGGGGCGGACGAAGTGGCGGTCATCGAGGCCAACCTCGACGACATGACGCCGGAAATCCTGGCCCGGGCCGTGCAGGTCCTCCTGGAAAACGGCGCGCTCGATTGCACCGTGGCCCAGGTCGGAATGAAAAAAGGACGGCCCGGGTTCCGGGTGGAGGCGATCGCCCGGCTCGAGGACCGGACGAAAATCGAGGAGCTCCTCCTCCTCCACACCTCCACGTTCGGCGTGCGCACGACCCGGGCCGAACGCCGTATCCTGGAGCGGAGGACCGAGTACTTCGAGTCGTCCTACGGCCGGCTGCGCGTCAAGCTGGGGTATTGGCGGGGGAAATGCGTCAGGGCGGTCCCCGAATACGAAGACGCGGCGGCCTTGAGCGAGCGGCACGGCGTTCCGCTCATCCGTCTTTATACTGATGTCGCGGCGGAAATCGCCCGAGAATCAACGTATCGGCCGGCGCCGTTCGCCAAGGAGTGACTGTGATCAAGAAGGAATTCCCGAAAATCCACTTTTACGACCATGACGTCGTGGAAATTTACACCCAAACCTGGCACTGGATGAAGGATTTCTGGAAAGCGGGCACGCACAAAAACGGCCTCTCCTCCAAGTACTTCAATTTTCCGACGAACGGGCGGATCAACCAGTTCGAGGCGATTTTTTCGACCTTCTTTCTCGTCTACAGCAACAAGGTATTCCCGGTCCATCCGGTGCTCGACAATTTTTACGCCAAGCAGGAGGAGGACGGCGCCATCCGCGGCGAATACGACGAATCGAGCGGCAAACCGATTTTGTCCAAGAAAAATCCGCTGGGGGTCCTGCCGCCGCTTTTTTCCTGGGCCGAATACAACATGTACCACAAGATCGGGTATAAGAAGCGCATCAAGGAGATCATGCCCAAGCTCGAGAAGTACTACAACTGGCTGGAGGAGAACTTCAAGTGCCAGAACGGGCTCTATTCCGTGCCCCTGGCGGCGACCATGATGGAGAACTCCCCGCGCGGCGACGCCCATTACCCGATCGACTTCAACTGCCAGCAGGCGATCAACACCCTCTACATGGCCCACTTGAGCGATATCCTGAACGACAAGGACAAGAGTTACCGCTATAAACGGTATTACTTTTCGCTCAAGACGCGGATCAATTCCCTCATGTGGAACAATACCGACGGCATTTACTACGACCTGGACAAGAAGGACAAGCAGATCAAGGTGAAATCCATCGCCTCGTTCTGGCCCCTCCTCGCCGAAATCCCCACCGAGGAAAAAGCCACCAAGCTCATCTCCCACCTGTCCAATCCCAAGGAGTTCGGGCTCGAGAACCCGTTTCCGACGCTGTCCGCCAAGGACAAGAATTTCGAAAAATCCGGCCACGGCTTCCGGGGGTCGGTGTTCCCGCCCTTCACCTACATGGTCATCAAGGGCCTGGAGAAGTACCACCGCTACGACCTGGCCCGGGAATGCACCATCCGCCACCTCTACATGGTCCTGGACACCAAGTTCCCGGACAATGAGAAGGGCGAGTCGCTCTGGGAGGCCTACCTGCCCCTCCAGGCGGGAATCGCCAAGTGGCCGAAAAAGGACCACTTCCCGCGCCGGCGCTTCCTCCCCTACGCCGCCCTGTCCACCGTGGCCCTGGTCATCGAAAACCTGGTCGGTTTGGTGATCTCCCTGCCCCGCAAGACCGTGGACTGGATCGTCCCCACCCTGGAAATCATGGGGATCGAGGATTTGTCCCTGCGCCGCAATCTCATCACGATCTTGAGCAACAAGAGCGCGCGCGGTTGGGAGATCAAGCTGGAATCGGAAAAATTGTACTATTTCACGATTCACATCATCGGGCAGAAGAAAAAAACCCTGCCCATTCCCTCGGGAAAGTGCTCGCTGTTGATCGATAAAATATAATTATATGTTTATATATTTATAGTTTCGGCAGACCGCCGGTTGTCGCGCTTTTTACTCCGCGGTCTGCTGCCGGAAATTCGACCCGGAACGAGCCGATCTCATCATCCCGTTTCAATCATAAATATAGTGGTATACTTCGCGCCGGTCCGTCATAAAAAGTGGACACGCGTGTTGCCCGCGGCTCCGCCCGGGCCTCGCCCTTTACTTTTTCACGCCTTAATTTTATAATGAAAAATCTTAGCGGTTTTAGACAAGGTAAGTGTAGACAAGGTAAATCGATGAAAGATTCAACCTACTCGGCGAAAAACATACAGGTATTGAAGGGATTGGAGCATGTCCGCAAGCGTCCCGGCATGTATATCGGGACGACCGGCTCGGACGGCCTGCACCACCTCGTCTACGAAGTGGTGGACAACTCGATCGACGAGGCGCTGGCCGGCCATTGCGACAAGATCGACGTCACGCTCGAGGAGGACAACACCGTCGTCGTGCTCGACAACGGCCGCGGCATCCCGGTCGACCCGCACCCGGTCGAAAAAGTGAGCGCCCTGGAAGTGGTCATGACCAAGCTCAACGCCGGCGGCAAGTTCGACAAATCGAGCTACAAGGTCTCCGGCGGGCTTCACGGCGTGGGCGTGTCGGTCGTCAATGCCCTCTCGGAGTGGCTCGAAGTCAAAGTCTTCAGGGACGGGGAAATCTATTACCAGAAATACCGGCGCGGCGCCCCGGAGGAGCCGGTCAAGAACCTGGGGCCGACCGAGCAGCAGGGCACCTGGGTGCGCTTCAAGCCCGACCCGCAGATTTTCGAGGAGATCGATTTTCACTTCGACGTGCTCTCGAACCGCCTCCGGGAGCTCGCCTTCCTCAACAGGGGCATCCAGATCAACATCTCGGACGTCCGCGACGCGAAGAAGAAGGAGCACAACTTCAAGTTCGACGGCGGGCTCAAGTCCTTCATCGAATACCTGAACAAGGCCAAGAACGCGATCCACCGGGAGCCCATTTACATGGAGGCCGAGGAGAACGACGTGGTCATGGAGTGCGCGCTCCAGTACAACGACGGCTTCAACGAGAACATCTTTTCCTTCGTCAACAACATCAACACCCGGGAGGGCGGCACGCACCTCATCGGCTTCAAATCGGCCCTCACCCGCACCCTGAACGACGCGTTGAAGAAGCTCAATTTTTCCAAGAAGCTCGATGAATCGCTCTCCGGCGACGACACGCGCGAGGGCTTGACCGCGGTCGTCTCGGTCAAGGTGCACGACCCGCAGTTCGAGGGCCAGACCAAGGCCAAGCTCGGCAACAGCGAGGTGAAGGGAATCGTGGAGGCGGCCGTCAACGAGCGCCTTTCGGCCTATTTCGAGGAGAACCCCGGCATCGCCAAACAGATCCTGGAAAAGACGCTCCTGGCGGCCAAGGCCCGCATCGCCGCCCGCAAGGCGCGCGAGCTCACCCGCCGCAAGAGCGCGCTGGAAAGCTCGGGGCTCCCGGGCAAGCTCGCCGACTGCTCCGAGCGCGACCCCAAGAAGTGCGAAGTCTACATCGTGGAAGGCGATTCCGCCGGCGGGTCGGCCAAGCTCGGCCGCGACCGGCAGTTCCAGGCCATCCTGCCGCTCTGGGGCAAGATGCTCAACGTCGAGAAGACCCGCCTCGACAAGGTCATTTCCAACGACAAGCTCATCCCCATCATCACGACCCTGGGCACGGGCGCCGGCCAGTCCTTCGACATCTCCCGCCTCCGCTACGACCGGGTGATCATCATGGCGGACGCCGACGTCGACGGCTCGCATATCCGCACCCTCCTGCTCACCTTTTTCTTCCGCTACATGAAGGAGTTGATCGAGGAAGGGCACGTCTACATCGCCATGCCGCCGCTGTACAAGGTCGCGTTCAACAAGAAGGTCTTCTACGCCTACAATGACGCGGAAAAGGACAAGGCGATCAAGCAGATCGAGGAGGAAACCGGCAGGAAAAAGGACAACATCGTCATCCAGCGCTACAAGGGCCTGGGCGAAATGAACCCGGAGCAGCTGTGGGAGACGACCATGAACCCGGAGACCCGCCGCATGATCAAAATCACGCTCGAGGACGAAGTCGAGGCCGAAGACATCTTCACCACCCTCATGGGAGAGGTGGTCGAGCCGCGTAAAAAATTCATCGAGGAAAACGCCCTGTCCGTCTCGTTCCTCGACGTCTA
>CAZKOS010000008.1:5621-9688 GCA_964554445.1 uncultured Spirochaetaceae bacterium | reverse complement strand
CCACTTCCAAGGAGCTCCGGCATGGCCGCCGACAGTAAAGAGAAATTAATCCCCACCCCGATCGAGGACGAGATCAAAGACTCGTACCTCAATTACGCGATGTCGGTCATCGTGAGCCGCGCCCTGCCGGACGTCCGCGACGGGCTCAAGCCCGTCCACCGCCGCATCCTTTTCGCCATGAACGAAATGGGCCTGCGCTCGAACACCGCCTACAAGAAGACCGGCCGCATCGTCGGCGACGTGCTCGGCAAATACCACCCCCACGGCGATCTTTCCATCTACGACGCGCTCGTCCGCATGGCCCAGGACTTCTCGCTCCGCTACCTGATGGTGGACGGGCAGGGGAACTTCGGCTCCATCGACGGCGACCCGCCGGCCGCCATGAGGTACACCGAGGCGCGCCTGGCCAAGGCCGCCGAGGAGATGCTCCTCGACATCAACAAGGACACGGTCGATTTCGGTCCCAATTACGACGACTCCATGGAGGAGCCGCTTGTCCTGCCGGCCGCCCTGCCGTTCCTGCTCATCAACGGGGCGAGCGGCATCGCCGTCGGTATGGCCACCAACATGCCGCCCCACAACCTGCGGGAGATATCCGCGGCGGTGGTGGCCCTCATCGACAACCCGGACCTGACCCCGGCCGAGCTCATGGAGATCGTCAAGGGCCCGGACTTTCCGACCGGCGGCATCATTTACGGGAAGCAGGCCATCAAGGAGGCGTTCGAAACCGGCCGGGGACGGATCCTGGTGCGCGCCCGGGTGGTCCTCGAGGAGCTCAAACCGGGAAAAGACGCCATCATCATCACGGAAATCCCCTACCTGGTCAACAAATCGTCCCTCATCATCCGCATCGCCGACCTCATCAAGGACAAGAAAATCGACGGCATCACCGACATTCGCGACGAGTCGGACCGCAACGGGATCCGGGTGGTGATGGAGCTCAAGCGCGGCGTCGTCCCGAAGATCATTTTGAACCAGCTCTTCGCCAACACCCAGATGCAGGTCGCCTTCAGCGTCAACAACATCGCCCTCGTGAACGGGCGCCCGCAGCTCAACACCCTGAAGGACCTGCTCGGCTACTTCATCCGGCACCGCCAGGAAGTCGTCACCCGGCGGAGTAAATTCGATCTGAAGAAAGCCGAAGAGCGGGCCCACATCCTGGAGGGCCTGAAGATCGCCATCGAAAACATCGACGAGGTGATCGCGCTCATCAAGCAATCCCGGACCGTCGACATCGCCCGGGCCGCCCTCGTCAAGCGCTTCAGGCTTTCGGAAATCCAGGCCCAGGCCATCCTCGACATGCGCCTGCAGCGGCTGACCGGCCTCGAGATGCAAAAAATCATCGACGAGCTCAAGGAAGTGCTGGCCCTCATCGCCTATCTCAAGGACCTCCTTTCGAGCGAGCAAAAGATCAGGAACGTGGTCAAGAACGAGACGACCGAGCTCGCCAAGAAACACGGCGACGACCGGCGTACGGAAATTATCGCGGACGAGGTCGAAAAAATGGAAATTGAGGACCTCATTCCCAAGGAGGACATGGTCGTTCTCATCAGCAACCGCGGGCTCATCAAGCGCCTGCCGCTCTCGGCCTACCGGCGCCAGCACCGGGGCGGACGCGGTTCGTCCTCCTCGAGCCTCACGAGCGAGGACTTCATCACCACGATTTTCATTGCCTCCACCCACGATTACGTCCTGTTCATGACGAGCGCCGGCAAGGCCTACTGGATCAAGGTCCATGAAATCCCAGAGGGTTCCAAGGTCTCGCGCGGTCAGAGCATCAAGACGTTCCTGGCCGTGGGAGACAGCGAGGATATCACGGCGTTCACCCCCATCACCGGGTTCACAGAGACCTCCTATATCTTCATGGCCACCAGCGCCGGCATCGTGAAGAAGGTGAAGACGAGCGAGTTCGCCAACGCCCGCCAGAGGGGCATCGCCGCCATCAACCTCGACGAGGGCGACCGGCTCATCCAGGCCACGCTCTCCAATGGCGACGGGGACATCGTGCTCGTGACCGCGAAGGGACTCGCCCTGCGCTTCTCAGAAAAAACCGTCCGCCCCACCGGCCGCTCGTCGCACGGCGTGACCGGCATCAAGTTGGGGTCGGAGGACGCGGTCATCGGGGCGTTCCCGGTCGTGCCGGACGAGGAGATGGTCGTCATCAGCGAGCTGGGATACGGTAAACGCATCAGCTACGAGCTCTTCAGCCCGCACGGCCGGGCCACCCGCGGCCAGCTGTGCTATAAAGTGAGCTCCAAAACAGGGCGGTTGACGGCCGCGCTCTCGGTGGCCAAAGTGGACGACCTGATCTGCATCACGTCCCAGGGCAATACCATCAAATTGAAGCTGCAAAGCGTCCCGGCGCTCGGGAAGACCGCGGTGGGGGTGAGAATCGTCGAAGTGATGGAAGAGGACCGGGTGGTCGGGATCGCCCGGGAAGAAAAAGAAGAAGAGTAGCCGTTCCCGCAATTCATTCAACCGATGGGTAACAACCATCGGTTTTTTTTTGCCCGCCGCTCAGCGGAAAAGAAACACCTATTAATGCCGTCTCTGCTCAAAAAAGCTGAAAACGATCAAAAAAAAGGATACCCACGACAACGGCGTCGTTTCGGTTTTGCCGTATGATGATACAGGTCATAAAAAAAGGAGGCAGTCGTGCAACCGGTAGGAAAAATTCGTAAAATCATCACCAATAAAATTTTAGTGCGTTTCCTGAAATCGGCGTTCATCAGGCGCCTGACGCTCGCCGTAGCGGAGGCAAAGGTGCGGAAATTCATCCAGCACGACGTCGATTACGTGGCGCCGGACCTGGCCAAGGAAAATTCATTCTTCGCCGTGCGCAGTCTGCTGCGCAGCCTCGAGCACGGCGTATCCCGGGGCGTCATCTCTTTTCAATACCTCGAAAAGCTCATCAAATCGTTCCTCTATTCCTTTCACCCGACCCCGGGCGATTCTTTCAGCTTCAATACCCGTTACGGCATTCCCCCGCCGAACTTTCTCCTCCTGAGCCCGACGGCCGACTGCAATCTCAATTGCGTCGGTTGTTACGCCGACTGCGATCAAAAGAAAAAGATCACCCTCGATTTCCCGACGGTCGTGCGCATCCTCAAGGAAAAACAGGAATCCTGGGGCTCGTATTTCACCGTCATCTCGGGCGGGGAGCCGTTCATGTACCGCGACGGCGACAAAACGATTTTCGACGTTTTCGAGGCGTTTCCGGAAAACCTGTTCCTCGTCTATACCAACGGCTCGCTGATAACCCAAAAGACCGCGGAACGCCTTCGCGACCTGGGCAATGTCACGCCGGCCATTTCCGTGGAGGGCTTTGAGGAGGAAACCGACGCCCGTCGCGGCCGAGGCATGCACCGGCGCATCCTCAAGGCCATGGAAAACCTGCGGAGCGTCGGCGTCATGTTCGGGCTTTCCGTCACCGTCACCAGCAAAAACGCCGACCTGTTCATCGATCGGTTCGACGAATTTTGCGACTTTTACATGGACAAGCTCGGAGCGACCTATGCCTGGATGTTCCAGTACATGCCCATCGGCAAGGACCACGACACCTTCAACCTGCTTGTGCCACCGGACAAGCGCCGCGCGCTCTTCGATTCCATGTGGGACATGGTTGAGAACCACGACCGCTTCATCATCGATTTCTGGAATTCGGGCGTGGCTTCCGGCGGCTGTCTGGCCGCGGGCCGGGTCGGCGGGTTCGTTTATATCGATTGGAACGGAAACGTCATGCCGTGCGTCTTCAATCCGTATTACGTGGACAACATCAAGGAGGTGTACGCCCGCGGCGGTCATCTGGACGACGTTCTCTTTTCCCCGCTGATGGTCGGTCTCAGGAAATGGCAGAAGCGGTATTATTTCAACCGGGAGGATCCGGAAAGCAAGAACAGCGCCCTGACCTGCTGCCCCCTCAAGGACCATTTCGCCGAATCGTACGAGCTCTTCGTCGATTCCAAAGTCCGCTTTTCAAACCCGGAGGCCGAGGCGGCTTTTTACGATCGTAAATACTACAATAACATGGTGCGATACGGAAACGAATCCCGCAAGCACTTCAATCC
>CAZKOS010000008.1:1288-5521 GCA_964554445.1 uncultured Spirochaetaceae bacterium | reverse complement strand
GTCCGACGGTCTTGCTCAACGGTACGGCGTCCATCGATTTCGGCCAGGTGTAGGACAATTTTCCCGTAAAAGGATCATCTCCGAACAATACGTCGGCCGCACCTTCGCCTTCGGTACCGGGGAGCCAGGCGGCCACGACGGCGTCCGCCAGGGGGAGAATCCGATCGATGATAATCGGCCGGCCGGAAATGATGATCACGACGAGTTTCCCGCAGGAGCGGCGCACGCGTTTCACGATCTCGACCTGGTCCCGGGAGAGCGACAGATCGGCGCGGTCTCCGAGCCCTTCGGCGTAGGGTTTCTCGCCCACCACCACGATCCCGGCGGCGGCTTTCCCCGCCGTTCCGAAATCACCGTCGGGCTTGTATCGGACCGCGGAGTCGCTCCCCAGGAGGGAGCGGATGCCGGAGAGGATCGTCGTCCCCGCGGTGATGGCGCCTGTCCCGCCCTGCCACTCGATGGTCCACCCGCCGCACTGGCTTCCCAGATCGTCGGCCAGCGGTCCCGCCACCAGAATCCGCGGCAGGCTCCTGGACAGGGGGAGGGTGTCCGCGTTTTTCAAAAGCACGAGCGATTTCCGCACCGCTTCCCGGGCCAGGGCCCGATGCGCGTCCGACCCGACGGCGGGGAGAAGAGCGCGGTTCGCGAACGGGCGCTCGAACAGACCGAGCTCGAACTTGACCCTGAGTATCCGCCGTACCGCGTCATCGATCCGTTCCATCGAAACGTCATTCGCCTCCACCGCCTTCTGCAGGGCGGAACAAAAAGCCCGCGCGCTATACGGGGTCATGATCATATCGAGACCGGCAGTGATCGACGTCACGACCTGGTGATAATAGTCGCCGTCGAGCTGGTCGATCGCTTTCCAGTCGGAGACGAGAAATCCGGAGAATCCCAACTCGCCCTTGAGCACGTCCGTGAGCAGATATTTTTGCGCGTGCATTTTCGTTTGCCGCCAGCTCGAGAACGAAACCATGATGCACCGGGCGCCTTCTTTGACGGCTTCGGCGTAGGGAGGCAGGAACAGCCGCCGGAGGGTCTTCTCGTCGCATTCGGCGACACCCTGATCGAGCAGGAATTTTCCGCCCCCCTTTGAGAGCCCCGCCAGCCAGGCCGTGCCGCCGTCCCCGATGAAATGCTTGGGCGTGGCGAGCACGGAAGAAGGGGCGCCGAATTCCCTCTCCTCGCCGCTTTGTTGTCCCCGCAAAAAGGCCGTTCCCAGCTCCGTCACCAGGGCGGTATTCTCGCTGAATCCCTCGTACGTGCGGCCCCAGCGGATGTCCTGGGGCACGGCCACGCACGGGGCGAAATTCCAGGTCACCCCGGTGGCCCGCATTTCGATCGCCGTCGCGCGGCCGATTTTATTGACCAGGTCCGCGTCGCCCGTCGCCCCCAGGCCGATATTGTGCGGGAAGATGACGGCGCCCTTGACGTTATTGTGCCCGTGCACGCCGTCGGCGCCGTAGAGGAGCGGAATGCCCAACCTTGTTTGGAGAGCCTGCCGCTGAAAACCGTCGGTCATGTCGGCCCAGGCCTCGGGAGCGTTCGGCAATGGATATCCGCCGCCCCCGCTCAAAACCCCGCCGATTCCGCCTTCACGGATGTCCGTGCGGCTGACGCTGTTCTTCTCCACCAGGGTCATCTGGCCGATTTTCTCCTCAAGCGTCATTCGGGAGAGAAGATCGGCGACGCGGTCCTCGATTCCTGCCTTCGGGTCCTTGTAAACGCATGAGCTCGCGATCCGGTTCGCGTCCGTTCGACAAGAAAAACCGACGGCGGCGGTGAACGCCAAAATCAAAATCAAAGCAGAATACATTCCCGGTATTTTTCGTTTCATGACCACCCCTCACAATCGAGCTCAATGGTTTTATGCTCAATCGTTTTTGATTCGGCATACCGAGATGTGCATAAATCCCGGTATGCCGAAGAATGATAATCGGAAATACCCGGCAAAGCGCAGCAGCGCGGGTATAAAACATCACTCCGATCAAATGATAATCGAGTACCAAAAAAAAAGCCATACGCCCCTGTCTCGGGCCATACGGCTCGTGTTTCACGTGAAACATTGTCAAGCGCCGGGTCGTCTCCCCCCGAAAAACCGACGGTAAAAAAGAGATGCCCTGATTAAACGGACTCGACTTTTTGCAGGTCCGGAAATTGTTTTTTCAAATAACGCTCGATCCCCAGGTTCAATGTCATCTGCGACATGGGGCACCCGGAACAGGCGCCGGTGAGCTTCACCTTGACGACCCCTTCCGGCGTCACATCGACGAGCTCGACGTCGCCGCCGTCCGCCTGCAGCGAAGGCCGCACTTCATTGATGGCCTTTTCAACTTCTATGCGTTCAACCATATCTACTCCTTGCCGAATTCTACTCAATGCGCGAAGCGCTCCTATAAAATACACCGTAATGGCAGCGGATGCAATGGTTACCTGAGTGATGCCGTTTTTCATTACATTGGATTTCGGGATACGTATTACTCAATTTTGTTTTTTTTGTTATAGTGCTCCTACCCGCCGCGGACGCCGGCTCCCTTCAAACGGATTCAGGCGACCCGGACCATTCAACTTTCTAATAAAACGGCGGGAAAACATCGAGGTCGAAAGGGCATGGGAAAAATCATTGTTTTCGCCAATCAAAAGGGCGGGGTGGGCAAAACGACCTCCGCCGCCAATATCGGCGCCTACTGCGCGGAGGCGGGCAGGAGCGTCCTCCTGGTCGATTTCGATTCACAGGCCAACCTCTCGAGCTCCCTCTCGGCCGACAGGGAAAAACCCGGCATCTATGAAGTGCTCACGCGCAAGGTGCCGGCCGCGGCCGCCGTCCAGGACACGCCCATTCCCGGCTTGAAGATCATCCCCTCGAGCATCCACCTCTCCGGCGCCTCGGTCGAGCTCGCGGACGCGGCGGGCCGCGAGTATTATTTAAAAAAGGCGCTGGCGCAATTGGAACAAAAATTCGATTACATCTTCATCGATTGCCCGCCTTCGCTTGGGATCCTCACCGTCAACGGGCTCGCGGCCGCGCAGTTCGTCCTCATTCCCCTGCAGTGCGAATACCTCGCGCTCGAGGGCTTGAGCTCGCTTTTGAAAACGATCAAGGCGATCCAGGCGAAGATCAACCCTTCCTTGAAAATCGGCGGCATCATGTTCACCATGTACGACACCCGCACGAAAATAGCGAACGAGGTCGTCCAGGAAGTGACCGGCTATTTCAAGGACAAAGTGTTCCGCACCGTCATCCCGCGCAATGTAAAACTTTCCGAGGCCCCGTCCTACGGAGTGCCGATCAATAAATACGACCGCGAATGCATCGGCGCCGCCAGCTATCAAAAACTTACGGAAGAGGTGATGAGGAATGTCTAAAAAAGCCCTGGGCAAAGGCATCGACGCGCTGCTGGCGACAAATCAGACCGAGAGCGCGGAACAGGGGTCCCTCGAGCTCGATATCGACCAGGTCAAGCCGAATCCCAACCAGCCCCGCAAGATCATGGCGGAGGCGAGTCTCAAGGAACTGGCCGCCTCCATTCGCGAGAAGGGAATCATCCAGCCGGTGCTCGTGGAAAAAAATCCCGACGCGACCTACACGCTCATCGCCGGCGAACGCCGTTTCCGCGCGGCCAAGCTGGCGGGCTTGGGGCGTATTCCCGTCATCGTCAAATCCCTGACCGAAGCCGAAAAAATGGAATACGCGCTCATCGAAAACATCCAACGCGAAGACCTGACGCCGGTGGAAGAGGCGTCCGCCTACGATTCGCTCCTCAAGCTCTCAGGCTCGAGCCAGGAAGAGCTCGCCGAGCATCTGGGAAAGAACCGGTCGACCATCGCCAACAGCCTGAGGCTCCTCAAGCTCCCGCAGAAAATGCTCGACGCCCTGAACTCACGGAAAATAACCGCCGGGCACGCCCGCGCCCTGCTTTCCGTCACCTCCCAGACCAACCAAGGCATACTATACAAAAGTATAGTAGATCGGGGGCTCTCCGTCAGGGAGGCCGAGGCGCAGGCTTTGAAGCTGAACTCCCGGGAGAAACCCGCAAAAAAGACCAAAGCCGCGCCGGAAAAGCCGGGAGTCCCCGAGCTCGATGAAATCAAGCAAAAGCTGATCGACCTCCTCGGGACCAAAGTCGAGATCCGGGGTTCGCTCAAACAGGGAAAAATCGAGATCTCCTATTTTTCAGCCGACGATCTGGAACGGTTGTACGACATTCTCTTTGGGAAATAAAAACATATTTC
>CAZKOS010000008.1:0-1188 GCA_964554445.1 uncultured Spirochaetaceae bacterium | reverse complement strand
AAACGGACGGGTACTGCTCCGGGGGCGAGCGGTCACCGTTTTTTTAATAGACGCAGTGGTACCTATATAGTATTTTTTCTATAATCTGCAATAAAACTCGAACTAGAGGAGGATGCCTCTTATGACGAAAGCGAATGTGAATAGAAGCGATGTTCCGATTCGATTGTTCAAATCGGACTTTCTCGAATTTTTCACGCATATCCACCCGGCCGTGATCGTCGCCCTCTGGCTTCCGGTCGCGGTTTTTTTCATTATCTTTTCGATCGCAACGTGGCCCTTCTCCGTCTTCGCGGGACTCATCCCTCTCCTGTTCGTCGCCGGGATAGTGCTCTGGAGTTTCACCGAGTACATCCTGCACCGTTTCGTCTTTCATTTCCACGCCACATCGGACCTGGGGAAACGTATCGTCTTTCTCTACCACGGCATCCATCACGAACAGCCGCTCGTGAAAAGCCGTCTCGTCATGCCGCCCGTCGTAAGCATTCCGCTCGCCTTTGTATTTTACGGCTTGTTCTCGCTCATCCTCGGCGCTCTGGCGGGCGCCTGGTACCTCGTCCCGCCCCTCTTCTCGGGCTTCACCATCGGTTACCTGGCGTACGACATGACACACTATGCCACGCACCACTTCAAAATAACGGGCGGCCTGCCGCTTTACCTGAAGCGGTACCACATGCTGCACCACTTCAAGACCTGGGATAAGCGCTTCGGGGTGAGCTCGCCATTGTGGGACTTCGTGTTCAGGACGAAACCCGAGGAATGAAATCCATCGCCATCCGATGATTATGTATAAACAATCTCCGCGTCCCGGTAGTGCTCCGCCCGGTCGGCGATGGTGACGGTGAGTTTCTTTTTATAACGTGCATCTCCTTCCAAGACGTTCCCGCGTGACGCTTTCACGATCACCCTGAAGAAAGGACGCACGAACCTTCGAGCAAGCCGATTGTCGGATTCACCGTCACGACCTTGCCGGACATCTCGGCAGAGAGTACACTCCCGCGGTCTGGAAAACAACAGCGTCGACCGGCGATTATTGGCAGAAATTCGATTCCGGAAGCCGCCGCGGGCCGTTTCCACTCGCCGGGCGCATTTGATTGACAAATCAAGTATCTCTAAGTATAGTGAGAGCGAATTACGGAGAGGTGTCCGAGAGGTCGAAGGAGGCGGTCTTGAAAACCGTTGTGGGGCAAC
>CAZKOS010000007.1:20027-51092 GCA_964554445.1 uncultured Spirochaetaceae bacterium | reverse complement strand
CCACCGCGCGGTGGAGCGTCCACGGGATGTTGAAACGGAAGTTGCGGAGCCGGCCGCTCGGCATGAGGTCCAGGCCGGTGCCGGTCAGGGCCTCGTCGTCCTTGAACACCGTCATCGGCTGGTCGAGGCGGTTGAAGAGGATCGCCGTCCCCTTCGTAACCTTCATTTCGTAGCCGTCGTACTCGATTCTCGTTCCGCGGACCGCGGCGGTGGAGACCGGGCTTTTCACCCTGAAATCGTGCTTGTACTCGGTCCCGCCGGTCTTGACCTCGGCGGAAAGGCTGCCCGCGCGGATGTTGATGTTCGTGGTGATGACGTTCTGCTTCCGGGCGAGCTCCTCGAGCGTCAGTCGGGTGAGCTGGTTGACGAAGATGGTGGATTCGTCGAGATCGATGGTGGCCTTGGAGCGGAAGCCGGTGGAGACGATCGAACCGGCGGCGACCGCCATGCCCTTGCGGGCGGGCGTCCAGGCGCCCTTGGGCGGCTTGATTTCCACCTTGCCGACGAAATCCGTCAACTTCGCCTGGGCGAAGACCGCGCTCCCGGAGACGAGCAGCAGCGCGGCGAACACCCCGATAACGAGCGCTTTATTATTCGTCATGGCGATCTTCCTTTCCTATAATTCGAGCACCAGCTTGAAGCGGGCCAGGAATTCGATGTTCCGCCCGCCCGGGGAGAAGGCGCTCTCCGCGGTGTAGTTGTTCGGCAGGAAAAGGCCGAAGGCGATCTCCAGGCCGAGGTCGTTCAGGGGCTTGAAGGCGGTGATCAGGTCCGCCTCGCTCCCGAGGTAGTAGTCGGTGGAGCCCGAGTTGAGGCCGGTCGAATCCGAGACGTCTGACAAGGCGGCCCGGAAGTAGGTGAGGGCGGCTATCGACAACTCGAGGTTTCTCCAGACGTTCGTCCGCTGGTCGGAGAAGGGACGGATGGAGAATTCCAGCCGGCCGACGATGAGATTGGTGAGCTGGAGGGTGTTGACCAGCCCGATGGTGGGCCGGGTGACGGGGATGAACTGATTGGAATACGCGTCGGTGTTTCCTTCCAGGTAATTCTCGTAATCCCGGTCGCCCGAGGCCACGAGCACGTTGAAGGTGAGTCTCGACTTGGGCGCATCGGAGAGGTACCAATCGAATTTCAGACCCGAGAAGAAAGCGTAGAGGGGCACGTAGAGATACTCGGTCGACGCGTAGTCATACGAAAGCGTTCGACCGTATTCGAAGTAAAAAAAGAATTGGTAGAAAAATTGCGGAAACAGCCGGCCATTGATGCCGAGGCCGGCGTACAACGTGTCTATCTTGCCGCCGTTGCCGTAATCGGGCACGGCCGCCGGACCCGGTTGGATGAGGTTGGCCTCCGCATGCATGTCGAGTTGTCCGACGACGGAGAGATTCACCGTCTGCGCCAGAAAAAGCTCGGGAAAATTCAGCGTCAGCACGCCGATCAGCCGCGGCGGCACGAGCGGAAGCAGGGACGGGGAATAGTTGTTGTCCGCGATGGACATATCGAGGAGGGAATCGCCCTTGAAGAGCAGCCCGGTGAACCCGCCGCAGAGCTCGACGTTGAGAAAGGAGTTGCGGAAAACGAGCCTGCCCCCGTCCAGCGGGTGCGACACGACGTAACCCGTAAAATCGGACACGACCAGGCGTCCCAGGGCGAAGCCGAAGAGAAAGGGATTGGCGCCGAGCACCGGGAAATCGATCGAGAATTCGAGCCGGTCGAGGGAATAGGCGTTCAGCGGCTGCACGTTCGTGAACCGGTAATATCCCTCGATGTTGATGGCGGCGGTTTCGGAAAGGTCGAAGAGCGTCCAGAGGGTGATTTTGTCCTTCTGGAAGAAGGCCTCGTTCGCCACGGTGACGACGGAGGTCGTGTTCTCGATGATCGCTCCCGCGTCGACGGCGAAGGCGGGCTGCGCGAAGAGGCAGGCCGCCAGGACGGCGGCGACCGCGATGTATCGTTTCATGGCGCCGCCTCCCCATTGTACGACATGGTTGTGCCGATGATCTGCAGGACTTCCTCGCCCGCCAGGCGCCGCGACGGCACCGGCCAGCGTCTCACCAGCTCGAGGAACTGGAATTCGCGGGTGGCGTACCGCGGCCCGGGAAAGAGCGCGTACATGAAGCCCCCGCTCATGTTGAAGGCGCGCATGAGCACGTAGCACAGGTCGCCCAGGGTCACCGGCTCGTCGGCCTTTTTCGCGTAGCCCCAGGTGGTGGAATTCAGGTACGCCATGGCGTCGGCGACGCTGCCGTCGGGCTTGACCAACCCGGCCGCGGCCAGGGCCATGAAGACTGATTCGCCGTACGCCGCCTCTTTTTCATTGATGAGCTTGTCGATGAATGCGTTGGATTGCGCGGAGAGGGAGGGAACGCAGGCGAGGGCAATGACGAAAAAACATATCACCTGTTTTTTCACATTTTGCTCCTTTTCAATCAGGGGAAACATGATATACTGTTTCGGATATTAGCCAATATAACATCCCGGGGTTTAAAAAACAACCCGATCGGACGGCTATTTTTAGGTAATATAGAAGAGTCTTCCGATTGAGTCCCGCATTCCAGGCGGCCCTTGAAGACCGAGGAGGACGGCGGTGTTGAAGAAATTGCTTCTCATGGGCATGATCCCCGCGGCGATCATCGCCGTCTTTACCGTCCTGGAGGGCGCTTCGGTGCTCACCCCTCTCGAGCACCGGGCGTACGACCTGTCCCTGGCCGTCAGGCCGGAGCCGCCCGCCGATCCCCACCTCCTGCTGGTGGCGGTCGACGATCCCGCCATCGAGTATTCGAAGACAGTCTGGCCCTGGCCGCGCGATCTCATGGCCAGGGGAATGCTTCATATGAGGGAGTTCGGGGCTTCGCAAATCGTCCTCGACATCCTGTACGAGCAGCCGAGCGCGCCCGGCGTCAACATGGGCGCATACGCCGCGGCGGCCAGAACCTACACCGCCGCTTTCGGCGATCTGAAAGATTATTTCCTGGGGCTGGAAGATTCATTGCGCCGCGGCATGATCTCGCTCCGGGATTTGCCCGCGGTCGCCCGGGATTATGTGGCCGCCATCGATTCGACCAGGCAGGAGCTCCTCAATCGGATGAGCGAAATCACGGAAAACCGCGACGAGATGCTCGGGAACGCGGCGCGGGTTTTCGGCCACGCTTTTTTCGCGGTCAACCTTTCCCTCGATCCTGAAGGCGGGCCTGAGAAAAATCTGGCGGGCCTCGATCCGGCGTGGCGTCGAAAATTCTTCCCGCCCGGCGTGACCGTCAACGGCCGGATCGCGGGTTCGGCCTTCGATATCGTCCCCCCCATCGGGCCCGTTTTGAAAGGCGCCGCCGGCTTCGGGTTTCCGGTCACGGAGAGTCAGATCGATCAGCCCGACGGCGTGACCCGGCGCATCAATCTCTTCTATAAAATCGGAGACAAGGCGATTCCCCAACTCGGTCTGGCGGGACTCCTCGACTACCTGGGGAATCCGGCCGTGGAAATAAAGTCGGACGCCGTGGTGTTGAAGGGAGCCCGCCGCCCGGGCGCGGTCAAGCCGGTCGACATCGCCATTCCCCTGTCCGAGGACGGGACGATGCTCATCAACTGGACGCGCAAAAAGCCGCAGTTCAGCTATCAAGCGGTCTCGTTCAAGGAATTGCTGCAACTCGACCGGCTGGAGAATGAAATCGTCTCCAACCTGGGGGTGCTGGCGGACAAGGAAGCGCAAGGCGCGTACACGATCGCTCCCAGCCGGGGGATGATCGGGTTTCTCAATAATTATGACGCGCCGCTCGAAGCCTCGGTTCGCGACGCGCTCGCCGGCCGGAGCGGGACCGGCATCGACGATTACCGAAAGGCCCACGATCGATTCATGCGGGCGCTCGAAGGCTTCCTGGCGCCGGCCAAGGAAGAAGAGCTCGTGCGGAGCGTTCTGGTGACGGACGCGGCGGTAAAGAAGGAAATCATCGATACCACCCGCCGGTTTTTCAGCGACAGCCGCGAAAAATTCGCCCTGCTGAAAAAAATTCGCGATTTTCTCGCGGATCGAATGCGCGGCGCCGTTTGTTTCACGAGCTGGACCGCCTCGGCCACGACCGACCTCGGCGTGACGCCCTTTATCGGCAATTACGAGAACGTGGGCACGCACATGTCCGTGGTCAACACCATTCTCCAGCAACAGTTTCTCGACGACGCTCCCTGGTGGGTGACCGCGCTCATCGCGGCCGTCTTCACCCTGCTCGCGTATTTCTTCGTCTTCGCCATCAAGCGCCCGCTCGTTTCCGTCCTGGCGGGTCTGGGGACTGTCCTCGTCGAGACCGGCGGGATTCTCCTCGTCTTCGTCCTCTCGGGCGTCTACCTCGGCCTGGTCGCTCCCGCCGCCTCCGTCCTGCTCGTCTTCATCGTGTTCACCGTGGTGAATTACCTGAGCACGGCCAGGGAAAAGAATTTCATCCGGAACGCCTTCTCGCGCTACGTGTCGCGGGAAGTCATCTCCGAGCTGGTGGAGGACCCGTCCAAGCTCAACCTGGGCGGCGAGGCGAAAAATCTGACCGCGCTGTTCACCGACATCAAGGGGTTCTCCGGGTTCTCGGAAAAACTGGATCCGCCGCGGCTGGTGCGTCTCCTCAACGGCTACTTCACCGACATGGCCAACATCATCCTGACGCTACACGGCACGCTCGACAAGTACGTCGGCGACGCCATCGTCAGCTTCTTCGGAGCGCCCATTCAGCTCGAACGGCACGCCCAGGCCGCCTGCCTGGCCGCGGCGCGCATGAAGCGGGCGGAAAAACTCATGAATGAAAAGCTCCTGGCGGAGAAACTGGCTCCCAAGCCCCTGCTGACCCGCGTCGGCCTCAATACCGGCGAGATGCTCGTCGGGAACATGGGCTCGGAGGACCGGCTCAACTACACGATCATGGGCCACCACGTCAACCTGGCCTCGCGCCTGGAGGGAGTGAACAAGCAGTACGGCACCTGGATCCTGATGAGCGAGTCCACGCAAAAGGCGGCCGGCGGGTCGTTCCTCACCCGCCGCCTCGATCGGGTGCGGGTGGTCGGCATCAAACAGCCGGTGCGGTTGTACGAGCTCATCGACGAAAAGGAAAAAGTCAGGCCCGAGATGTTCGAAATAGTGGAGATGTTCCACGCCGCGCTGGAGCTTTTCGAGTCGCGCGAATGGGACAAGGCCCGCGCCGCGTTCAAGGAAATCCTCAAGCTCAGGCCGGACGACGGTCCGGCACAGGCCTACCTGGCGCGCTGCCTTGAATTCCGGAAGAAGCCGCCCGCCCGCGATTGGGACGGCGTGTTTTCACTCACGGCAAAGTGAGCCGTGCGCCCCGACCGGGATGGCGGTGCGTAAAAAAAATGACAAGGAATCGACCATGAAAACCGGCGTGATCTTTACGCTTGCATCCGTTTTTCTCGCGATCGGAATCGGCGTCACGGGCTGCGCGGACCGGTATGCCGGTTACCGGCGCGTGCTCGAGAACGAAAAGACCGTGCTGGCCGATTTCATTTCCGAGGCGCGGCAATCGGTCGACGCCGACGCGCTCGCGGCCGACGTCGAAAAACTCACCGCCGGCCTGCGCGGCCTGGCCGGGCGGTTGAACGAGGCCGAACCCGGTCTCCCCGAGCCGGCGGAATTGTCCGCCCCGCTCGAAGACTCAGCCGTGCCCGGGGAATTGAAGGCCGACGTCCGGGCGCTCGAGTTGACGATCGCCGACCTGGACAAGCTCCTCAGCGACAAGGAAAAACTGTTCTCCGATCCGAAAGTGAAAAAAGCGCTCGAAAAATTGATGGCAGTGCGCGGGAGTTTGGGGCTCTGAGCCGCGACGTCTCCTTAACCGGGAAAAGAGCGCCACGGATGAACACGGATAAGGGAAAAAAGAAGAAAATTACGGTCACAAATGAGGATGAGTGATCAACACATGATAGTTTTTCTTGTTGTTGGTTCTCGCTGCTCGTTCTTTGATCGACTCGATAGAAACCTTTTGCAGATTCATGGCGTGATTTCCCAACATTTCACTCAACTTTTTCCTCCTGATCCGTGGCATCCGTCCTATCCGTGTTCATCCGTGGTTCTCTTTAGGAAGTTGATTTTCGGGCATACAATCATTCGCCCACGACCTGCACGGACACCCGGCGCGTCCGGGGGCGGTTGTCGTGATCGATGAGCACGATCTGCTGCCAGGTGCCGAGGATGAGCTCGCCGGCGCGGAACGGCACGGTGATCCCCGGTCCCATGAGCGTGGCCCGGAGGTGGGAGAACCCGTTGTCGTCGCCCCAGGTGGCGGAATGCCGGGAGCGCATGGTGCGGGGCAGGAACCGCTCGAGGGTCTCCTCGAGGTCCCGGACCAGGGCCGGCTCGTATTCAATGGTGGAAATCGAGGCGGTGGAACCGATCGCGAAGACCGACGCGATCCCGGCGTTGAGGGAGGATGCGGCCACCGTCGCTTGCACCTCCGCGGTGATATCGATGACGGCCGAAAAACCTTTCGTTGAGAAGGTGAGCTCTTTCCCGTATACCATGCGCAACTCCTTTCCCGGTACGCCCATTATACCCGGGAAGACCCCGTTCCGCCCAGCGCGGAACGTCCGGCGAAAACGGCGCAGGGGCGCTTTCCCGGCGCCTGAGATCGCGGCAGGACGATGCCCGGCAGCCGTTCGACGGTAAAAGTTCGGGCGCCCGAAAAAGTTCTCATCTTCCCGTCCGCCGCGGTCACCGCGCCGCCCGCGGCGTTTTTCCGCCGGGGACCCGTCAAGGCCGCCGACCCCCCGGATTTCTCCCTCACCGTTATGGAAGGAGCGGCCGATATTCAGGGTATGGGAACGGCGGGAAAAATCGCCGTCGATCGGGGGAGATGATCGTGAAAACGTATTCGAGCGCGGCGATCTTCGAGCGTGAGAGGAAAGTCGGCGTCGTTTGCCCGGTCTGCGGCGCGGCGGCCGCCCGCCCCCGTTTCGCGCTTTCGATGTGTTCTTTCGTGCGCTGCCTCGGGTGCGGTCTCGTCTATCAAAACCCGCAGCCCGTGTTCGAAGACCTGAGGGGCCGCTACGCGCAGGCCTATTGCGACTACGAGATCGAGAACGAGGAAAACTTCTACGACCTCATGCGCCTGGGACTGCGCGACATCGGGTTCGACGAGTCTTTTTTTTCGAGCGCGCCGGGGAGGACCTTTCTCGATATCGGCTGCGCCACCGGCAAGCTCCTCGACGTCATGCAGCACCTGGGCTTTCGCGTCCAGGGCGTCGAGATCTGCGCCGAATCGGCGCGCTACGGGATGGCGAAGCGCCGGGTGCCCGTCTTCATCGGCCCCCTGGAGGAAGCCGCCTTCCCGGACGATTCTTTTTCCTTCGTCCATTTTTCCCATCTCATCGAGCACGTGCCCGATCCGTATTCGTTCCTGCTCGAGGTCAAGCGAGTGCTCGCCCCCGGCGGGTACGCGATCATCACCACTCCCAACATCTCGGGCCTGCAGGCGCGGCTGTTCCGGACGTCATGGCGCAGCGCCATCCCCGATCATCTTTTCCTTTTCTCGAAACGGACGCTGCCGCGGCTGTTGCGGCGGGTCGGCCTTCAGGTCCAGCGGCTCGTCACCTGGGGAGGCTTGGCCGCCGGAACGGCGCCGGCCTGGATCAAGAAGCCGGTCGACGCGGCGGCCAAGCGGATGGGGTTCGGGGACGTGATGCTGGTGCTCGCGACGAAAGCGGGAAAGACGGCGGACGCGATGAACGCCCCGGACGGCAACGGCCGGTTTGAAGCGACGGGCTAAAAGGCGGCACTCCCGAAGAGGCGTTGGCTTGATATAAGGAAACCGGGTGGGAAGGGCGTATGGCCCCCGGACGAGCCCCTCAGGGCGCCTCGCGTTCGTAGGGGATGTGGTTCTCCATCTCGATCAATTGAAACGTTTTATAGAGCGTGTCGCTGCAGCCTTTGATTCTGAGCGTCCTGCCCTCGGTTCGTATTTTATTGAAGAAAAGAAAAAGTTTTCCCAGGTTCGCGGAGTTGATGGCGGGCACCTTGAGGAAATTGAGGGTGATATGGCGTTGCGCGCTCTTTTCCAGCTCGGCGAGCAGGTTTTCAAGCTCGTGCACCGATTCGTCGCCGGAGAGTGAGCCTTCGATTTCGACCAAGATGGTATTATCCCCGGACGTGGTTTTTTTTATGATCATATTTGCTCCAGATTGTGAATTTTAAATTCCGGAAAACGGATCATACTCCCTTTGAGGCTTTTTTTCAATCCCCGGATGACAAATACGCCCTGGTCCGGGCCAGGCGCGCCAGGTAGCCTTCGATGATGCGGCGGTAATCGAGGTCCCCGGTTTCCAGGCGGAAGTTTTCGTCCTCCCAATTCTGGATCTCCGGCAGGTGCACCCGGCGACGGGCAAAGGCCGCGCGGGACCAGCGACGCGCCTCATCCCAAAAACCGAGGGCGGTGCGGTACGCCCATTCCGCCGTATTGAGGCTGTCGAGAATGGCGTTCTTCCAGGGGCCTTCCTTATTGAAAAAGTACGCCTCGAACTTGTCGAATTGAGCCGCGATGTGAAGGTATTGCTCGATGATCTTCAGATTGACGTGCATGCGGAACAGATCCATGTAGCGCCGGTACTCGTTCCGGTCCTTCACCCGGGCGATGGCGTAGAGGGGGTTGGCGAAATCAGAACGGAGGGCCTGCTGGAGGTAGAAGATGTTTTCCTCGGAATCGTCCGGGTACTGGTAGAGATGCTGGTGGTACAGGCGGTAGTACTGCTCGGCGTAGAGAATGCGGTCGGCCGATACCGGCGCCGAGAGCAGGGAGGCGGCCAAAACGAGCGCGGCGAGGATGGGAAATTTCTTCACCCTTTCACTATCGGCAGGGACGAGATGAGATTCCATATCCGGTCGCGGATTTTTTCCGCGGCATCAGTCCCGTCGATCCGCTCCAGGCGCATGGGCGAGGACGCGTACAAGGCGAACGAGCGCTCGTAAGCGCGCGCCACCCGTTCCTGGAAGTCGTCTTGTTCGAAGAGCTCCGTCCCGTTTCGCTTGCTTCTCCGTTCGGCGCAGACGGAAACCGGCGTGTCGAGATACACCAGCAGCGAGGGGAGGGGAAACCGCCCGTTGAGGCGGCTCACGAAATCGAATCCGGAGGCGACGGATTGATAGGCGAGGCTCGAAAAAAGGTAGCGGTCGCAGATCACGAGCTTGCCCGCCGCGAGCGCGGCCCGGATGCCGCCGGTCGGGGCGGAGAGGTGTTCTTCCCGGTCGGCCGCGAATAACAAAGCGAGGGTTTCGGGCCTGACCGCTTTTTCCTTCCGGAGAACCGAACGGATGAGCTCGCCCACCGGACCGTCGGTGGGCTCGAACGTGGCTGCATGCGGCACGCCGCGCTCCCCGAGGAGCCGGTCGAGGAGCGTGAGCTGGGTGGTGGTCCCCGCCCCGTCGAGTCCCTCCAGAACGATGAAATTTTCGAGCACGGGCTGTGAAATCGTTTCCATATCGTATTGCGACACAGTATCACTCCCGTGCGCGCCCGGCAACCCCGGCACCGTTTGCGGGAGCGGGGGGCGGGGAAGAGCGGTTCGCGGCGCGCCGAGGCCCTCTTTTTCACGCTTTTTTGTAACGAAAGGGCGGGTCCGAACGTTTAATGGTTGAAAGCCGATGAAAACCGGGCCGGCTGGACACGACTTACCGGTCGGGTTATACGTGATGATGTCCCACCGGAGGCGAAAGATATGGAACGGAGACAAGGGGAAAGACGGCGGCATCAGCCGGATTGCAGCCTTTTCGCTTTGTTCCAGGAAAAGCCTCATGCGGGGTGAAATAAAAATATCGTTCTGCCGGTGGTCGTTTATTTTTGCATTCGGCGTTGCGTTATACTATAAATTTATGACGGGGTATGATATAATTGATATATAGAAGGATCCGGCTTGAGAGCCTCCGCCGCGCGGAGGCGATAAAAAAGAAAAGCCTGAGCCGGAAGCCGAGCGGGAGCCGTTGAAGAAACGATGCCGTGACGTTTCCGGTACGACAAGGGATAGGAATGTGAAAAAAGGGGAGGCTCCGTCGGCGAAGCCGCGGCCCGCATCTCATAAGCTTCTTTTCTCAGCGCTCGGGCTCTTGACCGCCGTGGCCGTGGTATTGTGCGTTTTGTTCAGCGCCGCCCATTTCGCCATGTTTTCGTTTCGTGAAAACCTCCTCGCCTCTTTCCGTGAAAATACCGGCTACCAGATCGCCTATGACAAGATTTCTCCCGCGTTTTTTCAATCCCTGGAAATCAGGGGTCTCACCATTTCCTCCTCCGACCCCGAAAAGCGCACCGTGCTGGCCGTCAAGAAAATCAGGCTGCATTACGACCTCTTTTCCCTTGTTTTCGCGCCCGACAAACTTCGGGCGATCGTCAAGATCGAGATCGAGAACGGCCGGGCCGTCATCGACGCGAAAAAAGACGATGCTCTCGTCGTTTTCCTCGAGAGCCTCTTCGGCGCTTCGCACAAGGGATACCGTCTCTCGGACCGGTTTTCCCTGTCCGGCCGCAACGTGAGTCTCGTCTACAGGAACGGCGGGGGCGAGTACGCGTTCCGAAATCTTTTCGCGTCGGTCGAGACCGAAGATTCGTTCCTGCGCTTCGTTTTTCATACACACGGTGAAACGGGCGCGGCGGCCGCGGCGCGCGGTCCGGACCTCACCGCGAGCCTCGACATGCAGGGACGGGTCAGCAAGGATTTTTCGCTGCTGGACGCCGATTTTCGCGTGGAATCCCTCAAGGCGGGAGACGTCGTTCTCAAGGAACAGCAGTTTCACATCGGTCTGAAGGACCGCACCCTCGACGTCACCAAGGTCCAGGATCGTTCGCCGCTCGATCTGACCGTCCGCTACTCGCTCGACCGCGGGGTGCTTTCCGCCAGTTTCCTGGCCCAGGACCTGGCGCCGGAAAATCTCATCGCGTTTACGGACAGGCTCCATGACCTGCGCCCGGTGCTCTCCTCCCGCATTTCGGCCGACGGGTCCCTGCGCTACGAGGTGCCGCGAAACGATCTCGACTTTTCCCTGACGCTGGACGGTCTCCTCTCGGAACGCGTCTCGCCGGTCGGAGTGCGTCTCCACGCGCGGATCAAGGGAACGGAAGACCGGATCGAGTTCATGCCGGTATCGATCTCATCGGCCGTCGGCCGGGTCGAGTTCTCGGGAGACGTGATTTACAAAACGATCCTCCCGGAAGGCCGGCTCAGGCTGGCCGACGTGAAAACCTCCCTCGGCGACGACATCAATGCCGACCTGGCCGTGTCGCGGAGCGACCATTCGGTCACGTTGACCGGGGAAACGGTCCGAATCGGCTCGGCCGGATTCCGATCGTTCGTTCTCGACGTGTTCCCCCGGCCGGGGGAGCTCCGTTTCGCCGTCAATTCGGCGCTCGACCTGCCCATAAAAGACAATTCGATCACGCTCGGCGGCAGCCTGTCGTACGAAAAAGGGTATCGTTTGTCGATCGACGGGGCTCTCGCTTCCGTGCCCCTCAATTTCCCGTACCGGGCCCTCACCAAGGCGGAGCGCTTTTCCGCCTCCCTCGATCATGATCTTCAGTCCATTCTCTGGACCGCCCGGTTTTCCTTCGCCACGGATTTCAAGACCTACCGGTTCACGGCGCCGGACATTTCGCTGCTGGACGGCTTGAATCCCGCCAACCGACTCGCTTTCGACGTCGCGGCGAGCGATAATGAATTGAAGGTCTCGCCGCTGCGGGGAACCTGGGCCGGTTACGCGCTCGCGGGCGACATCGATTTTCTCTGGAGAAAGAAAGCGGGCTTCGATTTTACGGTCGGCATGGCGGTCGACAAGGAAAAATATTCGTTCGACGGGCGCTTCATCCCCGGCGCCGGTTTGATGGTTCACGGCACGTACGGCTTCTCCCTCATGCTCGTGCCGCAGGCGGGAGGCGGCCGGTACCTGGCGCTGCAGGTTTCCTCGCTGCCCGTGCCGATTCAGGGCCGACGCCTGCTCGCCACCCTCGATTGGATCGGTTCGCTCTCGCCGTCCGGCGACCTGACGCTCGTGTCACGGCGGACGCACCTCGCGGGGATTCCCAAGCTCATTCCGGGCATGGAGAACGCGTCGGCCGACCTGCGCTTCTCCCTCTCCGGCGGCCGGTTGCAGATAGCGGAGCTGGCCTACCGGGACGCGATCTCGTCGCTCACGGGAAACGGCAGCTTCGACCTGGAATTGTCGCCCGAGCCCCGGGCCGACGGCTGGTTCTACGCGGCCGACGAGAACCGGGTGGAAAATTACACGGCCGTCGTCGATCTTTCGCCGTCCCGCAGCGATCTCACCCTCTTTTTCAAAAACAGCCCCCTGGCCCATTGGGGTGACCTGGCGCTTCACGGCAATGCGAGCGGCGTGCTGACCATGCGCGGTTCGCCGGCCGATCCCGTCATCGACGTGTCCGCCGCGCTCGGCAACGGCCGGTTGGGCGGCGAGCCGGTCGCCCTCAAGGCGGCGGTTTCGCTCACCTCGGACGCGATCACGGTGAAATCGCTCGAGGGTTCGTACGCCCGCACCCTCAAGGTCCTCTCCGGCGCCGGCCGGTTCGACCTGCGGACCGGCAGCCTCGACTTCAGCGCCGCGGTGAGCGCCGGAAACCGCCCGGTTCGCGCCGACGTTTCCCTCCGGACGGACATAGCCGGTTTCAAGCGGAGCGAGCCCCCCGCCGCCGTGCTCGACAAGAGCATACGCGGGATCTTGACCGTCGCCAATCGCGACGCCAAGGAGGGCGAGCTCAAGGAATGGAGCCTCAGGTTCAATTCGGACCGGGACGGCTTCAACGTCTCGGGAGGCCCCGCTGAGGTGCTCATGGGACGAATAAACCGGAACGGCGCCTTTCATTTCGACCTCGCGCCGCCGTTTCCCCTCCAGGGGCGTTTCACCGGAAAAATAGCGGATAACAGGATCGAGGCGCGGGCGGAAGACCTGGTGCTTTCCCTCCCGGCGATCAATGAGCTCGTCAACACCCCGTTTTTCGTGATCCGCGACGGCGTCGCGCGCGGCAATCTCACCATCTCGGGTCCGGCGGTGGATCCGGACTTCAACGGCGTCCTCACCGTCGACGGCCTGACCGCCTCGTCGCTCGCCCTCGCCGATCCGGTCGGGCCGCTCTCCAGCGTCCTTGAGATCAAAGAGAAAAAGGCGGTTTTCCGCCAGGCGGACACGAAGATCGGGAACTGTCCCGTCTCGGTGCTCGCCGAGATGGTACTCGACCATTGGAACGTCGCCCGCCTGACGACCCGTATTGCGATCGACGATCCCCTGGGCGCCCACCTGACGCTGCCGCTCGACGTGCTCGCTTTCGACGGCTATGTCACCACCCCCGCGCTCACCCTGACGGCGGATCAATCGGGCGTCTCCATCAACGGGTCCCTGTTCGTCCGAAAATCCGACGTCGTTTTGGGAGCCGCGCAGGCGGAACGGAATCCGGACGAGGCCGATTCAAACCTGATCGTGAATCTGGAAATCAACACCGGCAAACAGGTGGAATTTTACTGGCCGGCGAGGGAATTCCCGATTCTGCGGATGGTATCCGAACCGGGGGCCGCTCTCTCCGTCAAATACAACCAGTTGCGGGATGAATTATCCCTGAACGGCAACATCAATTTCAAGGGCGGCGACGTCTATTATTTCGAGAGGAGTTTCATTATCCGGGAAGGCTCCTTGAGCCTGAAGGAGACGCAGGCCGATTTCAACCCGGTCCTCAACCTGAAGGCCGAACGGATGGTCCGCTACAATGACCAGGACGTGAAGATCACCATGAGCGTCCCCAACCAACATCTCAAGGATTTCGCCCCGGTATTCGAATCCGATCCGCCCCTTCCCATCACCGAACGGTACCTGGCCCTCGGAGGCGTGATCCAGAACACGTCCATGGGAAACAATGAAGATTACCTGACGTCGATCGTGAGCGACATCGGCGGAGACGTCCTCACCCAGCTCGTGCTGCTCCACCCGCTCGAGCAGAAGATGAAGCGGCTCCTGAACCTGGACGGTTTTTCCATTCGCACCCAATTCATCACCAATCTGATACTCGACACGGTGTTCAACAACGAGGAAAACCTTTCCCCGGATACGGCCATCAGCATGGGGCGCTACCTCAACAACACCGAGATCAGCTTCCAGAAGTACCTGGACGAAAGAAACAACCTTTTCTTCGAAACGATCCTGAGAATCCGGACCGACCTGGCGCGCTCCGCCGGGAGCGGCGTGAGCCAATTGTTCGGAAACGTGAACCTGGAATCGGAATTCAGCCTTGAGTTGACAACGCCATTTTTTCTCACTATAAAGTGGTCTATCACCCCGGAGCACTGGGAGACATTCTTCCTGCCCGATAATAAAATCACCTTTAAATGGGGAATGTCGTTCTGACTCTTGTACCCTAGAAGGAGCCCTTACATATGAAGCGTATCTCCGCCGCCCTTTTCTTGTTCTGGCTCGCGTTGGGCACTCTCCAGGCGCAGCAGGAGAACTCCTGGTTCGTGGGAAAGCCGATCGTCGGTTTTCAATTTCACGGCCTGCGGCAGGTCACCGAAGGCGAGTTGCTGACGCTCCTCGCACCGTACCGCGACAAGCCGTTTTCGTACGATATCTACTGGGAGATGCAGAATAAGCTCTACGCACTCGAGTTTTTCGAGACCGTCGAGGCGGACGCCATTCCCGGCGATCCGGACAAAAAGACGGTCATTATCAGTTTCACGGTCAAGGAACGACCGCTTGTTTCCCGGATACGTTTCACCGGGAACAACAATATGTCCGAGAAGGAGCTGCGCGACGCCATCCTCATCAAGGAGCGGGCGGTATGGAGCGAGGCGAAAGTGAAGATGGACGTCGACGCGATCAAGGCGCTCTATCGGAACAAGGGTTTCCTCGACGCGGACGTCACCTACGACTACAAGATCAATGATCTGGACGGAATGGTCGATCTTACCTTCGTCATCAAGGAAGGCCCGAAGACGACGGTGAAAAAGATTCTTTTTTCCGGCAACCATTTCGCCTCGGAAGGGACCCTGAAAGGCCTCATGCAGACCAAGGAGCCCGCCCTGTTCGCCAACAGCGATTATCAGGAAAACAAGCTGAAGGAAGACACCGACGCGATCGAAGCCTATTACGCCGATCACGGCTATTATTTCGCGAAGGTTGAAAAAGTCGACAAGCAGATTGAGATGAACGAGGCCGAGCAGAGGAAATACATCATTCTCACCATTTACATCAATGAAGGCGCCCAGTATACCTGCGGGACGACGACGTTTCAGGGCAACAACATTTTCTCCACGGAGAAGTTGGCTTCGTTGTTCCGACAAAAACCGGGCGACATCATCAGCAAGAAGATCTTCAAAGAAGATTTCATGAAGGTGGTGAGCCTTTATTACGACAACGGCTACGTCTCCACGCAGATCAACTCGCACGAAAAGGTGGACGAGGGGAAAAAAGTCATCTCGTTCGAAATCTCCTTCGTGGAAGGCGACCGTTCGCACATCGGACGCATCATCATCCAGGGAAATACCAAGACCCGGGAGGCCGTCATCCGGCGCGAGCTCCCCTTCGAGGAGGGCGACGTGTTCAACCGCGCCAAGATTCAGCGCGGCTACATCAATCTCATGCGGACGGGGTACTTCAGCCGCAACCTTTCGTTCGAGCCGACTCCGGGTTTGGAAGAAGGGTTGATCGACATTCTCATCACGGTCGAGGAAACTCCGACGGCCAATCTGGAGGTGGGCGGGAGCATCGTCCCGGGCGATTTTCCCTTTACCGCCTACGCCAACCTGGTGGATAAGAATTTCCTCGGGATGGGGGTCACCGCGGGAGCGAATCTCAATCTGACGACCACCCAGCAGAGTCTGTCCGGGACCTACGAGAACAACTGGATGTTCGGCAACCGCATTCTCGGAGGGATCAACTTCTCCGTCAAGCACGAGCTCGTCCAGAACGTGCCGATGGACGCCCAGGCTCCCTTTTTCAACGGCGACGAGCCTTACGCCTACCCGGACGGCTTCGTAAGCTGGGAGGATTACCAAAACGCGCTCGACAACGGTCTTGGAGTTCCGGTGGCCAATACGATGGAATATCACAATGTCGAGTTCAGGCTGGGCCTGGCCGGCGGGTATTCCCTGGACCTGCCGATCGGATTGTTGGGGTTCAGGATCGAGCCGTCCTCAACGCTTTCATTTGTCTATTACGACAAGACGACGGGGGACCGGCCGTTCTCGAACGTTCTGCGCGATGAATGGAACCAGTGGCAATTCATCAACATCCTCGGCCTGACGCTCTACCTCAACAACACCGATATTCCCCAAAATCCGGAGAAGGGTTTTTATCTTTCGCAATACGTGGGGTTCGTCGGCGATTTCCTCGGCGGCGCCAGGGACTACATCCGGCTCGCTTCCGAGGCCGAAGGCTACCTGAAGTTCTTCGATATCCCGGTCAGCGACTCGTGGAGCTTCAAGATCATCCTCGCCCTGCACAGCGACCTCAACTTCATCCTGCCGCCGCTCTTCAATATCAGCGGCCAGGGGGGCGATGTCACCGTGGAAGACGACCTCTTCCGCGTGGACGGCATGTTCGTCGGCCGCGGCTGGAACCTGACCTGGCGGGGGAAGGTGTTGTGGGACAGCAAGCTCGAGCTGCGCATGCCCCTCGTGCAGGACGTGCTCTGGTGGACCATCTTCTACGTCGAAGCCGTCGGGTTCTGGAAGGAGCCGTCGGATTTCACGGCCATGAAGGATTCGGACTTCTACTGGTCGGCGGGGACGGGCTTGCGGCTCGTCATTCCCGGGGTTCCGATGCGCCTCTACCTGGCCAAACGCTGGAAAATCGTCAACGGCCAAGTGCAGTGGGAGGAAGGCACGCTCAAGTTCAGCGACCAATTCAGCCTCGACCTCGTATTCTCAATCGATATCAATCCGTTTTAAGGGGTGCAAGGAGGACGACTATGACGACAATGGCGCGCCGCGCGGCAATCGGCTTCGTCGTGTTGATAACGGCGGGCGCCGCGGCCTACGGCCAACAGCAAATCACCAAGGTGGGCGTGGTGGACATGACCAAGGTGGTCAACGCCTTTTACACGAAATCGCCGGCCGTCAAGGAACTCATGGATTACTGGACCGAGACCGAGACCCAGCTGAACAAAATCAGCAAGGACATCACCGACCTGGAGGCGCTTCAGGCCAAAGCCAAGAACGATCAGGACGATCAGGCGGCCCTCGACTACGAAAAAAAGATCAATGAGAAGAAAGCCTACCAGCGGGATTACTATCGCTACCGGAAACTCGAATACGATAAAAAGTTCGAGGCGGTCAGCAAATCGAGCGCTTTTTACGGCGACATCCTGAACGTGATCGAGCGCATCGCCGTGCGGGACAGCTATTCCCTCATCCTGAAGACCACCGATCCTTCGATCATGTATTACTCGAAGGACGTGGATATCACCCAGGATGTCATCGATTACCTCAGCCGTTGAACCGGCGGCCGGTCCCGTGTCTCCCCGCCGCGGTATGAAAAGGATCATGGGCATCGACGTCGGTACGCGGCGCGTCGGCGTCGCCCTTTCCGATCCGTTGCGTCTTTTCGCCCGTCCTCTCGCGACTCTTTCCTTTACGACGCCGGAGCGGCTCGTCCGCGACCTTCTCGAGATCGCCGCCCGGGAGGACGTCGACCTGGTGGTCGTCGGCTGCCCGGAGGAAGCGGGCGGCCCGGAAAGGGAGCCCGCCCGGCTCGCGCGGCGGGTGAGCGCGCTCCTCGAGGAAAACGCCGTTCCCTGCCGGCTCGTCGACGAGAGCTTTTCCAGTCGCGAAGCGGAATCGATCATCCACGAACATGGAAAACGCCGCCGTGCCTACAAGCCGAAAGTCGATCAGATCGCCGCGGCCCTGATTCTGAAAAGATATCTGGATACGCTTCCGTGACGCCGGCCCCAAGGGGGCGCGCCACCGCATGCCGGGGCGCGTTGGGGAAGCGCTTATTCGTCGGATAAGGTGATGGTGGGCGACGGCGGGGGAAGCTGGTCCTCCGGGTCTTCGTCGGTCGCGACGCCGCGCTCGGTGGCCTTCCGCCGCTCCTCGACGACTTTTTTCTGAAGAATGTCCCGGAGAATACGGAATTTATTGGCATTGGCCGGCGAGACTTCCGCCAGATCGTCGTGGGCGGTAAGCATCACGTCCGGCGTCGGTCTGGCGAACGTCGAGATCGTTTCCAAAATCGGAGGAAAGGACACGAGATTCCGCCGGATGGTGAAAAAGCGCAGGATATTGAGCCCGGTAAAGAGATTGCTGCATTCCTCGGTCGGGCACACGAGCGTCAGGCCGGTGTCGGTTATCCTTTTCAGTTTTTTGTTGATCCCGAGCATGATTCCCATGAACGTCGAGTCCATGTAGTCGCAGCGCGACAGATCGATGTAGATGTTGCCCACGTGGGGCTGGTCGTTCAGGCGGGCGAAAACCCGATCCCGCAATTCGTAACAGATATTGACGGTGACCCGTCCCAGCGCCCTGATGAAAATATCGTTCTGTGCCTCGCCGTAAAGAATGGCGTCATTCGTCATGGAATGCGGTTACCTTCCCGCTGGGCGGACGCTTCTCACCGGCCCGGTACCCCAAGCCTTGTGTTCCGCCATCCATTTAAATATAATCCATTTATGCCCGAAACAACAACTCCCATGATGGCCCAATACGATAAAATCAAGCAGCAACACCGGGACGCCGTTCTTTTTTTCAGATTGGGAGATTTTTACGAAATGTTCAATGACGACGCCAGGGAAGTATCCTCGCTGCTCGACCTCACCCTCACGCAGCGAAACGGCGTCCCCATGTGCGGGATTCCGTATCACGCCGGGGCCAATTACATCGCCCGGCTCATCAAAGCGGGCAAGAAAATAGCGGTCTGCGAACAGACTTCGGCGCCCCGGCCGGGGAAGGGAATCGTGACCCGCGAGATCGTGGAGATCATCACGCCGGGCACGCTGGTCGACGAAGGCCTGCTCGAGCGCTCGCACAACAATTACCTGGTCTCGCTCGCCCTGGTCGGGGACGCGATCGCCCTCGCCTCCATCGACTTGTCCACCGCCGAATTCGCGGCCACGAGTTTCCCGCGCACCCGGGCCGAGGAGCCGCTCAAGCGGGAGCTCTACCGCCTCGATCCGAAGGAAATTATCGTCGAGGAATCGCTGCTCGCCACGGACCCGCTCGTCGGCCGGCTGCTGGGCGAGCGCGACAATCTCGTCGTCAACCGCTACCCCGCCTGGAGTTTCGACCTGGACGCCAATTACGAGCGGTTGAAGCGGAGTTTCGGGGTCGTCAACCTGCGGGGATTCGGATTGGGGACCGATTCCGCGGAAGTGGCGGCCGCCGGCATCATCCTCTCGTACGTCGAGGACACGGCGAGGACCCTGCTGCCGCACATCCGCGACATTCGGGTGTATTCGGAAAACAGCCATCTCCAGCTCGACGAGTCGACTCAGAAAAACCTGGAGCTCGTCAGGAACCTCCAGGACGGTTCGCGGCGCTTCACCCTGCTGGAGGTGCTCAATCACACGAAGACCGCCATGGGGGCGCGCCGGCTTCACTCCTGGATTCTCTCACCGCTCCTCGACCCGGCGTCCGTCCGGGAGCGGCAGGAGTGCGTCTCGTTTTTTTACAAGCACCAACTCGTCCTCTCCAGGATACGCGAGCTCCTGGGACGGACGCTCGACATGGAGCGGCTCGGAACGCGGGTGGCCATGGAGCGGGCTCACGCCAAGGACCTCGTCTCCCTGGCGCAATCGCTCGAATCGTTTTTCGATGTCGCGGCCGCGCTGGCCGGGGAGGAGCTGCCCCCGTTGCTCGCGCGCGCGGCGGGAGCGGACCGGAGCCGGCTGCACGAGACGGCCGGCCTGGTGCGCCGGGCGCTCCTCGACGAACCCTCGCTGCTTCTCACCGAGGGCAATCTCATCCGCCCCGGCTACGACGCGGAGCTCGACCGGCTGCGCGAGATCCGCGACCATACGCAGGGGGTGCTCGAGCGCCTGCTGGAAGCCGAAAAAGCGAAAACCGGCATCGCCTCGCTCAAGCTCCGCTACAACCGGATCATCGGGTACTACTACGAGGTGACCAAGGCCAACCGCCACCTGGTACCCGGTCATTTCATCCGCCGCCAGTCGCTGGTGGGCGGGGAGCGGTTTACGACCCAGGAGCTCATCGACCGGGAAGAGGAGATGAACGACGCCGCCCGGAAAATCGTCGACCTGGAGCGCGATCTTTTTCTCAAGGTGAGGGAGACCGTCAAGACGGTCACCGCCGAGCTCATGGCGGCGGCGCGGGAAGCGGCGGCGCTCGACGTCCTCCAGTCGTTCGCCTACGCCGCCACGCTTTACGGCTACACCTGTCCCGCGGTGGGGGACCACGAGCGCCTCGAGATCCGCGAGGGACGGCACCCGGTGGTGGAGGCCAATCTGCCGGGCGGCGCCTTCGTGCCCAATTCCGTCTCGCTCGACGCGCGGAAACGGTCGTTCGTCATCCTCACCGGGCCGAACATGGCGGGCAAATCCACCTACCTGCGTCAGACGGCGCTCATCGTCCTTCTCGCGCAGATCGGGTCGTTCGTTCCCGCCGAATCGGCCGAGATCGGGGTGGTGGACCGGATCTTCTGCCGCGTCGGGGCCAGCGACAACCTGGCGCGCGGCGAATCGACCTTCCTCATTGAAATGAACGAGACCGCCAACATCCTGCGGCAGGCGACGCCCAGGAGCCTGATCGTCATGGACGAGGTGGGCCGCGGTACGAGCACGGCCGACGGGCTCGCCATCGCCTGGGCGGTGACGCTGTTCATCCTCGAGCGCGTGCGGGCCAAGACCCTGTTCGCGACCCACTTCCACGAGCTCACCCGCATCGAGCACGAGAAACTCGCCAATTTTTCCCTCGAGGTCGTCGAACGGGACGGGACGATCGCTTTCTTGAAAAAAATAAAGCCCGGGCCGGCCGACAGCTCGTACGGCGTGCACGTGGCCCAGCTGGCCGGTCTTCCGGAAGAGGTGATCAAAACCGCCCGCCGTCTCCAGCGTAACGTCCTCAACGTCGCGCGGGAAACGGCCGCCGGCGGAGGGGGCGCCGAGCGCGCCCGCGCGCAGCCGCTGTTGTTCTCGCAGTCGGACATGGTGCTCGAGGCGATCAAGGGACTGGCGGTCGACGGATTAAGGCCGCTCGACGCCCTCAACCTGCTGGCCCGCTTCAAGGCCGAGCTGCTGGACGAGGAGACGGCCGGTCGGAATGAACCCGGAGACGGATTGAAGCCGTCGCAGCGGGGAAAACGAATCGATTGAGACGGGCGGGTGAGGCGCCGCCGGTCCGACTCTAGACCGAGCGGAGGAGCTCGATCGCCCGCTGGCGCGCGATCGACACGCGGGGAAGCCCTTCGCTGCGCAAAGCGCTCACGATGCCCTTCAGCAACTCTTCCGGCATGAGCGACGAGGCGGCCTGGAGATTTTCCCGGATGACCTGGTCCCTGGCCGATGATTGAATCTTATCACGGAAATTCTGGATGAGGTAATCGAGGGCGGTCCGATCGGAGTCGCGTACGGCGAAGCGGAGCGTCTTGGCGTAGTCGGCGAGAACCGGTTCGTCCTGAAAGCGGGTCTGGTCGATCAGCTCCGTCAGCCCGGCTTCGCGGTCGCCCGCCGGCTTCTCGATGAGCGTCCGGACCGCCAGCAGACCCTGCAACGTGCGTTCGTAGCGCAGCGCCAAACGGTTGCCGGCGACGGATACCTCGTCGGCGATGTCGCGCCGTCCGGCGACGGACGTTCGCGCCTCGGTCTTCCCCGCCGGGAATTTGACTTCGGGCTTCCTGATGTCACGCTGTTTTTGGTCGCGCAGGCGCTCGAGAGCGTCCGCGTCGCTCGAAGAAAATATTTTATTCATGTTCCCTCCCAGGATACGGTTTCATTATACCGCACGGCGGACGGAAGTGTCAAACAAAATCGGTGGTTCCCTCCGGGAAGTCGATCTCCAAAATAACCGCTTGACATGAGAATCGGAATTTGTTACAGTGTTTCTACGTGAAGAAACACTTGTTTTTCGGATATTCGGCAACATTACCGTCCCGGCTTTGGCGTTGGCGGACCCGGCCGGCGGAGCGATTTTAGGTTTCGATCCATCCGCCGGTTGCGGACGCCTCCCCGCGTTCAGGCCGGCATTCCACGACAGTGAGGAAACGCCGCAGAGTGCCTCGAGGGCGGTGGAAGCGGGCGGCGCAGGCGGGACGGCGGTCGAACCAATGACGATGAAAGGATTGAAGATGCTGCAAAGCGCTGTTCGAATGAAAAACCTGATCGTACGCACCCTGCCGGGCGAGCGGTTTACGCCGTACTCGCTGGCGGAGAAGCTCTCCTGCGCGGCGCTTCTCGAGTCGGCGTCGTTTCACAGGGGGAAGGAACGCTGGTCGCTTCTCCTCGTGAAGGAGGCGGCGCGCATCGTGCAGCGCGGGGACGAAATCACCCTGGAGAGCCGCGGCAAACGCTTCCGGCTCAAGGGCGCCTACCGGGACATCCTCGACGTGCTCCTGTACTTCGCCAACCAGCACGCGGGCGCCGAACCGGAATACCCTTTCCCGGCCGGCGGCATCGGGTTTTTGACCTATGAGTTCGCGGCGCGCTTCGACACCATCCGGCTTTCGTCCAAGACAGACGAATTCGGTCTGCCCGACGCCATGTTCCTCCTCGGACACGTGTTCATCCTGTTCGACCATTACACGGACACGATCCAGCTCATCGGCCTCAATTACAAGGAGGCCGCCGTCGACCTGGAGAAAGAGCTCGACGACGTCGAGGCCCGGCTGAACGATCTCGATTTCAACTTCATGGCCGGCGACCGAAAGACCGTCTCCGCGGAAATCGTGAAGCGGGAAGGCGAGGAAGAGGAGTACATGCACGGCGTGGAAAAGGTGCGCGAGGAGATCATCCGCGGGAATCTCCTGCAGGGCGTCCTCTCGCGCCGGCTTTACGTCAAGACCGACCTGGACGCGCTCCAGGGGTACCGCAACCTGCGTTCCTTCAACCCGTCGCCGTACATGTTCTACCTGAACTGCGGCGCATTCCAGCTCTTCGGAGCCTCGCCGGAGGTGCACGTCAAGGTGGAGGGACGCAAGGCGCTCATCCGGCCCCTCGCCGGGACGCGGCGCCGCGGGAAGGACCCGGTCGAGGAGGCGGCCCTCGAGAAGGAGCTCCTGGCCGACGAGAAGGAGCGCGCCGAGCACCTCATGCTCGTCGACCTGGCGCGCAACGACCTGGGCCGCATCTGCGAGCCGGGAAGCGTGGCGCCCACGGAAATGATGGCGATCGAGAAATACTCGCACGTGATGCACATCGTCTCCGAGGTGACCGGCACGCTGAAGGAGGACAAGACCGGGCTCGACGCCCTGCGCGCCTCGTTTCCGGCCGGCACCGTCTCCGGCGCTCCCAAGATCAAGGCCATCGAAGTGCTCGACTCGCTCGAGAAGCCGAAGCGGGGGTTCTACGCCGGAATCGTGGGCTACGTCGAGCCGGGGGGGAGCCTCGACTCCTGCATCGCCATCCGCTGCGCCCTGAAGAAGGACGGACTGCTCGTCCTGCAGGCCGGGGCCGGCATCGTCTACGATTCCATGCCGCACAAGGAGCTCGAGGAGACCGCCAACAAGCTCGGCGCCCTCATGAAGGCCTGCGGCCTGGCCGGAAAATAAAGGAGCCGGATATGTACGTCATCATCGACAATTACGATTCGTTCACCTACAACCTGTACCAGTACTTCTGCGAGATCACCGACGAGCCGGTGAAGGTCTTTCGCAACGACGCGGTGGACGTGAAGGCGGTCGAAGCGCTCGGGCCGAAGGGGGTCGTCATCTCCCCGGGCCCGGGAACGCCCGACGACGGCGGCGTTTCCGTGGAGCTGATCCGCGCCCTGGCCGGCAAGGTACCCATCCTCGGCGTGTGCCTCGGGCACCAGTCGATCGCGGCCGCCTTCGGCGCGCGCGTGGAGAGCGCCCGGCGCATCGTGCACGGCAAGGCCGAGGAGATGACCCTCGACGGCCGCGGCCTCTTCCGGAGCCTGCCCCGCCGGGCCGTGTTCACCCGCTACCATTCCCTGGCGGTGCGGAAGGACACGATCCCGCCCGATTTCGAGATCACGGCCACGGCCGACGACGGCGAGGTGATGGGCATCCGCCATAAACAGTTCGTCCTCGAGGGAGTGCAGTTCCATCCCGAATCGATCGCCTCGGCCCACGGCAAGACCCTTCTCAAGAATTTCATCTACTACAAACGCGAGGCGTACCCGGTGAAGGAGATGCTCGCCAAGGCCATCCGGCAGGAGGATTTCTCCTTCGCGGAGGCCGAGGGGTTCATGGAGGAGCTCACCGACGCGAACCTGAATCTGGCCGAGACCGCCGGGTTCCTGGTGGCCCTCAACGTCAAGGGCTACACCGCGGCCGAGATCGCCGGGTGCGCCTCGGTGCTCAAGCGCAAGAAGCAGAAAATCGAAACCGATTTCCCGGTCGTCGACACGTGCGGCACGGGCGGGGACGGGCTTCACACCTTCAACATCTCGTCGCTCGCCGCCCTCATCGTCTCCGCCTGCGGCGCGGGAGTGGCCAAGCACGGCAACCGGGCCGCGAGCTCGAGCTCGGGCTCGGCGGACTTCTACCAGGAGCTCGGGATCCGCATCGACCTGAAGCCGGGCAGCGCCGCGGAGCTCCTGCGGCGGGCCAACTTCGCGTTCCTCTTCGCCCCGCTCTACCACGGCGCCATGAAGCACGCCGGTCCCGTGCGCCGGGAATTGGGCATCAAGACCATCATGAACCTGCTCGGTCCGCTCGCCAATCCGGCCGAGGCGGAGGCGCAGCTCATCGGCGTCTACGACGAATCCCTGTGCGAAAAACAAGCCCAGGCGGCGCGCCTGCTCGGCGTGAAACGGGTCATGACGGTGCACGGCATGGACGGCCTCGACGAAATTTCGGTGACCGGGCCGAGCCGCATCGTCGAAATCCGGGAGGACGGGAAGCCGCGCGACTACGTGTTCGATCCCGAGTCGGTCGGCCTCCCGCTCTACACGCTCGAAGAGCTCAGGGGCGGGAGCCCGGCGGAGAACGCCCGGATCGGCCTCGACATCCTCGAGGGGAAGGGCCGGCCGGCGGTGCGGGACTGCGCGCTCCTCAACGCGGGCGCCGCCCTGGCCGTGGCGGGCAAGGCGGACTCGATCGGGGAAGGCTACCGGGCCGCGCGCGAAGCCCTCGAGCGCGGGCTGGTCATGAAGAAGCTCGAGGACGTGCGCCGCTTGAGCCGGGATCTCAAAAGCGAAGAGGAGAAAACAGCGTGAACGTCCGCGACCGGATCGCGGCGCGGCGGCGGGAGAGGATCGCCGCCGGGGGTCACGCGCTCGGAGCGCGGGTGCCTGACCGGCGGCCCACTCCGCTCGTTCCCTTCGGCCGGGCGCCGTTTCTGATAGCCGAGGTGAAGCGCCGCTCGCCTTCGCGCGGCGACATCGCGGCGCAGGCCGACCCGGTCGCGCAGGCGGGGGCCTACCGAGCCCGGGGCGTGCGGAACGTCTCGGTCCTGACCGAGGAAGACCACTTCGCGGGCTCGCTCGACGACCTGATGGCGATTAAAAACGCCTTTCCCGATCTCGCGGTCTTGCGGAAGGATTTTCTGCTCGACGTTGAGGACGTCGACGTCTCGCACCGGGCCGGCGCGGACGCCGTGCTCCTCATCGCCTCGCTCCTCGCCCGGGACGAGCTGGGTCGACTCGCCGCCAGGGCCCGCGCCCTGGGGATGGCGGCGCTCGTGGAGGTGCACACGGCCGAAGACGCGGCCAAGGCCCGCGCCCTCGCGCCCGGGTTCACGGGCATCAATTCCCGCGACCTCGAGACCTTCGTTGTCGACCCGGTGCTTCCGCTGCGCGTCAAAACGAACGTCGATTGGCCCACCAGGCTCGTATATGAATCGGGTATCTTTTCCGCCGAGGACGCGGCCCTGGCCTTGAGCGCGGGTTTCTCCGGGATACTGGTGGGAGAGGCGCTCATGCGCGAACCGGGCCTCGTCCAGGAGCTCGTCTCCGCCTTTTCGCTCGCGGCGCCGGATTTTTGGGGCAGGCTCTACGCCCGGCTTTCCGGGAGGCCGGGGCCGCTCGTCAAGATCTGCGGGATCACCAATCGGGAGGACGCCCTGCTCGCCGTGGAATGCGGGGCGGACGTGCTCGGCTTCATCCTCGCGCCGTCGCCGCGCCGGACCGACGCCGCTTTCATCCGGAGCCTGGCCGACGTCGACATCCTGAAGGTGGGGGTGGTGGTGGCCGGTCCCGGGGCGCGGCCGGAAAAGGAAGTCGTCGAGCTTTTGGCGGGCGGCTTCATCCAGGCCGTCCAGTTCCACGGAGACGAGGAGCCTGGGAATTGTTACTCCGGCGCTTTCCCGTATTATAAGGCGGTGAGCGTCAAGGATGAAAAGGACGTCGCCGGGCTCGGACGGTTCCGCTGCCCCAGGGTGCTGAGCGACGCCTTCGCGCCCGACGCCCGCGGGGGCACGGGCCGCCGCATCGCCCCAGAGCTTGTCGCCGCGGCCGCCTCCGTCAAGCCCTTGTGGCTGGCCGGAGGAATCGGCCCCGATAATATCGGGGAAATCGTCGCGCAATTCCGGCCGGAGCTCGTCGACGCTTCGAGCCGGCTGGAAGCGGCTCCGGGCAGGAAGGATCCCGCGCTCGTGAAAGAGTTTTTCCGGAATCTTGAGCATGCCGTCCGCGGTTGAAAGTCCCGATCATCCGTGACGACAGCGGTTGGAATGAGGCCGCGCAGTTCGCGAAGGAAAAGCAGAGCGCATTTTCCCGCCCGCGAAGCTCCGGCATCGCCTTGACTTCTCCGCTTTTTTTTACCTATATATAATCATGGCAGTGAAAAAACTGACGCCGCTCGAGATCAAGGAAACCGTCGAAAAAATAAGAAAAAAGTACGATGAATACGTCTTCAAGTACTTCAAGGCGCAGCGGCATAAATCGAACTTCGAAAAACGATACGTCGACGCCCTGAAGGCCGGGGTCGATATTTCCACCTTCCTGCTGGCCGAGATCAGCGCCATCGAGGAGCTGGTGAAGCGCGAGGAGTCCAAGGTCATGGAAAAAACCCCGGCCAGGCCCGCCCCGGCGGGCCAACCGTTCGTCGACCAGATCCTGGAGGAAAACCGGCGGCGCATCGCGAAGTACCCCGATCTCCCGGTCCATCCCGACGCCCGCGAGGAGGTCCGGAAGCTGTACGGCGCCCTGCACCGCCTCGAACAGGAGTACTGGCCGCCGCTCTATTCCATCCTGCGTACGATTTCCTCGTCGCTCAACACGAAGATCACCATCGCCCTGGAGACCCAACTCCACACCCTCGGCGGAAACTCCCGGGGAGGGGTGCCCGCGCGGCTCGAGCGCTACCTGGCCAACCTCACGCGGTTTCCCCGCGATTACGCCCTGCTCGAGAAGGAAGAGAAGGATTACATTCTCGAATCGGCCTTTTTCCTTCACGAGCTGGACGAGATGCTTGAGTCCGCCACGCAGAAACACGGGCCGGTATTGCATGACGCGGAGCGGAAACAATTGACGAAGACTCTCGACTACATCCGCGACGTTATTGCGGATTTCCGGCTGAAGGATCTGAAGAAGAAATAGAGAGGAGAGGCATATGAGTCAAGAGATCAAGACCACCACGGACACTTTCCAAAAGGACGTGCTCGAGTCGAGCATACCCGTTCTGGTCGATTTTTGGGCCGTCTGGTGCATGCCCTGCAAGATGATGGATCCCATTCTCGAGCAGGCCGCGGCCGATTATTCCGGCAAGCTCACCGTCGCCAGAGTCAACGTCGACGAGGAGCCGGAGCTCGCCGAGCGGTTCGGCATCGTGAGCATTCCCACGATGATCCTGTTCAAGGGAGGCGAGGCCGCGGCCAAGAAAGTGGGCGCGGTACCGCGCCACATCGTGGACGAATTCCTCAAGGAATACGTATCCTGATAGAGTAGTGCGGTGTCGACCGGCTCGCCTCACAGGCGGACCGGTTGGCGCCTTTTTCTTGTTCCCCGGCAAAATCGCCGGCTTCAGCGGCGGTCGTTTACTCCGCGTACGCCTCATCGCAGTTGTCGCGGCCGAAACTCGCTTGTCTGGTGGGGACGATGTGAAAATCCGCTTTCCCGTCGGTGTCAGCCGAGCCGCTTGAGCGGCAAATCGAGCGGGTGGCGGTCGACGAATCGGGATTGACCGCGTCCTCGGGCGCAATGCGCTCGCCCGCCGCCCGCCACGCGCCGGCCGCGGCGAGCTCGTCCGCCTGTTCCATGACGCTGTACGATCCGAAACCCCGATAATCGGCGTCCGAATCCGAAGTTCTCGTGCTGTACAGAACGGCGTCCATGACCCTCCCTTCCGGACTGCCGCAGAGGCTGAGCGCGCCGTTGTTGCCCGAAAGTCCCGTTCCCTCCGGCAGCCAGAAATCATAGGCGGTCGGGCAGACGTCCAGGCCCCCGGACGCGCCCGGGGAAGCGGTCTCGTCGATTTCTTCCGGAAGGCCCTGCGGCTTGCAATGGAGGAGAATGAAACTCCCGCTGCCCGCCGTCAATGCCGGAAACACGAACCGTTTGTCCCAATGCGAGGGAGTCCCGCAGTAGAACGTCACCCCGCCCATGTTCCCGCCCTCGATCACCTTGAGTTCGACCATATCGGGATGGGATGACGAACCGCGGGTGATGAATTCATTGATGACGAGCCGCGGCGGCTCCGGATTGTATCCGTAGAACCTGACGACGAGCCAAGCCGAATTGCCGTTCGCGTCCGCCACCGTCAGCCGCATGGAATAGGGCACTCCCGTCTCCTGGGCGGATTCCGTGGTGATGGCGATCGTCCGGTCTTTCGTGTCCCGACCGGCGACCGCGAGAGCGGGCTCGATGGTAACCGCTCCGTCGCCCGGCACGGGCGGCTCATCGAATTCCAGGACGACACGATTCGGTCCCTCGGCAAAGGCCCGCAGGAGCACGGGCGGAACAAGATCCATATCGGCGCCTCCGCTCGACGGGGAGAGGGGCGCGCAGCAGGCGCAGGCGGCAAGCGCCAGAACGGCCAGGCTCGAAAAAGTCTTTTTCATGACACACTCCTTCCTTTTTCTTTCGTGTATCCTGACGCGTGAAAGAGAACCGGCGCTTTCAATCATGTTGAAAACCGGGGCGGATGCGTGTATAATGGATTTTTAATAACTATTCGACCCCGGCGCATTGAAAAGAGGTACAAAATGTGCGGAATCATCGGCTACGCCGGCCCGCGAAAAGCGGCCCCCATTCTCCTCGACGGCTTGAAGCGGCTCGAATACCGCGGTTACGACTCGGCCGGCATCGGCGTCGCCTGCGACGGCGCGTTGACGGTCTGTAAACGGGTCGGCAAGATCAAGGATCTGCGGGAGGCGGTGCCCGGGAACCTGGAGGGCTGCTACGGCATCGGCCACACCCGCTGGGCCACGCACGGAGCCGTGACGGACGTCAATGCCCACCCGCACACGGACACCGCGGGAAACCTCGCCATCGCGCACAACGGCATCATCGAAAACTACCTGGTCCTCAAGGGAAGGCTCGAGGCCGAGGGAATCAAATTCCGGACGGAGACCGATTCCGAAGTGATCGCCCACCTCATCGCCCAGAATTACGACGGAGACCTGGAGGCCGCGGTGCGCAAGGCCCTCCCGCTCCTGAAGGGCACCTACGGCATCGTCTGCCTGCACAAAAACAATCCGCAGCTCATCATCGGGGCGCGCAAAGGTTCGCCGTTGGTGCTGGGGATCGGCTCGGACGAGATGTTCCTCGCCTCCGACGTGACCGCCGTTTTGGCCCATACCAAGCAGGTCGTGTACCTCGAAGACGGCGAGGTGGTGGTGCTCACGGACCGGGATTACCACATCACCGATCTCAATGAACGGAAGATATCGAAGAGCATCGACGAGATCTCCTGGGAGCTCGAGGAGATCGAAAAGGGCGATTTCAAGCACTACATGGTGAAGGAGATTTACGAGCAGCCCGAGGCGATCGAGCGCGCCTGCCGGGGCCGTCTCGACCAGGCGCAGGCGACCGCCCGGCTGGGCGGGCTCAATCTCTCCTCGGCCCAGCTGCTCGGCATCGAGCGCATCCGAATCATCGCCGCCGGCACCTCCTACTACGCCGGTCTCGTCGGTTCCTACCTCATCGAACAGCTGGCGCGCGTTCCCTGCCAGGCGGAGCTCGCCTCGGAGGTGCGCTACCGCAATCCCATCGTCGAGCGGAACACCCTCCACTTCGCCGTCTCCCAGTCCGGAGAGACGGCCGACACCCTGTACGCCATGCGCGAGCTCCAGCGCAAGGGCTCCTGCGTGCTCGGCGTCTGCAACGTGGTCGGCTCGACCATCCCCCGGGAATCGAACGGCGGGGTGTACATTCACTCCGGCCCGGAGATCGCCGTCGCCTCCACCAAGGCCTTCAGTTCCCAGTTGACGGCCTTCTACCTGTTCTGCCTTCTCATGTCGCGCATGCGCCACATGTCCTTCGAGACGGGCGAATGGTACCTCAATGAACTGGCCGCCATTCCGGCGGCGGTGAGGGCGGTGCTCAAGACGGAACCGGTCGTCAAGAAACTCGCGAAAAAGTACGCCGGCTACAAGGACTTCCTCTTTCTCGGCCGGGGCATCAACTACCCCGTGGCCCTCGAGGGGGCGCTCAAGCTCAAGGAAATCGCCTACATCCACGCCGAGGGGTACTCCTCGGCCGAGATCAAGCACGGGCCGATCGCCCTCATCAATGAAGAGACGCCGAGCATGTTCCTGGTGCCCGACGACCGGTTGCGCGAGAAGGTGATCTCGAACATGAAGGAAGTCAAGGCCCGCCGCGGGAAGCTCATCGCCGTCGTGGGCGAGGGCGATGAGGAGATCCGGGAGATCGCCGACGACGTCATCGAGGTGCCGCGCGTCCACACGCTCTTCTCGCCCTTCGTCATGGTGGTGCCCCTGCAGCTGTTCGCCTACCATTGCGCGGTTTTACTGGGCAGGGACGTCGACCAGCCCCGGAACCTGGCCAAGAGCGTGACGGTGGAGTAGGGGA
>CAZKOS010000007.1:0-19927 GCA_964554445.1 uncultured Spirochaetaceae bacterium | reverse complement strand
AGCGCGGATAAGGAAGAAGGAACGATAAGGAATCCAGGAAACCAGGATCTGGAACCAAGAAAAGACGATAAGAATCATTATGCGTACTTGTTAGTTTTATCGGTTTCTTCCAGTTCTCTCTTTTCTTATTTATCTGTGGTTCTTCTCATTGTTCTTTCCGTGTTATCCGTCCCCATCAGTGTAATCCGTAGTTCTCTTCTCCCCCTCCCCGCCGCGCGTTCGCGCGTCTTTTCCGAACCGGAATTTCGCCGATAATATTTCTAGATGAAGCTGAAAAAGTGGATGACGATCCTGCTTTTCCTCGCGGTCTGCCCGGGGTGGGCGCCGGCTCTCGACCTGACGCTGGGACCGGACGACGTCCTCATCGAGCAGGGAGCCGGCTCGGGCTATGAGCTCTGGATCAGGAAGAAGCCGGATGTCGGCTCGGTCCTGCTCACCGAAACCACCAAGGATCCCGGGGGGCGGGAGGCCAATTACGCGCTCCGCGACCGGAGCTATCATTCCGTCAACGGCGACGAGAAGCGCCTGCTCGACGGGAAGTTCATCGATCCCGGGCGCAAGCTCTACTCGCTCATCGACTCGACGCCGGAACCGCACCCCCGCTTCAAGGAAGCCTTCCACGTGTTCGTACCGTATCTGACGATCTTCGGTTACCCGGGCGGCCGGACCGGGCTCATCGAGATCAAGGACGACACGTTCATCAACGTCCGCACCTTCGCCAAACCCTACGCCGATTACTCGGGCGCGTGGCGCGACAATCCCTTCCGCCTGGTGTTCAACCAGCGGCCGCCCGACGCGGCAACGGGACGGGCGGTCCTCCCCGAGACCGAGAAGACCTTCGTCGAAATCGCCAGGGAGGGCGGCGGCGAGGCGCGCACCGCGGCGGGCAAGGGAGACCTGGTGCGTCAACTCGACGCCGTCGTGGCCGGCGAGTCGGGCGAAAGCCTCGATCTCGCGCTCTGCCTGGACACTACGGCGAGCATGGCCGACGACATCGACGACGCCAAACGGGGTCTCTTGGCCGTGATGCAGAAGTACGGGGCGCGATTCAAAACGCTGCGGATCGGGATCGTCTTCTACAAGGATTACTTCGAGGAGTATCTCACCAGGGTGTTCCCTTTCTCGACCGACTCGATCGCCGTGGGGAAGATCGTCTCGGGCGTTTCCGTGACGGGAGGGCATGATACGCCCGAGGCGGTGTACGAGGCGCTCTCCGGCGCCCTCCACGAATTGAAGTGGGAATCGTCCAAGAAGATCATTATCCTGGTCGGCGACGCGCCGCCGCACCCCTCTCCGCGCGGCAAAATAACCAAGGCCAAGGTATTCGCGGACGCCTCCGCCGCCGGCGTGGAGATTCATACGATCATCCTGCCCCAGTAATTTCCTTTCTCCGATTCCTGGAAGAGGACACTTCGTGTCATCTTTTGAAGCCTGTCAGGCAGGAAAATCAAAAAAGAACATTGCCCGAACGACCATCTTCCAATAGAATGGCGCGATGTGGGAAACGCTCAATGAGTGCGGCCGGCGGCGACGGCCCTGCTTTTTCATGGTCGATTTTGCCGGGGAAAAACCGTTCGTCTGCGATCTGGACCGATGCGCCGCGGAGGGCATTCTGTTTTCGATCCCCGGCGGCGGCAACGCCGGCGAACCGCGCCCATTGGAAAAGCCCTTTACGTTCGCGAAGCGTCCGGTATCGTTCGCGTCGTACGCCCGCGCCTTTTCGCTCGTCCAGGACGAATTGCGGCGCGGAAACAGCTACCTGGTGAATTTGACCTTTCCCACGCCGGTGGAAACGAATCTCAGCCTGGAAGAGCTTTTCGTTCACAGTCGCGCGTTGTACAGACTTTATTACAAGGGACGGTTCGTGGTCTTTTCGCCGGAGGAGTTCGTGAGCATACGCGGGAACCGCATCGCCACGCGCCCCATGAAGGGGACGATCGACGCCTCGCTGCCGGACGCGCGCGAGCGGCTCCTGGAAAGCGCCAAGGAGCTGGCGGAACACGTCACCGTGGTCGATCTCCTCAGGAACGACCTGGGCCGGGTGGCGCGCCGGATCGCGGTCGACCGGTTCCGTTATTTCGACGAGGTGTCGACGCACGAGGGCCGGCTGCTGCAGGCGAGCACGGAAATTTCTGGGGAGCTCGAGGACGGCTGGTCCGCTCGCCTGGGGGACATCATGCGCGCCCTCCTGCCGGCCGGATCGGTGACGGGCGCGCCCAAGCGAAAAACCGTCGAAATCATCCGGAGCGTGGAAAATTACGACCGGGGCTATTACACGGGGATTTTCGGCGTGTTCGACGGACGCGACCTGGCGAGCGGAGTGATGATCCGCTTCATCGAGCGGGATTCGTCCGGGGGGTTGGTGTTCAAGAGCGGCGGCGGAATTACGATGGACAGCGATCCGGCCGCCGAATACCGGGAGATGGCGGAGAAGGTGTATGTGCCGATTGCTGGAAACGATCAAGATCAAAAACGGCGAGGTATTCGACCTCGAACTGCACAACCGCCGCGCCAATGCGGCGCGCCGGGCCCTGTTCGGTGCGGATGACGACCTCGACCTGGGGGAGTTCGTTTCAGGGGCAACCCGCGCCGGGACGGACCGCCCGGTAAAATGCCGGGTGCTCTTCGGGAAAAACGTGGAGCGCGTCGAATACCTTCCCTATCGGAAGCCGTCCGTCTCCTCGCTCAAGCTGGTCCGCTCCGACGACGTCGAATACCGGTTCAAATACGAGGACCGGACCGCCTTGACGGCCCTCCTCTCATTCAAGGCGGACTGCGACGAAATTCTCATCGTCCGCCGCGGGTTCATCACCGATACGAGCTTTTCAAACGTCGTGTTTTTCGACGGAGCGCGCTACCTGACCCCGGCCGCTCCCCTCCTCGCGGGCGTCAAACGCGAGTCGCTCCTGCGGGAGGGAAAGGTCGCCGCCGTCCGGATGACGGCGGACGATATCGGGAAGTATCGACGAGTTTTTCTCGTCAACAGCCTCATCGACCTGGAAGACGACGTTTCGGTTCCCGTGAGTGCCATAAAGACATGAAGCCTCGTTTTTACGGTACGTTCCGATCCCAAAAAAAAGCGCCTTTTCAGGCGCTTCATGAAGGATCGATTATTTCGCAGAGGCCGTCGGCTTCGCCGTTTTGTCGAAGAATTTGTCTTTATTGAGGATGTTGTCCTTCACTTTTTCGGCGAGGATCTTGGGGGCCTTGGGCAGGACGCCGCTTTTGTCCTGAGTATACAGGGCGATCAACTCGTCGAAGAGCTCCAGCGCTTTCTTGTCGTCTCCCATTTTATGATAGAGAAAGGCGATTTCATAGGAGGCCCAGACGTTCTTTTCAAGGTTGTTGGGAAAGACCTCCTTGAATTTGCGGTAATAGGCGAGGGCGCCGGCGTAATCGCCGAAGTCGGCCTTTTCCTGGGCGCGCTGAAAGTAATCTTCAGGTCGCATCTTGGAATCAAACACGGGCGCGGCGGATTGGCAGGCGATGGTCGACAGAATGACGACCAAAGCTGTGAGTGAGATCAGTAATCGTTTCATAAGGGAATATGCCACCTTAACAAGAATAGATTTCGTCTTTGATGGGGAGGCTTTTTTTCAGATCCCGCAGGTAATCCCTGAGATCTCCCATCGTTTCGTACTGCTCGCAACTGTCGAGGCTGCGCCGGGCGACGGTGAAATACTTGTAAAATTTCTCCTCACCCAGCTTTTTTTTCCATTTCCCGGCGTCGCAGCGAACCCGCAGGTAATACTGGTTGCCGTCGCCGAGGGCGATCTTGATCAGCTTGCAGTGAATGCAGTTGGCGCAGTAGATTTTGTCCAGGGAAAATTTATCGGCGTCCAGAATGTCCGCGAATGAGCTTACGTTTGTCATGTGAACCTCCGATTACGGCCGTACGACGTATCCGTCCGCATTCCCTGAAGTCGTTTGATACTAACATGATCGACTTTTTACTGTCAAGAGTTGAGGGGTCTCTCTCCGGCGCCCGGGGAGGCGGGCGGGGGCGGGGGCGCCGAAAAACAATTGATTTCGACCTTCACCGTGAATTAGACTGAAGGTAGCCCCGGAGCGGATCAACCCGCGCATGACGGACGGTCGAGAACGGCCGCCGAATCGACCATAAGTTCCATGCAAAAAACAGACAATGACGACGCTCGGGAAAGGATGAGCGCCAGGGGAGGAGAACGAGTGGAAAAAATCAGCGTCTTGCTGATCGACGACGACGAGGACGAATTCGTCATCACCCGCGATCTGCTGGCGGAGTTGGGGGAAGGGTATCGTCTTTCATGGAGCAATAATTTCGATCGCGGTATGCGCGAGCTCCTCCGGGGAGCGTGTTCCGTCTGCCTGCTCGATTACCATCTCGGGGCGCGGAACGGTCTCGAGTTTCTGACCGAGGCCTCGTTGCGGAACAGCACGATCCCCATCATCCTGCTGACCGGGCAGGGCGACTACGAGGTCGACCTGGCCGCCATGAAGGCGGGCGCTTCGGACTATCTCGACAAACGGCTGTTGTCGGCGCCGGTTCTCGAGCGCTCCATCCGGTACGCCGTGGAACGGAAAAAAACCGAGGAAAAGATCAGGTTCCTGGCCTACTATGACCAGCTCACCCATCTCCCCAATCGCACGCTCTTCTACGACCGCCTCAAGACCGCCTTCGCCTCCGCCAAGCGGCACGGGCGCCTGTGCGCGGTCATGTTTCTGGACATCGACAATTTCAAGCGCATCAACGACACGCTGGGACACACCCTGGGCGACCGCCTCATCCAGGAGGTGGCCGGGCGGCTGCTCAAGTGCATCCGCAAGGAGGACACCGTCGCCCACGACGATTTCAACGCCATGCTCGACACCGTGGCCCGCCTCGGCGGCGACGAATTCACCATCCTGCTCAATGAAATCAACGAGGCCGGCAACGCGTCGGTGGTGGCGGAGCGGATCCGGCACATCCTCTACACTCCGCTCCTGCTCGACCAGCACGAGATCAACGTGACGGTCAGCATCGGCATCGCCGTCTATCCCACGGACGGGGCCGACATCGAGACGGTGGTCAAAAACGCCGATATCGCCATGTACAAATCGAAGTCGATCGGCAAAAACAATTTCCAGTACTTCAATCCCTCCATGAATTCCACCGCCTTGCGCCGTCTCTCCGTCGAGAACGATTTGCGCAAGGCCATCAAGAACGACGAGCTCGAGCTGTATTACCAGCCCATCATGGACCTTGGGAACGGCCTGCCCGACGGGGCGGAGGCCCTTCTCCGCTGGCGGCATCCGGAGAAGGGACTCATCTCCCCCCTCGAATTCATCCCCATCGCCGAGGAAATCGGCATTATCTATGATTTGGGAACGCGCGTCTTCGATATCCTGCGGCGCGATTTCGACCGCTGGAACGAGGCGGGAATCGGAAAACCGAACATCGCCGTCAATATTTCGCCGCGGCAGCTCAACCAGCGGAACATCCTCGCCCAGATCGTGAAGCTGATCGGCGATCTCGATCTCGCGCCCGGCCAGCTGACGGTTGAGATCACGGAGAGCGGCATCATCAACAACGTGGACGAAGCGAAACGGATCGTCGAGGCGGTCCGGGAATCGGGCGCGAAGGTCTCTCTCGACGATTTCGGCTCGGGATATTCCTCGTTCGTCATTCTGCGCCAGATCAGGTTCGACATCCTGAAGATCGACGGGTCGCTGATTTCCAGGATCCCCAGCGACGAGGGGGACGCGACCATCGTGAAGAGCCTCCTGACCATCGGGAGCAGCATGGGACTGGAAGTGATCGCCGAAGGCATCGAAACGAAGCCGCAGCTCGAATTCTTGAAGGCACAGGGCTGCCGGCTGGGGCAGGGGTTCTACTTCAACGAGCCGCTGCCCAGGGAAGAGTTTACGCAATTTCTGAAACGGACGTCCCCGCCGGCGACGGGGATGAAATAGTCCCGTCTTCCCCTCGGGGCCGGGCGACGCGTCGGGCCGCAAGGAGCCGCCGGGCTCGCCTCGGGCGGGGGAAAGATGAGGGAAGGGCGGGCGAAGTGTCCGACGCCGGCCCGGGGGCAAAAGGAAATGAAAAGGAACGGGCGCCCGACCTTCGGGGTGTTCATTGGTTTGGTCAACACGGGATATTACAAGAATATCCTGACCGGCATCCTGGACTTCGCCAGGGAAAATGATCTCAATCTGCAATGTTTCACGACCGGCCTCTTGACGACGCCGAGCCGCTGGGGCTCCGACGACAATCTCCTTTTCTCGCTGGTGGACCGGGGGAATATCGACGGGCTCATTGTCATCACCACGGCGCTCGAATATTACATCGGCCGGGACGCTTTTCCCGATTTCCTCTCCCGGTTCCGGGGGATTCCCCTGACGAGTATCGGCAAGCGCATCCCGGGCGTTCCGAGTTTCGTGATCGACAATGAAAAGGGCATGCTGGGACTGCTCGAGCACCTGGTCGACCGTCATCGGTACCGGCGGTTGGCGTATATCTCCGGTCCGCTCGTCAATACGGAAGCGGCCGTCCGCCTCGAGACGTTCAAGAAATTTCTCCGCTCCCGGGACATCGCGTTCGATCCCGGTCTCGTGCAGGAAGGCAATTTTACCGGCATGTCCGGTCGGCAGGCCGTGCAAGCCCTCCTGGAAAAGCAGGCGGCGGATGTGGACGCCATCATCGCCGCCAACGACTTGATGGCCTTCGGGGCGATCGAGGAATTGCGCAGCCGGGGAATTCCGGTACCCAAAGGCATGCGGATCGTCGGGTTCGACGATATCGATACCAGCGGCGACGCGAACCTGACGACCGTGAAACAACCTTTATATGAGCAGGGATACCAAGCCGCCGCCGCCTTGTACCGCCTGCTGCGGGGGGAGGAGTGCCGGCCGCTCACGATCATGCCGACCGAAACCGTGATCCGGGAATCGTGCGGGTGCCTTTCGCCCGCGCTCGCGGCCTGCTCCTTCCCGCCGCCGCCGGCCGGCCGGCGCGATGATGACGAGGCCGTCGGGGAAATTACGCGCCGGTGCGCGGAGTTCTCTCGCGGCGGCGGCGACCGGCTCCGGAAGCGGGTGGAACAGCTGCACCTCGCCCTGCGCCGCTCCCTGTCCGCCCGGGATCCGGAACCTTTCATCTCCGCCTGGCGCGAATTCCTTTTCTCTGGATTGGGGTGTGAGCGGCAGCCCCAATGCCTGCAGCTGCTCGTCTCCTTATTGCGAAACGACGTGCTGGGAAGGCCGGGATCCCCCGAGGAGGCGGCTTTTGCGGAAAGCCTCTTCCACCGGGCGAGAATCCTGAGCGAAGAGGAAATTCGCCGGGAAATCGCCGCCCAAAACATCGCCGCGGAAATACAGGAACAGCACTTGTCTTCCATTGATGCGAGCCTGACCGGCGTCGGCAGCCTGGATGAGCAGCTGCGGATCGTGTTCTCCGAATTCCCCGCCCTCGGCATTCGAAGCTGTTACCTTTCGCTTTTCGAAGATCAGCATTCGGCACAGGCGCGGGCCAGGCTGATCCTGGCTTATGAGGACTGCCTGCGAATCGATCTCCCCACGCGCGGCATTGCGTTTCCCGCCGTGGAATTGATCCCGGCGGCGCTTTTTCCGGCCGACCGCCGTCATAATTTCATTGTCAAGATTCTCTCGCAGCGGGGCGCCAATCTCGGGTTCATCCTGATGGAGTTGGGGGACGATGTGCGCTCGGCCGGGACATATGATTTTCTGTGGCCGAAATTGAGCATGGTGCTTCAGCTGGCGATTTTCATCGAAAAAACGGTCAACCAGGCGCGGGATCTGGACCGCGTGAACCTGCACCTCGCGGAGAGCAACAGAGCCCTCGAGGAATTCGCCTTTATGGCCTCGCACGACCTGCAGGAGCCGCTGCGCAAGATCCTCATGTTCGGCGATCGTCTTTCGGAAAGCGGCCGGAGCGCGCTCAATGAGGAGGGCCGGAATTACCTGGCGCACATGCGGCATTCCGCGCAGCGGCTGCGGAACATGATTGAAAGCCTCATCGATTATTCGAAGATCGCGACGGCGGATAATCCGTTCGCACCGACGGACCTGAATCTTATCGTGGCCGAAGTCGTCTCCGACCTGAAACCGCGGATCGAGCGGTCGGGTGCCGGGGTGGCGGTCGCGCCTTTGCCGGTCGTCGGCGCGGATGCGAAGCAGATGAGCCAACTCTTCCGCAATATCCTCGGGAACGCCCTCAAGTTCCAGCCTCCGGGCGGCCGTCCGGAAGTCAACGTTTTCGCGCTTTCCCCCGCGGAAGACGGGCCTCCGTCCATCGTCGTGGAGGACAACGGCATCGGCATCGATCCCAAGGATCGCGATAAGATCTTCATCGTGTTCCAACGGCTCAACGCCCGCTGGGAATACGACGGAGACGGCATCGGTCTGGCGGTCTGCAAGCGGATCATGGAGCGGCATGGAGGCGCGATCACCGTGGAGGGCGCCCGGGGACGCGGGAGCCGGTTCATCCTCACGTTCGGGTCGAAGGTCTCCCCCGACGTTCCGAACGCGGACGCGCCCGGCGGCGCCTCACGAATCCGTTAGCCGGCTGTTGAAAAACCGCTTTCGGTTATCCAACAGCCGGTTCGGATTCACCAATCGGCTTTCACGAATCGTCTCATGAGGGTATGGCCCTCCTCCACGAACACGCCCGTGCGGCGGGCTTCGTCCTCGGTGAAGGCGCGTCCGGCTCCTCGCTTGAGATCACTGCCGGCGACGGCGAAGGGCACCGGGTCGTGCGTATGGGTGCGGATGGCGCACGGGGTGGGGTGATCGGGGAGGAGGAGGAGACGCCAGCCGGACGCGCTCCGCCCGAGGGCCTCGAGCAGCGGCCCGACGATCCGGCGGTCGATGTTCTCCAGGGCCCGGATTTTTTCGCGCGGATCTCCCTTGTGGCCCGCCTCGTCCGGCGCTTCGACGTGCACGCAGACGAGATCGTGGTCCGCGAGCGCCGCGACCGCGTGCTCCCCCTTGCCGCCGTAGTTGGTGTCGAAGTAGGCCGTGGCGCCCGGCACCTCGACGACGTCCCAGCCCGCGAGGAGCGCGAGCCCGCGGACGAGGTCGACGGCCGTGATCGCGGCCGCGGAGAGTCCGTAACGATCGCGGAACGATTCGAGGCGGGGCTTCCGGCCTTCGCCCCAAAACCAGACGGCATTGGCGGCCGGCCCGACCGGCGTGCGCGAAAGGAGCGCCCGGCTTCGTTCGTACAGATCGATGAGAAGGGGCGCGGACGCGCCGCGCGGCAAGAAGCCGGCGACGGGCCGGTCGAGGATGTCGTGGGGCGGCGTCGTGGAGATATCCATCGGCCGGCGCACGACGAGGAGGTTGCGGTAGCCGACGCCCGCGTGAAATTCGATCTCCGGACCGCCGAGCTCCCGGTTGAGCAGGGCCATGATCTTTTCCGCGTCGGCCTGATCGATGTTGGCGGCGGTGTTGTCTTTCATGAGACCGTCGGCGATGGTGACGGTATTGGCGCGGAAGACCCAGTCCGTGTCCGAAAGCGGGACGGCGCGGGCCGCCGCCTCCAGCGGAGCGCGGCCGGTGTAATAGACCGCGGGATCGTACCCGATCACGGACATGATGGCCACGTCCGAGCCGCAGGGCAGACCGGGCGGGCAGGTGCGGGCCGTCCCGAGGATCCCCTCGCGCGCCAGGCGGTCCATGGCGGGAAGGTCGGCGGCCTCGAGGGGGGTCTTTCCTCCGAGCTCCGCGAGCGGCTCGTCGGCCGCCCCGTCGATGATGATGAGCGCGTGCTTCATGTCTTTCTACCTTGCCTATGAACTCGGAAAAGAATGTTTCACGGAGCCTTGAATTCCTGGTGTTCGTCGAGGATGGTCAGGCACACGCTCTTGCCGAGGATTTCCCTCAGGGCGTCGACCTCGCGAAGCGCGTCGCAGACCGCGCTTTCGGACGCGGGATGGGTGGTGATGACCACCTGGACGCCCGGCCGGGAGGTCTTCTGCACCGCGGGCTCTTTCTGCAGCACCGACGAAATGCTGATGTCATACCGGCCGAACACGGACGCGATCTTGGCGAGCACGCCCGGCTCGTCGGCGGCCGTGAGGCGGACGTAGAAGCGGGTGCGCGATTCGCGGCGCGGGAGGGCGCGTTCCGCGGCGGTCCGGTCGGGCCAGAGCGCGAGCGAATCGAAGTATATTTGTCCCGTCCCGAGGGCGAGGGAGATGACGTCGGCGATGACGGCCGAGGCGGTCGGATCGGGCCCGGCGCCCCGGCCGTAGTACATGGTGTGACCCGTGGCGGAACCGTAGACGCTGACCGCGTTGAACGGTCCGCTCACCCAGGCGAGCGGGTGACTCTTGGGAATGAAGGCGGGCTTGACCGCCGCGCACAAGCCGTCGCCTTCCCGCCGGGCGATGGCGAGAAGCTTGACGACGTACCCGAGCTCGCCGCCGTAGCGCACGTCGCACAAATCGAGGTTGTCGATGCCCTCGACGGGGAAGCCGTCCTGGTCGATCGGCTGGGCGAAGGCGATGGCGGAGAGAATGGCGAGCTTGTGCGCCGAGTCGCGGCCGCTCACGTCGAGGGTCGGGTCCTTTTCCGCGAACCCCAGTTCCTGGGCGCCGGCGAGGGCCTCGCCGTAGGATTCCCCCCGGTCCGTCATCTGGGTGAGGATGTAATTGCACGTGCCGTTGACGATGCCGTAGAGGGCGTCGATGCGGTTGGCGGCGAGGCCGTCGTACAGGGCGCGGACGACCGGGATCCCGCCGGCGCAGCTCGCCTCGAAAAGGATGGAGACGCCGTGTTGGCGGGCCAGGGCGAAGAGCTCGTTGCCGGCCTCGGCCAGCAGCGCCTTGTTGGCGGTCACCACGTGCTTGCCGGCGGCGAGCGCGCGCTCGACGCGGTCGCGGGCCGTCGTCGTCCCGCCGATGAGCTCGACGACGATATCGACCCCTTGTGCGGCGACGGCCCGGTCGAAGTCCTCCTCGAAGAGCGACTCGTCCAGGCCGAGCTCCCGCGCGTGCGAGAAATCGACGTCGACTATCCTCCGGAGATCGAGGCGCACGCCGAGCTTGCGCTCGAGGAAATCGGCGTCCCGTACGAGGTGAACGGCCGTCGCGCCGCCGATCGTGCCGCAGCCGGCGAGGACGATCCCGCAGCGTTTTTGTTCCCGTGCCATAGTCGCTCCTTGTGTGTCTGACTCTATGGGGAAGGACTTTACGTGTCAAGGGATGGAGGGGAATAACAAGTGTGACGTGGAAGGCGGGAGTCCCGCCCGCCTCAGAGGAGATTCACCACGAAGGGCACGAAGTTCACGAAGGGGGAAAGAAGAATAATAAGTTGTAAATACAAAAAGAGACAAAGCGGCATGGATATTCCTGTTGATGCTGAGTCATAAGTGAAGCGAATTGTTACCGCTTTTTTCTCCGTTGCCCGAAAAGGGATCGCACGCCGCGTAAAATACCCGGCTTGGCGGCGGTCCCGGTCTCCTTGCCTTCCAGGCGGAGCTGCGTCTCGACGGCCTCGCGGTGCGCCTTGTCGCCCTCCTCGCCGGCGGGGCGCGTGATGACGACCCGCAGCAGGGGGGCGCGGCCGTACATGATCACCTCGTCGCCTTCGTACAGCACGGTCGTGCTTTGCGGCGTGCCGATGAAGTAGCCGTCGGTGCGCCTGACGGCGAGGATCAGGATGCCCTCGTCCGTCAATTTCAATTCCTTGATGGCGCGGTCGGTGAACCAGCTCCGGCCGGGGAGCGTGAACTTCGTCACCTCGAACTCGGCCTGGAGGTTGAGCAGGCTGTCGTAATCGTTGGTGTACAGATGGGTCCAGCGCCGCAGGAGGCGGGTGACGACGGCGGTGAAAAGAACCTCGATGAGACGGCTCCTGGTGAAGAGCATGAGGAGAAGCAGCCCGGCCCCGATCACGATGAGCACCATCCAGCCGCTGCCGGTTATCTGCAGGGTGAGGACGGAGATGATGACGGAGGAGATGAAGGAGACGACGCCGATGTTGCCGATGAGCATGAGCCCCTGGATGATCCGGCGGCGCACGGGGTGATTGATGATGCCCTCCGCCTCGCGGGTGGTGAACCCCGTGCCGGTGAACGCCGAGCGCGCCTGGAATTTGGCCACGTCCTCGGACAGCCCGGTGAGCCTGAGCATGATCGAGGCGACCCGCACGATGATGACCGAGATGATGAGAATGCTGAAAAACGAGATGACCGCGATCACGTCATAAATATAATTTGGCGCGGGAAAAAGTTCCAGAGAAAGCGGTGGTTCTCTTTTTCTTCGGGGAGCGGATCGCCTTGACAATTGCCCCGCCGCGGCTACAATCGGTTCAAGCCGAAGATATCCGCATGGAGGAAAAAATATGCCCACCTTCCGGGTACCGCTCAAAGCGACGATCGACGACTCGTACGACATCGAAATCGGGGAACGGCTTTTCGATAAGCTGATCCCCGATCTGCAGGCGGGTCTCTTTCCCGCCGTTCATCGCCTGGCCGTCATCACCGACCGGAACGTGGAAGAGCTTTTCGGCCGGGAGCTCCTCGCCCTCCTGGAGCGCGCCGGGTTGGCCGCCTCGATGTTTTCCTTTCCGGCCGGCGAGCGCTCCAAGACCCGGGAGACCAAGGCGGCGCTCGAGGACTCGCTCATCGAGGCGGGATACGGCCGGGACAGCGCGGTCATCGCCCTGGGCGGCGGCGTCGTCTCCGACCTGGCGGGGTTCCTGGCGGGCACCTTCGCCCGCGGTATCCCCTTCGCCGTGTACGCCACCACCCTCCTGGCCGCGGCCGACGCGTCAATCGGCGGCAAGACCGCGGTGGACACGCCGCGGGTGACCAACATCATCGGCCTGTTTTACCAGCCGAAGAAGGTGTACATCGACACCCGCGCCTGGAACACGCTCTCCGCCGCTGACATCCGGAACGGCCTGGCCGAGACGGTCAAGCACGCCTGCCTGGGCGACCGCTCCTTTTTCGAGTACCTCGAGGGGCACGTGGACGCGTTCGCGGAGCGGGACGGCGGGAAAAACGGAATCGACCCCGGGGTCGCGGCCCGCGTCGCCGCCTCCAACTGCGAGATCAAGTACAAGGTGGTGGCCGGGGACGTGCGCGAAGCCAACTTGCGCCAGGTGGTCAACCTGGGGCACACCCTTGGACGGGCCCTCGAACCGCTGACGGACTATGCGCTTTCCCACGGCGAGGCGGTGTCGATCGGTCTCGCGTTCCAGCTCAAGCTGGGCGTGCGCTTCGGCTACGTGAGCCCCGCCGACGAGGACCGCGTGGTGAAGCTCCTGCGGCGGATCGGCCTGCCGGTCCGCGTGCCCGCGGGACTGGCGGTCGAACGGATCATCGAGTCCATGCACACGGACAAAAAATCCAGGCGGGGCGAAATCCGGTTCGTGTTCCAGAAAGGGATAGGCGACATGATGCGCTTCGAGGGCGGCGCCTATTCCCGTCCCGTGCCGGAGGACGTGCTCGCGAGCGAGCTTTCTGAATTTTATTAGCCTGGAGGGAGAACCACGGATAAGACGGATAGGACGGATGACACGGATGAAGAAAAATAAAGTCTTTTGAGTAGCGATGACTTTTTCCTATCCCAATTATTCTACTTTCTATCGGTTTATAATTTTGGCGTTCTTCTGTTTACCTTTAGTAGCCTGATTTGTGTCGTGTAATTCCTACGATTTCACTCCTTCACATTTTATTTCATCCGTGTTATCGGTGTCATCCGTGCCATCCGTGGTTCTCTTTTTTCTGTGGCAAAAATTATTGCCTCGAACTAAGCTTAAGGCATGAAAACCTACATCGTCACCCAAAAAATCCTGGCCTTGTCCGCCACGTACCTGGTGCGGGAGACCAAGGACGGTCCCGTGCTTTTCACCGTGAAAGGCAAGATCTTCACCTTCTCCCCCTACCTGGAAATGATGAAAGGCGCGGACGGCGAAAAAACTCACGTCCTGAGGGGCAATTTCTTCAAGACCAAGTTCTTCATCACCACGCCGGACGGCGGCGAGGTGGGTGATATTCAGTTCCCGTTTTTCGCCTTCGTCAAATCGTTCGTCATGAATCTGCGGGGACAACAGTACAAAGCCAAGGGCGGCCTGTTCGCCTGGAGCTTCTCCGCCGTCGACGCTTCGGGCAAGGAAACTTTTACGATCCACAAGGAATTCGCCTTTCGGGATAAATTCACGGTGGGCCTGGACGAGCAGCTGCCCATGGAACCGATCGTCCTGGCCGCCATCGCCATCGATCAGCGGTTCTTTCAGGGCGAAAAATAGTAGCTCCCTATAGTGCGTTGGAACTGAAATTGGAGGGATGCGGAGAGGACAGCGGGACGGGAGAAAAAGATCAGCTGAGGAAACCGGGAAAAAACAGGATGAAAATATTCAATAGAAACGCGGAAGGGAAGATCGTTTTCATTGTGTCAATGACAGACCATGGCTTTTCCAATTTAATTTTTAGCTCAATTCCCACATCGCTTTTTTCTTGCTTCCTGGCTTCCTGAGCCTCTCTTCTCCGTATTCTCCGTCATTTCTGTGTTCTCCGTGTCCTTCCTGAATCGAAGTGTTCTGCGTAAGAACGATTCCCTGGAAACGAATCGGACACCGGCCGGATCAGGGCTGCCCGTCCAAGAAAACAATGAAATCGTAAATGAGCCGGACCCGCTTTTCGAGCGCCGGGTAATCGAGGCGGTCGGCCTCGTCTTTGAGGCCGTGGTAGTCGTCGTGCAGGCCGGAGAAGAAGAAAAAGGTGGGGATTTTCCTCTCGGCGAACGAGTAATCGTCGCTGTAGAAATCGTTCCGCTTGTACACCACCTCCGCGGCGGGGGACCGCCCGGCGAAGAATCGGCGCGCCGCGCCGACGAGCGGGCCGTCGTCGCGCCGGACGAGAACCTGGAGAACCCGGCCGGGGTTGCGGCCGATCATGTCGAGGTTGCACATGTACCGGATGGCGGCCCGGGGCACCAGACCGTCGTCGAAGAGCGCCTCGGAGCCGAGGAGCCCTTCCTCCTCCCCGGAAAACGTGAGGAACAACAGGCCGTGTTTCAGGCGCGGCGAGCGCCCCGCCAGGACGCGGGCGAGCTCGACGACGCCGCTCACGCCCGAGGCGTTGTCGTCGGCGCCGTTGTAGACGGTGTCGGCGGTGTCGGGGGACGTTCCGATGTGGTCGTGGTGCGCGGCCACCACGATCCATTGATCCGCCAGGGCCGGATCCGAGCCGGGCACGAACGCGGCCACGTCCCTGGCGCGCACCGGGCGGGGCGGAAAAAAGCGGCGGCAGGCGAGCAGGGCCGAGGCGCCGCGCAGGGAATATTCGCGCGCCTTCGCGCCGTTATCGAGGCCCGCGATCACCTGACTCGGCGCGAGCCCGGCCGCGGCGAACAGCCTGTCGCCGAACGGAACGGAGAGCTGGAAGGCCGGAATGGAGAGCCGGCTTTCCCCGTCGTTGTCGGCCCGGAAAAGGGGATTGTCGGGACGCTCGCTGGAGAGGCTCAGAAGCGAATCGGACCGAAGCAGTTTTTCTCCTTCCGGGTCCCCGCCCGGGCCCGTGGCGAACAGGATGGCGCGCGCTCCGCGCCGGGCGGCGGCCTTCGTTTTTGTGGTGAAATAAGCGCGTTTCGAATAATCATAATCCCCCGAAGGCTTCTGCAGGTACAGGCGGGGCGGTTCGTAGCGAAAGACGAGCACGATTTTTCCCCGCACGTCGAGGCCGTCGTAATCGTCATATCCCGCCTCGGGGGCGCTCACGCCGTAACCGGCAAAGACGACTTCTCCCGCGACGAGTCCGTCGGCGGAAAAAGGCAACGGGACGAAGTCCCTGTTTATGACGCCCCGGTAGGATCGGTTTCCGGTTTCCAAAGAAAGACGCGTCGCGCGCCGGTCGAAGCCGTATTCGTAGAGGTTGAAATCGAGGAAATAACTCTTCCGGCCGGGCGCGAAGCTCAGCCCCTCCCCGCGGAAGGCCCCGGCGATGTATTCCTCGGCGGCGGCGACGCCGGCGGTGCCGGTCCTGCGGCCCTGAAGCGCGTCGGAGGCGAGGGTGGAGACGCGGGCCTCGAGCCGGGCGGCGGTGATGTCGTCCCCGGTGAGCGGGCGGGAGCAGGCGGTGAGAAATAATGCGGTCAGGGCCGCGGCGCAGGTGAGCGCAACCCGCCGCGCCGCGGGGGTCGGGTGACGAGATGCCATACGTGAAGCATACCCCCGCCGGCGGAGCCGGGCAAGTGCGAGTCCGGCGGCCGGTTCGTTTTCCGAAAAAAATTGAAAATTATTCCCGGCTGGAGTACCATTGGGGTGAGTCGTATGAGCACCTTCCCGCCGGCGGCGCAGGCCTCGCCCGGACATTTTCGGGTACCGTGTCAGAATCGGGACGGACATGGCGGGACGGAAGACGCGCGGGACCGACCGAAGGACGGCGGAATGAACACCGAAGAAGAAAAAAACGAGCACCAGGCGGTGGTCGAGCTCACCAAGGCCGGCTTCCGCTTCCTCAAAACGAACAGGCTCGAGCAGGCGGAGGACCGCTTTCGGGCGGCTTTGGCTCTCGAGGAAGACAACGTCTATGCCCTGTCCGGAATGGGCGACGCCTCGAAGAAGCGGGGCGATTTTCGCGCGGCGGCGGGCTATTTCAAGGCCTGTCTCGAGCGGCACCCGGAAAACGATTACGCGCGCTTCGGTCTCGCCGACAGCTACCGCGGCCTGAACGATCTTCCCAAAGCGATCGAAACGTGGCGCCAATGCCTGGCGCACGGCAGAAACAAGACGGCGGTGCTGGCGAGCATCGGCGACGCCTACCGGAAGCTGCTCGATTTCAAACACGCCCGGGAATTCTACGCTGAGGCGTTGAAGATCGACGGCGGCTTCCTGCACGCCGTCAAAGGCCTGGGATACCTCTATTACGAAATGAAGATGTTCCGCGAGGGCATCGCGTACTGGGAAGAAGCCTTCCGGAACGACAAGACGCTGGTCCGGGACGCCGAAATCCTGACGGCCGCCGGCAACTGCCTCAGGCGGGCGTGCGAATTCGGCAAAGCCCTCACGTTTTTCGAGCGCGCGGCGAAGCTCGATCCGGATGATTTTTCCGTCGTGTTCGGCATCGCCGACTGCCGGCGGGGCATGGGAGACTTCGGCGCCGCGAGGGAACATTACGAAAAAATCCTCGCCCGCGAGCCCGACAACCAGTCCATCCTCACTCGGGCGGGCGACATGTGCGTGAATTTGGGCGACCTTGACGCGGCCGCCTCGTATTTCAACCGGGCCCTGAAAATCGGAGACGACGTATACGCGCGGATCGGCCTGATTCATATCCTGGAACAAAACGGGCGCTATCGGGAGGCGGTCGACCGGCTCGCAGAAATCGTGGCGAAATTTCCCGACCTCCACCGCGCCAAGGCCGAGCTCGAGGAATACCGGGTGAAGGCGCGCCCCTCGGAGTAACATCAGGTCGACGGAAAAAAACGCCTCAATTGAACCGGGGAACGGCGTTCTTGAAGAGGACGTCAGGTGCGCGTAGCATGAGGGGGAGAAGGATTATTTTCCACGATCCTGAAAGCGCGGCGATTCTCCCGGCGTTCTGGTAGCCGGGAGGCAGCATGGAATTTCACAAAAACACGGGTTTCGAAATCTGCGTTCACCGGCTCGAATACGATCTCGGCTACACCGGTTACGCGGTGGTGTACCGCCAGGTGTACGACGCGATCCAGGTCAAGCAGCTTTTTTTCGGCGGCGACCACGTGTTCATCACGCGCGGTGAAGCGGAAAAGATCCTCCGCGTCCTCGCCGTCCAGTACATAGAAGGCGATACGCCGGACGATTGAGCCGCACCTTCAGCCCGGGGCGCGGCGATTTTTTCCGGCCGGCACTTGTCCGGCGCGAAGAGTTCGTTTATCATGATCCATATTGCATTCGGGTTACGGCATGGATAACGACAAACGACTCGCCTTTCTGGAAGAATTGATCGGGGTGATCAACTCGGCCCGCACGCCGGAGGAGATGCTCAATTTCCTCCTCGACCGCTTCATTGAAATCACCGGGGCGCTCACGGGGAGCATCATGCTCATCAACCCGGAGACCAAGGTGCTTGAAATCAAGGCGGCCCGCGGCATCCAGGCCGACAAGGTGCATACCGTCCGCTTGAGGATCGGCGAGGGGGTGACGGGCCGGGTGGCGCACACCGGGCAGGCCCTTCTCATTCCGGACGTCGCGGCCGTGAAATACTACGTGAGCGTCCGCGACGACCTCAAGTCGGAGCTGGCCGTGCCGCTCAAGCTCGAGGAACGGATCATCGGCGTCATCAACGTGGATTCGGACCGTCCCGCCGCCTTCACCGCCGACCACCGGGACATGCTTCTCGCCATCTCCAACTTCGTGGCCCAGATCCTTTACAAGGAAAATCTGATCGGGAGTCTCACGGACCAGCTCGCCCGGCAGGCGCTCCTCATTGAGACCGCAGAGTTCCTCGAGGAGGATCTCCCCCTCGACCGGATGTTCCGGAAGATCATGGCCGCCATCTCCGGCCGGATCGCCGTGGAACGGGGGATGCTCGTGCTCCTCGACCGGGACGACAAGCTCACCGTCTTCGACGGGTTCCGCCTGAGCACGGAGGCGATGAAGCGCGGGGTTTACCAGGTGGGGGAGGGCGTCGTCGGCCGCGTCTACCAGTCGGGCAAGGGCGTCCACATCAAGGACGTGTCCCAGGAGCCGGAATTCCTGAACCGCATGAAGATCTGGCGGGGCAAGGCCACGGTGTCGTTCTACGCCGTGCCCATCCGCTACGAGAACAAGACCGTCGGGGTCTTGAGCTGGGAGCGGGAGTTCCGCACGCCCGGGGATTCCGAGAGCATCTACGCCCTCGCCAAACTGATCGCCTCGATGATCTCGAACCGGGTCCACCTCTACGTGAAGGCCGAACGCGAGAAGGAACAGCTCCTCAAGGCCAACCTCGAGCTCAAGGACCGCCTCGTCGAGCGCGAGTCGAGCATCGTGTTCATCGGCAAGGACAAGAACGTCCGCGAGATACTGGACGCGGTCGGCCTCGTCGCCGACACCGAGGCTTCCGTGCTCGTGACCGGCGAAACCGGGACGGGCAAGGAGATGATCGCCGGACTGCTCCATTACAAGAGCGCGCGCTGGGACAAGCCCTTCGTGAGCCTGAACTGCGCCGCCATTCCTCCCACCCTCCTCGAGTCGGAGCTCTTCGGCTACCGGAAGGGCGCCTTCACCGGCGCGGACCGGGACCGCAAGGGCAAGTTCGTCCAGGCCGACGGCGGCACGATGTTCCTGGACGAAATCGGCGACCTCGATTTCAACCTGCAGGCCAAGATCCTGCGCGTGCTGCAGGACAAGATCGTGGAGCCGATCGGCTCCGAGAAGGGCGTTCCGGTGGACGTGCGGGTGGTGGTGGCCACCAACAAGGACTTAAAGAAACTCTCCGCGGAGGGCAAGTTCCGGGAGGACTTGTTTTACCGGATCAACGTGATCAACCTTCACCTGCCGCCCCTGCGCGAGCGGCGGGACGACGTTCCCCTCCTGGCGGACTTCTTTCTCGACATGTACAACAAGAAATATAAAAAGCGGATTACCGGCATCGCCCCCGGCTGCCTGGACGTCCTGTCCGCGTACGCGTGGCCGGGCAACATCCGGGAGCTCCAGAACGTGATCGAGCGGGCCGTCATCCTCACCAAGGGCACCCGACTCGAGGTCGAGGCGCTCCCCGAAGACCTGCGCCGGAGCATTCCGGTCCCGCGCGACGGAAAACGGAACGACGAGGATTTCGACAAAAAGATCCTGGCCGAGGCCGAAACCGCTCCGCCGGGTTTCATGTACGACGCGGTCATGGGCCGGGTGGAGAAGATCCTCATCGACTACGCCCTCGTCCAATCCGACCACAAGCAAACCGACGCCGCCGCTCTTCTCGGCATCCACCGCAACACCCTCGCCCAGAAAATAAAGGGCGGGAAGTGAAAATCCGCGG
>CAZKOS010000006.1:38070-57258 GCA_964554445.1 uncultured Spirochaetaceae bacterium | reverse complement strand
TGGCGGCAGCGGCGCTCGCGTTTTCCTGCGTCACGCCGCCGGCTTTCAATTATAACCGGAACGCCGCCCTGGCCGCGCTCCTGAAATCGTACACGCCCTCCTACCCGGCGGCATCGTTCGCGGTGATGAGCGACGTCCACTACTACGACCCGTCGCTCGGCGTCTCCGGGAGAGCCTTCGAGGAGTACGTCAGCCGCGACCGGAAGCTCATCCGGGAGAGCAGTGAGATCGCCGGGGCGGCCTTCGCCGCGGTGGAAAAGGAAAAGCTCGATTTCGTGCTCATTCCCGGCGACCTCACCAAGGACGGGGAGTACGTCGACCACCTGGCCGTGGCCGCCCTCTGCGCCCGGCTGCGCGCGAGCGGAAAGAAGGTGTTCGTCATCCCGGGCAACCACGACGTGAACAACGGCCTGTCGTATGAATACCCGGGCGACCGGAGGGAGCGGGTGCGCAACGTCACGCCGGCCGAGTTCGCCGGCATCTACGCCGACTGCGGCTACCGGGACGCCCTCTTCCGCGACCCCGCCTCCTTGAGCTACGTCGCCGAGACGGTGCCCGGCCTTTGGCTCCTCGCCCTTGATTCCTGCCGCTACGCGGAAAACGAGGAGAACAAGCCGGCGATCGTCGGCGGCCGCTTCGGGGCGGAGACGCTCTCCTGGATCGAAGACATGCTGGAACGGGCGGCGCGGGAGGGCAAGGCGGTCATCGCCATGATGCATCACGGGATCCTCGAGCATTTTCCGTCGCAGGCGCAATACTTCCCCTCGTACGTGCTCGAGGGGCACGAGCGGATTTCCCGGATGCTGGCCGACTACAAGGTGCGCGTCGTGTTCACCGGCCACTTCCACGCCCAGGACATCGCGGCCGCCCGCTGGGACGACCGCACCTTTCTCTTCGACGTCGAGACCGGCTCGCTCGTGAGCTACCCCTGCCCCTACCGGTTCATCCGCCTTTCCGGCGGCTCCCTGTCCGTCGTCTCGCACCGCGTGACCGCGATCCCGAGCCGGCCCGAGGGCTTCCAGGAGTACGCGAAGGAATTCGTGGAGAGCGGCATCGCCGGCGTCGCCGCCGCCATGATGAAGAAATACGGCGTGCCTCAGTCCGACATCGCCGTGCTCGCCCCGGAGATCGCCGCCGCCATGACGGCGCATTTCGCGGGCGACGAGCGCCTGCCCCCGGGACGGGAGGCGCTCACGACGACCGGCTTGAGCCTGATGGGATCGCTGGTGGTGGGGAGCCGTAAATCGCTCGTGGAAGGGATGTACCACGATTCGCCCTGTCCCGACAACGACGTGACGATCGACCTCGCGACCGGAACCTGGCGCTGACCGGGCTTCACGTCCGCTTCGCCTGCGGCTCGATCCAGCGAGCGCTTTTCAACAATCAATGCCGCCGCGCCATCGCAGCTTTTCGGGTATCCAGCGCCTTCTTTCTATTTTTCTCGAACCGGTCGCAGCCTGCAATTCAGGTTCCCGCATCCCGGGCAGACGCCGATCGGAATCATTGCGCCGGCGACCGCGGTCGGGACCCGGAAAGCGAATGCGAAAATGTCTTTCATGAACGCTTTCCCTTCGACCACTCAGACTCTCCGCGCGGGGGGTGTCTTTCTTCCAAACCTCACCGGAAAAAACATCGGAACCTTTTTCCGGTATTCCCGGTACTCGTCCCCGAATTCCCTGATCAGCTCCCGCTCTTCTTTCCACGACAGGAGCCAGACCAGGAACGCGACCAGCGGAAAGGCCAGCAGGGAGAGGAAAGCGGACAGCGCCAGCGAGACGGCGATATGGGCCACGAGCCCGGCCGCGTATTGCGGATGCCGCATCCGGCCGTAGAGGCCGGTGGACACGACCCGGGCGGCCCGGTGCGTCTCGGCCGTCTCCAGGGAGGTTTCGGCGACGCCCTTGATGCCGAGCCAGCAGGAGATTGCGAACAGGGGCGCGGCCGCGATGATGAAGGCCCAGTTGGTGTGGAAATAGAGAAACGAAACGTCCCACGGGCCCAAGGAAACGGGAAGAGCGGGCTGGGGGGCGACCCACACTCCGAACCAGAGGGTGAAAAACCCCCATCCGGAAAGCCGCCCCAGGAAGGCGCCGATCCGGCGGCCTTTCTCCTTTCCGTATTTCCTCGCGAGCTTTTCATGTTCCAGGGAAAGAAAGTAGAGCGGCGTCTGGGCGAACATGAGCGCCAGGCAGGCGATGAAAATCAATATCATGACACGTTCCTTTCCTCATGACGGTTCTTTTTCATTGCGCCGCCTGCGTGCCCATCGCCCGGGCGATGACGCGCTTGGCCGCCCGCCGCGCCGGGGCGAGACCGGAGAGGATCGCCGTCAGGCAGCCGAAGGCGATCGCGATCAGGAAATCGTAGGCGCGGAAATCCGCGGTGAACTTGGTGCCGAAGGGGATGGGAATGTCCTTCGGCATATAGGCGCCGAAATCGAACCCCACGTTCTGGAGGACCCAGGCGACCGCCCCGCCCACGACCAGGCTGATCGCGATCCCGAGCCCGGCGATGAAGGTGCTTTCGGCCAGGAACATCAACATGACCGTCCGCTTCTTCATGCCGATGGCCCGCAACGTTCCCACCTCGCTCACCCGCTCCTCGACCGACATGGACAGGGAGTTGCGGATGCCGATGACGATGAGGACATAAATGATGATGAAAATGAACCCGAAGCTGGAGCCGTCGGCCGCGACCGCGGACACGACCACCTGGGCGAACCGCTGCCAGGGATAGGCCCGATACGGCGTGCCGGCCAGGCGGTCCTGCACGGCGGGAAGCACCGCGCCGGGATCGTACTGCGGCTTGACGCGGATGACGAGCTTCGTCGCCTCGTCCTTCAGGAGCAGGAAGCGGGAGGCGGTGTTGAAATCGATGTAGACGACGTTTTCGTCGATGGCCGGATATCCGTAGAAGAAAATGCCCGCCACCTTGACGTACTCGAAATTCTCCTGCGGGTTCTCCCCGCTCGAGAATTTCGTCTCCGCCGTGATCGCGACGGTGTCCCCGGCCTTGAGCCCGTATTTATCCGCGAGCGGCCGGCCGAGAAGAACGCCCGGCGACTTGTCCAGGTAAACCCCGGAGACGATAAGCGTGTGGAGAACGGTCACGCGGGACTCGGGTCCCGGGTCGATGGCGCGGGCCAACAGCGTCCGCGATTTTCCCCTGAACCCGACCGTCATCATGAAGTTGATGCGCGGCGCCGCGTCCTCGATCCGGGGATCGGTCAGGAGCCGCGCGCGCAGTTCGGACACCCGCTCCACGTTGAGGTCGAGCGGCAGGCGGCGCGCCGCAGCCAGGTAGTCCTTGTTGAGGACCTGGATGTGCCCGGTTTCGAAATTGATCATCGATTTAAAAATCCCCGTCTGGTAGCCGCGCATCCAGCCCAGGCCGATGATGACCATGATCATGCCGATGGCGACGGCGATCACGTTCAGGATCGTCCTTCGCTTGTTTCTGAAAACGTTCCGCCAGGCGACGTATATCAAACCCATACCGGCCTCCTCAATTGTACCTGAGCGTTTCGACGAGCTTCTTGCGCGAGTTCACGACCGCGGCGTAGAGCGATCCGGCCACCGCGACCAGCGCGCCGAAGATGAACGACAGCAACAAGACCTGGACCGACAGCTGAAAGGGATAGGTGCTCCCCAGGTGGATCGATTCGACGAACTGCCCCCCATTGATGCCGGTCTTCTGAACCAGCAGGCCCAGCGGCACGGACAGCGCCGTGCCGAAAAGACTCCCCAACACACCCTCGAGCGCCCCTTCGGTGAGAATCATGCCGAACACGTGGCGCCGCTTCAGGCCGACGGCGCGCAGGGTGCCGAAGTCGCGGACACGCTCGAACACGGACATGAGGATGGTGTTGGTGATCACGGTGGCCGCCACCACCAGGACGATGAAATTGAGGAAGACCATGAAGACGTCGAAAAACTGCAGCAACGTGACGAACGTACCGAAGATCTCGCGCCAGGTTTCCGCCTCCAGTCCGTTCGCCCGGAAGAAAGCCTCGTGCCGGTCGACGAACGCGCCGGCCAGGTTGGAATCGCGCAGGGTGACGCGGATTTCGATGGTCCCGCCTCCCAAAGCGAGGAGCTCGTCGGCCCGGGCGTGGCTGATGAAAACGTGGTTGTCGTCGAAGTCGCTCGAATCCGTCTTGAAAATTCCCGTCACCGGAAAATCCAGATAATAGGGCGTTCCGTCCGACCAGGAGACGAGCAGGCTGACATTGTCCCCGAGCCCGCAGCCGAGAAGTTTCGCGCTGTCCCGGGAAAGGGCGATGCCTTTGCCCTGGGGCAAAAACGCCCCCCCGGTGATTCCCCGCCGAGCGCTTTCGAAAAACGTCCCGCCGGGCTCGACCCCGTACCCGGCGATGTCGAGGTGTTTGTCTTTGAAGATCGCCCGCGTGCCGAAAAGGACGATCTTTTCGGCGTCCACGACCCGCGGGTCCTTCCGGAATTCGGCGAGCACCGCCTCCGGCCGGGCGATGACGTAATCGAGGGACAGCGGATTGAATCGATCGCGATAGCCCGCGGCGTGCACCTGGACGTGGCCGCTCTCCTGAAACATGGAATTGAAGAAACGATCGCGCATCCCGGTCAGGAGCCCGCCCACGAACACCATGGCGATCACGGAGAAGGCGACGACGGCCGTGATGAGAAGGCTCCGCTTGGGATGCTTGACGATGTTCAGAAAAGCCATTTTGAGGAAGATCATGACGCGCGCTCCGTGTTCTCGATCGAGACGATCGCGCCGTCCCTCAAGGTGACGATGCGGTGCGCGAACCGCATCACCTCGGGGTTGTGCGTGGAGAAGATGAAGGTCACCTTCTCCTCCCGGTTGAGCCGCTCCATGACGTCCAGGATCGCGTCGCCGGTGGCGCTGTCCAGGTTGGCGGTCGGCTCGTCGGCGATGACGAGGTCGGGCGAGTTGACGAGGGCGCGGGCGATGGCCACGCGCTGGCGCTGGCCGCCGGACAGCTCGTCCGGCTTGTGGTCCGAAAATTCCTCCAGGCCCACCACGCGCACGAGGTAGGCGACCCGCTCCTTCCTTTTCGCGCGCGGCACCCGCGCCACGACGAGCGGCAGCTCGATGTTTTCGAAGATGTTCAGCACCGGAATGAGGTTGAACGACTGGAAGATGAAGCCGATCTTGGTGAGCCTGATTTCGGCCTGGGCGTTGTCCGACAGGCTCTTCAAGTCTTTCCCCTCGAACATGACCCGCCCGTCCGTCGGCTGGTCGATGCAGCCGATCATGTTGAGAAGGGTCGTCTTGCCGCAGCCCGACGGCCCCACGATGGAAAGGAAATCGCCCTCCTGTATCTCGAAGGTAATCCCCCGAATGGCGTGGATGACCGTTTTTCCGAGCGCGTAATCCTTTTTGACGTTGTCCAAAGCGATGAGCGGCATGTTCGGCTCCTTCCCGAACAGGCTGTTGAAAAGGTTCAGCAGTTCAACAACCCGTTAAAAGTAATACACGGCGCCGGCGGACAAGCGCAGGCGCTCGGGCGCCGCGGCGAACTCGGTACCTCCCGCCCCGGCGGTCCAGACGACCTCGCAATAGAGGTCGAGGTTTTCGATTTTCTGCAGCACGATTTTATGCCAGAAGAACCAGCTCCCGTCCTGCGCGTTCCAGACGCCGGCGTTTTCGAAGGAAAACAGATTTTCCACGGACATTGAGATTGAAAACAGGGCGTAGTGCCGCCCCAGGTGCCCGGGCGCGCCGTCCGGGTCGGGGACGGCGGCCTGGAAAAACCGCTCCTCCTCTACGGGCGTGAACCCGGCGCCGGCGTAGAGATATTCGGCGACGGCGAAGAGGGTGAAGTCGCCCGCGGAAAAGCTCCTTCGGAGGCCGCCGTCGAAGTACGGAAACGGGGTGAGCAGCGGCCGCTCCTCCCAGGTCGCGGTCGAGGTCGGGTAGAGCGTCCGGTTGTTGAGCTCCACGGCCGCCTCGCCGAAAACGATGAAACCGCCCAGGTCGAGGGTGAACCCGCCGCCGGGCCGGAACACCCGGTCGAGCTCGTAGATGACGTCCGCCTTGAGGTTGAGCGGGCCCAGGACCAGGGACGCGGCGAGCGCGTAGCGGAAGTCGCGGAAGAACTCGTTTTGCAGATGGGCGAGCGAGTCCTCGAAGGAGAGCGAGGCGGTCAGGGTGAAATCCGCGCTCGGGGCGAGGGTGAGGGTGAGCCCGGGAAATCCGTAGTCGCGGTGCTCGTCGCTCGGGTCCAGAACGACGGGGTTGAGCTTGTCCGCGGGAAAGAAAAAGTAGCTGGTGCCCCAGCTCAGGTGGCGTTTCCCGATCGTCACCGTGAACCAGCCGGCCGGCGAGAACGAGGCGTATCCCTCGAACAGCCGGTAGCGGAAGGCGGCCTCCTCGTCGAAGGTGAGGTCCTGGTGGACGCGGAATTCCACGGTCGGCAGGCTCAGGCGCAGGTCGGCCTCCGCCAGAAGGAAGGCCGTCTGCCAGTCGGTGAGGCCGGCCCAGGGGAGCGTCGGGTCCGCGGCGGGCAAAGCCGCGTGGTGCCAGGCGGAATCGATTCTCAAGTTTCCGGAGTACGAAAAATCCTGGGCGCCGAGGGCCGGGGCGCACAACAGGAGCGCCGGCAGGGCGATGAGGAGCGCGCGTTTCACGGCTTCACCTCGTGAGCGCGGCTTCGGTGAACATGGCGTCGGGCAAATCGTTGCGGACGGTCATGTCCTCAAAGGCGACGGTGGAGACGACTCCCTCCTCCTCCAGCGAGACCATCGTGATTTTGGAGGGGCGCCGGCGCCCGGCCATGAACTTGACGTCCGAGAGGGTCATGCGCTTGAAGAGCGCGCCGGAGCGGGCGTAGTAATCCATGCGCAGGGGGAGGTCGTCCGAGGCGCGCACCCACACGCGGATGCGCGCGTAGGGGGACATCTCGTTTTTCGCCGCGCACTCGAGCACCCGGCAGGCGACCTTTCCGAGGTCGGCGGTCTCGATCGTCTCGTCGGAACCGAACTCGACATTGTAGTCTTTGGAATAGTTGGGATCGCTCACGTCGTTGTTGGAAAAGACGCTCCCCTGGAACGAGCTTCGCGGCGAGAGGCGGATGGCGTTGCCCGAACCGGCCTTGGGATTGTACATCCACAACCCGTTCGACCGCTCCAGGAAGCGGATGCCCTTGGAGCGCGCCGGCGAGAGGATGGTCATGACGCTGCCGGTGTCTTTTTTATGGTAGACGTCGAAGACGAGCGGCACGCCCGATTTTCCCGGACCGGTCGTGGTCAATGTGTTTTTCACGTGGAAGTTGTCCGGGTAGATGATCGACTCCACCCGTTTCAAAACCGCCAGGGCCGCCGGGTCGGCGCCGACCGCCCAAACCGCGGTCAGAAAAAACAACGCTCCGAAAATGCAATTTCGTTTCATCGGTCATACCCTCCTGCGCGAACGAAAGCGCGCGTTCACAACGATCTCGCCGGGATTCGGCCCGCGCTCGCCGGGGAAACGAAGGCCGCGGACGCCGGCAGGAGAACGACGGTCCCGGCGCGTCCGAACAAAGCCGCGGGGGCGCGTTTTCCGGATTGGCGGAATTCCTCCCCGCTGAAATGCGGATGCGGGAGGAGCGCCCTCACGACCCGGGGCGCGGCCGGGAGCGCGTCCCCGCCGCCTGAAAACCGGGAGACGTCCACGGGGCCTTTCCAATACTTTTTTCCGATGACGTCCGCCTTGATGCGCATCTCAGGTCTTCTTTCCGGCCGGCTTGCCCGACCCCTTCTTTTTTCCGGTCACGACCGTCTCCAGGAAATCGAGATAACGTTTAAAGGCGTCCCGTCCCCGCCGGGTGAGCGAATACTCCGTGGCCACCGTCCGGCCGGTGATGGTTTTGCGCGACTCGATGTAGCCCGCCTCGGCCAGTTTCTTCAGGTGGGAGTAGAGCGCGCCGTCCGTTCCCCCCAGGATTTTCCTGAACCGGTTGAAGCTCACCCGCGCCTCCTTGTAGAGGAGGGTGAGCATGGAGAGCCGGGTCTTCTCAAAGAAGACCCCGTCGAACCGGATATAGAGGTCGTCGGGGGTCATTTTCGGTCCTTGATCCAGGCGACCCAACCGGCCCAGATGAACGCCGCGCCGATGGAAAACGAAGTCACCAGCACCGAATACGGCGGCGGTATCTGGAAAATGAAATTGACCACCCCGCCCAGGAGAACGAAATACGCCTGGGCGAAAAGCGGCGGGCAGGAGAGCAGCGCGTAGCCGATCAAGCTGATGCCGACGAACAGGCTGACCAGGACCGGTAGAAACGCATCGGCGTGAAAGCGGACGAAGATGACGGCCACGATGACGAAAGCGAGGCACACGCCGGCAAAGGCCAACATCAGCCACCGGGAGGTTCTCGAGGTCAGCGGCAGAGCCTCCCGGGCCATGCGCCGGACAAAGCCGACCGCCTCGAAAAAACCGCCCACGGCGAAGACGGGAATCCAGACGAACAGGAAATAGTTGAAGGCCGGATGGTCGACCGTTCTGGAAACGATGAAGTGAGCGATCCCGCCCAAAATGCTGACGATGCCCCAGACGAAGTACGAATACGGCTCCACCAGGTGCTTTTTCGATACGCGCAGCAGCACCTCTTTGATGGTTTGAATGTCATCCAGCCGGCTCTCGTCTCCGCCCTCCGGTTTCGTCGCCTCGTTCATGGCCGCCTCCCGCATCGCTCTATACTTTGCAATTCAAAGTAGCTTTGTCATTTAAAGTACAACCGCCCCCCGCGGATTGTCAAGTATTTTTCGGAAGCTGGATTGATCGAGGGAGAAAATGTCGGGCGCCAACCGGTCAACCGCGAACGGCCGGGGACACGCCGGAGGCGCCGGTGAGGACGGGATCGCGGTCGCCGCCCGCCGGTTGATTCTCACGGCCGTCTTGCCCGTTTCCCTTTTTCAGCCGTATGCTGTGTCCGAAGCGAAGAAAAAAAATCGCCCGGCGGAGACGAAAACCCCGGCCGGCCCGTCATATAAGGCGAGAGAGCAATGAGCCCTGAGAGAGAGCGAAAAAAAAGAATCGAGGCCGCCTACCGGGAAAACGGGAACCGCCTGCTTGAACGCGCGCGGCGGGCGGTCCGCAACCCGGCCGACGCCGAGGACGCGGTGCAGGACGTCTTCCTGCGCCTGGTTGAAAACGTGGACGTGGTGGACTCGATTCTCAACCTGCCCGCCTGGATCTACCGGGGCGTCCGCAACCGGGTCATCGACCTGTGGCGGCACGCCCGCGCCAAGCGCAGGGCCGGCGAGACCGACGTCTCCGCGGAGACGCTCGAGGAAGTGATGGCCGCGGCCGGCTTCGACCCGGCCGACCAGTTCATCCGCGACGAGCTCTCCGACGAGCTCTCCGCGGCGATCGACGCCCTGCCGTCCGAACAGCGCGACGTGATCGAAGCGCAGGTGTTCGAAGGCGCCGCGTTTCAGGAGCTCTCCGCCCGGTGGGGCGTGCCTCTCAACACGCTCATGACGCGCAAGAAGCTGGCGGTGAAGAAACTGGCCGCGGCCCTCCGCGGCTGGGTGGAAGATTGATGAGTATCGAGTACGACGAGGAGGTTACCTATGTCCGACACCATGCACAAAAGACATCATAAGCCGTGGCGGGAGTGGAGTACGGGCGCCAAGGTCGGCGCCGTCCTGGGAGGCGGGATCGCCATCCTGGGATTGTGCGTGCTCTTCGGCTTCATCACCATGTGGCTGTGGAACGCCCTCATGCCGAGGATTTTCGGCCTGCCGCTCATCGGCTACTGGGAAGCCTGGGGTTTGATCATCCTGGCGCACATCCTGCTCGGCGGGATGCGGGGCCCGCACTCCTACTCGGAGCGGCGCCGCCGCCACAAGATGCGCGACCGCATGCGGGAGCTCGAGAAGGAAAACGGGCACGAAGGCGAACCCGGTCACACCTGACGCGTGCGGCACGGCCCGGCCGGCCGCCGGCTTGACCCCCGGCCGGGAACCGTGCATAAAATTGTAGAGACGCACGGCCGTGCGTCTCTACGCAATGGGATAGGAGTTGTCATGGCCAGACGCGGAAGAACGGTATTGATCGTATTGGGCTGCATCTTCGGGACCCTCATTCTATTGGGCGTCATCGGCGTGGCGGTCGGTATGGCCGGTCAGAACGAAGTGCGCGCGTACAAGCTGCCGGCGGTCGACCTGAGCCGGATTCCGGACGGGACGTACGAAGGGTCGTGCGACATCGGCCGCTTCGCGACGAAGCTCGCCGTGACCGTGAAAGACCACCGGGTACGCGACGTGGCGATCGAGGACGGCCGGCGGTCGAACATCGGGGGGAAAATGTGGAACCGGCTGAGAGAGCGCGTGGTGGGCCGGGAAACGCTCGTCTACGACGCGGTCTCGGGCGCCTCCATCACGAGCAAGGCCTTCTTCATCGCCCTCACGGACGCGCTGGCCAAGGGGATGAAGTAGCCGCCGATTCCTTTGTATACTCAATCGTATTTGATTTGGAATACCGCGATTTGGATAAATTTCGGTATACCAATGAATTTAATCGGAAATACCCGCCAAAGCATAGTTTTGCGGGTATACTTCGCCTCGTATTACAGTGATTCACTCCGCTCGATAAAAAAAATTTGAAATACCCCATTCTCTGAATATACTTATACTAGAATTCACTGAATGACCATAATTTGATCAAGAGGATCGAACTCAAGGATGCCGTTGGGACTCACCCGTGTCTTAAGGTGTCCCGATTTTAATCGCCGAATGGAGGCATACATGAAATTGGCTGTCATGATTACCGCGGCCCTGTGCCTATTGGCCATGGCCGGCTGCCCCGCTCCGGAGGCGGGGACGGACATCATCGCGGGAAGTTGGAGCGGCGCGTGGACGGAAACATATGTCGGTATCGGCGATTTTGTTGCCAACGTGACCATCGTTCGCAACGGATCGACCCTGACCGGAACCGCCGTCACACCGGTTAACGGCTGGACCTATACCATCGCCGGAACGATCTCAGGCGCAACGGTGTCGGGCGTATTGACATATGACGTGAATCCTTCATATCAAATTACCGTGACCGGTACGGTAAGCGGCAACAGCCTTACCGGGACTTGGGAGGACAATGCCGTGCCCCCATGGGGTGGCAATTTCAGTATGACGCGGTGACCGCTCGCCCGGGTTTGAAATCGTCGGTCCCGGGCTTAACAGGTTGTTGAAAAGGTTGAGCTTTTTCAACAACCTGCTTATAAAATTGCCGGAGCTTACTTTGTATGTTCGAAATTGAACAAAAAAACCAAAAAATCTAAAAATTCTCTCAGTATTGGTTCCGGCGGTTTCTGGTTTACATCTATGGAAGCTGTTGAAAATACCGTTGGTTTTCCGCGGCGCGGAAAACGCGGTTTATTCAACAGCCTGTAAGGTACCGATTCAAAGTTTCAACGTCCGGCGGCGCACCTGCTTTTCGCGGAATCGTGTGCGGGCGTCTTTGCTTGAATCGAAACCGCTTCATCGGTTTTCCCGTTCATAACCCGCCCCGCTTTCCGGCAGTCGTCTCTGAAAAAGCCTACGGATTATCTTCACGCCTCACTGCGGAGGCCCTCTCAGCCCGCTTCATTTCGCCCTTGTACACGATCACCCGGTTGCGGCCGGCTTCCTTGGCGTGGTAGAGAGCCGTGTCCGCGAGGTCCACGAGAGCGGGGCCGTCCACGGCCCGCGCGGCGCGCAGGGAGGCGATGCCGGCGGAGATGGTGACGGCCAGGGACTCGTCCCCCGCCGCCAGCCGGAGCCGGCCGACGGAGCGCCGCACCCGCTCGGCCAGCGAATAGGCGCCGCGGTCGTCGGATTCGGGAAGGATGACCGCGAATTCCTCTCCGCCGTAGCGGGCCGCGATGTCCGAGGCGCGGCAGTTCCTTTTTATTATGGAAGCGGCCCGCACGAGGAGCTCGTCGCCGAGACGGTGCCCGTGCCGGTCGTTGAAGTCCTTGAAGCGGTCGAGGTCGAACATGATCACCGCCAGGTCGCGGCGGTTGCGCTGGGAGCGGTTGAACTCCTCGTTCAGGCGCTCATAAAAATAGGTGTGGATGTAGAGCTTCGTCATGCCGTCCCGGATGGCCATCTCGTAGAGCTGGGCGTTGTAGATGGCGATGGCGGCCTGGTGGCTCAAGGTGGTGAAGATCTCCCGGTCGAACGTGTCGAAGCCCCGGTTGCGGCGTTTGTTGATCGCCTCCATCACGCCGATGGTCTTGCCCTTGGCGATGAGCGGCGCGGCGATGAGCGAGCGGGTGGTCTCGGCCAGTTTGACGTCGACCTTCTTCGAGTGGCCGGCCTCGGCGGCGACCTCGTTGATGACGTGGATCCGCTCCGACTCCCAGACCTTGCCCGCGATCCCCTCCCCCTTCTGCAGGCGGATGCCGCGCAGGGTCTCGAACTCCTCGTCATTGGAGACGACCTCGAAGTAGAGGCGCTCGGTCTCGGGATCGATGAGAAGCACGCTCGACTTCTCGCAGTTCATGAGGATCTTGGTTTGGTCGAGAATCGACTTCAAGACCTCGTCCTTGTCGAGCGAGGAGACGATGATCGAGTTGACGTCGATGAGCGTGTGGAGCTTGGAGATGACCGAGCTCGGGGAACGCGCGCGCGCGCGGCGCGGCCGGGCGGCGCCGGGGCGCGGCGGCCTATTCACCGAATTTTGCATACCAACACATTGTATCCCGATTTCTGGAATAATCAAGGATGGTCGGCAGACACGTAAAACCGCGGATAGGTGCCTTGCCTGCCTAAAAACGGGACACGAAGCTCACGATTGGTTCATCGCGCCCGCGGGAAACCGATGGATGGCGATGCTACCCCTTGACCGAGCCGGCGACGATGCCGCGGATGAAATACTTCTGCAATGAGAAGAAAACGACCATGGGCAGGATCATGGAAATGAAGGCGGCGGCCGTCAGGTACTCCCAGTCGCTCCCCTGCGAGCTCACCAGGTTGCTGATGGTGACCGTCATGGGCGCCACGTCCGGCGTGCCCCCCAGGTAGATGAGAGCCACGAGCAGGTCGTTCCACACCCACATGAACTGGAAGATGGCGAGCGACGCCAGGGCGGGGACGGAGGTGGGAATAACGAGCGAGACGATGATCCGGAAATGGCTCGCCCCGTCCATCTGCGCCGACTCGAACATCTCCACCGGCAGCTCGTCGACGAAATTGCGCAGCAGGTAGATGGCGAAGGGCAGCCCGTAGGCGGTATGCGCCAGCCACACCCCCAGGAACGTGCCGGTCAGGCGCAGGTGGTTGAAGACGCGCAGGACCGGGATGAGCGTCATCTGGATGGGGACCACGAGCAGGCCCACGATGCAGAGAAAGATGGCGTCCCGGCCGAAGAATTTCAGGCGCGAGAAGGCGTACGCGGTGAAAATGGCGATGACCGTCGGGAAAACGGTGGCCGGAACGGCGATGAGCAGGCTGTTGATGAAGCTCCGCCCCATGTTGGCGCGCTCGACGACGTGGCGGTAATTGTCCAGCGTGAACTGGAAGGGCGTCTCGAAGGCCGTCCACCAACCCGACTGCTGGATGAGATTCCGGGGCCGGAGCGAGCTCACGAACAGCCCCAGCGACGGCAGGAGCCAGAGGAAGCAAATAACGACGATCACCGCGTGCAGGGGCGTTTTCAACACCCCCCGCACCAGCGTGCGCGCCGCGTGCCGCACGCGTCGCCGTTGTCCGTCGGAAACGCGCCTCATTTTCCCGCCTTTCCGCGCGCGAACTTGCGCACGTTCATCACCACCACGGGCACGACCGCGACCAGGAGGACCACGGCGATGACGCTGGCCCGTCCGAAATTCCTGAAATTGAACATCTCTTTATACATGCGGTTGGCGAGCACCTCCGTGCCCAGGTTGCCGCTGGTCATGACGTAGACGATGTCGAAAATTTTCAACACCGTGATCACGAAATAGGTGACCACCACGGTGACGGTCTTGGACATGAGGGGCAGGATGATCTTGAAAAAAACGGTCAGCTCGCCCGCCCCGTCGATGCGGGCCGCCTCCACCAGGTCTTTGGAAATCCCCTTGAGGCTCGCGGAAAAGATGACCAGGGCGAAGCCGGTCCAGATCCAGACCCCGACGATCATGAGCGCCGCGTTGTTGAAGGGAACGTTGGTGAGCCAGGCCTGGGGCTGGAAGCCCGGGACGACCGACAGCGCGGCGTTGACCAGGCCGATCTGGGGCTCGCCCGCCGGGCGGAAAGCGTACATGAATTTCCAGATGACCGACGCCGCCACCAGGGAGATGGAGGCGGGCAGGAAGAGCACGGCTTTGGCCACCGCCTCGTAGCGTACCCGGTCGGTCAGGACCGCCAGCAGGAGGCCGAGCGTCACGGTGACCAGCGTAAAAAACACGATCCAGAGAACGTTGTTTCGCAGGGCGATCAGGAACGCCTGGTCTGAAAATAGGTACGCGTAATTTTGCACCCCCGTGAAACGCGTCGAATCCTTGTTCATGAAACTCAAGACGATCGTGTTGATCATCGGGTAGATGAGAAAAAACCCGAGCACGACGGCGGCGGGAACGAGCCAGAGCAGGGGAAGCGCCCGGCTGGTTCGCGTTCCGCGGCGGCGGACGCCCGCCGCCTTCTCGGACAGAAAGAGGTACGCCAGGAACACGACCGGCACGATCAGCGCCATGGCGAGGGTGAAGAGTATGCTGACGATCTCCATGCCGGCTCTCGCCCTCCTTGGACGGGGGAAATGTTCAGCCGGCTGTTGAAAAAGTCGAACCTTTTCAACAGCGCCCCGCGGAGCGCCGCGCGTCAGGCGCCCGGCTCACGGGTGAAAAACAGGCGGCCGCGGATAGCGGCCGCCCTTGAGAGTCGTTCGCTGTTATTTCTTGTAGGCGTCCTGCCTCGTCTTTTCCAATTGCGCCAGGATCGCGTCCAGCCGCGCCGGGTTCTTGATATAGTCGATGGTGGCGGACCAGAACGCCGCGTTGACCTCGCTCGGCATCATGTCGGACGCGTCGAAGACCACCGTGTTGGCGGAGTTCAGAATCTCGGCGAATTCGCGGTCGAGCTCGTTCCCGTAGGCGGAGAGGGGCACGGTATGGTTGGGCATGGTGGCGCCGGTGGCCGCGAAGGGCGCCTGGGCGTCGGACGAGGCCATGTATTCCAGGAAGGCCTTCACCTGGGGCGTTGAGTTGAAGGCGGCCAGGACGTCGCCGCCGATCTCCACGGCCTTGTTCTCGGGATCGATGGGCGGCAGGACGAAGAAATTGATGTCCGTGACGGGCTTCAGCTTGGGAAAGGCCTTTTCGATCATTCCGGCCATGAAGCTCGCCTGCTGGAAGAGGTAGGCCTTGGGAGGATCGGCGAAAACCGGATTGCCCGCCTCCTGGAAGGCGGTGGAGAGGATGCCGCTCGCGCCGCCGTAGACCCAGCCCTTGCGGGTGGCGATGTCGCCGAACATCTGGAAGGCCTTCTTCACCTGAGGGGAGGTCCAGGCGAGCGTTCCGTCGTACCACTGGCGATACAGCCCGGCGCCGTACTCGCGCACGAAGATGTTTTCTATCCAATCCGTGGCCGGCCAGCCGCTGGCGTTGCCCGACTCGATGCCGATCGCCCAGGGCGTCTTTTTCATGGCCACCAGTTTCTGCGAGAGCTGCATCATTTCATCCCAGGTCTTGGGGACCTGCAGACCGAGCTCCTTGAACCGCTGCGGATCGTAGTAGACCAACCCCTTGACGGCGGTCTTGAAGAACAGGCCGTAGAACTTGTTGTCGACCGACCCCAGGTCGATCCAGGACGGGGAATATTCGTTTCTGATTTTTCCCACGTCGATCAGGGTGGAAAGATCGACCAGCTTACCCTTGCGCGCGAGATCGACCACCAGCGAAAGCTGGGGTAAAATGGCGACGTCCGGCGGGTTGCCGGACTCCACCCGCGTGGTGAGCACGGCATTGATGTCGCGCGTGGCCTCGAATTGGACGTCGATGTTTTTGGTTTTCTTGAGGTCGGCGATGATCTTATTGAAAACGTCGAGCTCGCTGCCTCCCCAGACGCCGAGGACGGTGACTTTCCCCCCCTGGCTGGGTTGACAGGCGGGCAAGCCCAAGAGCGCCGACAATAAAACAAGACAACCGATTGTGACGGCTTTTTTCATACACTCCTCCTTATGGAATTTTGAGAATTGCGCGTGATACTCAACGGTCGTCCGCCTTTCTGAACCGTTCCCACGCCAAAAAAGAAGCTCAACACACTTTTTTAAATGCTAAGTTGCCCATCCATGGAGTTGAATGACCGTATTCAACCCATCATTGACTTTTTTCCGCTTGTAAGCGTCAGTCAGCGCCCTCAAGATTGCGATTCGGTTGAAAAAAAAATTAAACTTACTGGACAGAATGGATGAAAAAATATATAAGAACCTAACGATATAGTAACTCATTCCAAAAAACTTAACTGACAAAGTTCCAATATCAATGGACGCGGCAGAGAAGTTTATATGAATGAGTTATTTCGTTATTTACACACCTTAATCAAAAAGAACGGTCCTGTTGCCAAGGAATACGCCGAGCTGAATTCGTGGATCGACAAAGTCATAACGGCAAAGCGGGAAGGCATCTTGGGCGAAAAGGATTTGGATTCTCTCAGGGAAATATGGGGGGAAGCCTTTTCGACGGACACCATGCAGGGTTTCTCGTTTCTAAAACCCCATGGGTATCCGGGTGATTTCGAAATCATCGACCGCCTGTATATCAATTATATCTGCCCCAAACCGTCGTTGGCCCGGTGGGACAAATTCTACCAGAATCATGCGGCCGCCCGGGCGGTCCGCAACCGGGGCGTTTATCTTCGAAAAGTCATTCTAGCCCGCCTCACCGATAAAAAATCCATCAGGGTTTTCAATGTAGGGAGCGGTCCCGGCCGGGACATGCAATATTTTTTCGACAACGCCCCCGGGGATGCGGGCGATCGCGTCGCCTTCGAGTGTCTCGAGCAGGATGCCGACGCGATCGCTCACTGCAGGGAGGTTTGTCGCGAATACCTGCCGCGGATTTCGTTCATCAAGAACAACATCTTGCGTTACACGCCGGCTCGGCGCTACGAACTCGTCTGGGCGAGCGGCCTCTTTGACTACTTTAACGATCGGATTTTCATCCGCATGCTGAAAAAATTGAGAGACTCGCTCGTCCCCGGCGGCGAGTGCGTCATCGGCAATTTCTCGGTGGACAACCCGAGTCGCAACTACATGGAAATTTTCGAGTGGTGTTTACACTACCGGACCGCGTCGCAGCTTGAGAGTTTGGCGAGGCAAGGCGGTATTGCCGAAAAAAGCATAAAAATCGGCCGGGACCGCACTGGTGTGAACCTGTTTTTGCATTTTTCCGTATAACGATCGGAGGAAGAGAGAATGGATACCTACCAGAGAGATTGGAATTCCGATCCCACATCGCTGAAAATCGAAATCAGGCACGTCGTTACGCGTTTTCACAGCTCTCTCGAGGCGGAGTATTACGACGTTTTTTTTAAAAACTCCCTTATCTTCGTGCGCCTGAGCCTCGTTCTGGCGTTCCTGCTCTACTCCGCCTTCGGCATCCTCGATGCCTGGATCGTGCCGATCACCAAAAATCTCACCTGGATCATTCGCTATGCGATTGTCTGTCCGATCATCGCGGTCTATTTCATCCTCACCTATTTCCCGATATTCAAAAGGATCATGCAGGCCGCCTTGATCGTTTTCGAACTCATCCTGGGCACGGGAATCGTCGTCATGATCGCCCTGGCGCAGCCGTCGGAACCCGGGTTCCAGTTCTATTACGCCGGGCTCATGCTCGTCATTATGGCCGGCTACACGCTCTTCCGTCTCCGGTTCGTCTACGCGACGATCGCAAGCTGGATCGTGGTTTTGGGTTATGAATTCGTCGCCGTCTACTTCAATCACATGCTCGCCACGCCGGGACATGTTCCGATTTTCATCAACAATAATTTTTTCTTCATTTCCGCGAACATCATAGGAATGCTCTCCTCGTTCCTCATCGAATATCTTCTCAGAAACGATTTTCTCCTGCGCAAAAAGATATGGATCGAGGAAGAGAAGGAAAAAATCAAGGCGATCGAGGAGCTCGCGGAGACGAAGAAGGATCTCGTCGACGCGCAGGCCACGCTCCAGGTCATGGAGTACGAGACCGAGAGCGGCCTGCAGAGCATCGCCGCGACCGTCCGCAACAAGCACGCCGTCCAGAAGGAGGCCAACATCAAGATGGCGCAGCGCATGCTGCACCTGCGATACACGGTCGGCCAGCTCAGGCACAAAGTGCCCAAGGCCCTCACCAAGTCGATCACCGTCGTCCTCAACGCCTTCGAGAAGAACGCCCTCGCCGCCCTCGACGGGGAGAAGGCGGGTCCCGGCTACGCCGGGGCGCTGCGGAAAATCAAGAAGCAGATCTGCGCCGCCTTCGAGCGCGCCCACTTCGGCAGCATCGAGGGGTACCTGGCCGAGGCCGTCCGCGACTGCACCGAGGCGGCGATCAACTCCACCGAGGACGCGGTCAACAACATGGACAATATCATCGCCTACATCCACGCCATTCTCGCCTACCAGCGGGGCGAGGCCGTCTCCATCGAGGGGCACGTCAACGCCCATTTGCAGAAAATCTACTACAACATCCAGAACTCCTATAAAAAGGAGCTGGAGCAGTACCGCATCGGTTTCTCCTACGACAACCGCACCGACTCGCTCGTCGTCCTCCCCGTCTACGACTTCATCCTCGAGGAGGACGTCATCCGCAACCTCTTCCTCAATTCCTTCCGGGCGCTGGTCGAGGACGATCCCGAGAACAAGCGGACCGGCAAAAAGATCTGGATCGAGGTGCACGAAAAACGCATTCGCGGCGCGGGCGATTACTACATGATCTGCTTTCGGGACAACGGCCCCGGCGTCCCGGACGACAAGAAAAAGGCGGTCTTCGAGGGGTATTCGAACAAGCTCACCTTCGGCAAGAAACCGGGAAGCTTCACGCCCGGCGTCGGCCTCAGAACCGTCAGGCGGCGCGTCGAAGAGGTGGGCGGCAAGATCGAGGAGAGCGGCACGGCGGGTGAAGGCGCCAACTTCATCATTACCATCCCGAAACACCAGGCGGCGCCCGAACCGCGCGTCTCCCTCGACGAGCTCTCCAAGGAAGAAGCCCCCATGCTCGCCCCGGTGGAAGCGGAGTAGGCAGCTCGGGAAGAATTCAATAAGGAAGCC
>CAZKOS010000006.1:33954-37970 GCA_964554445.1 uncultured Spirochaetaceae bacterium | reverse complement strand
GCTTCCTGTCTTTTCCAGTGATCCTCCAGGACCAGGGCGGCCATGGCCTCGACCACCGGCACGATGCGGGGACAGATGCACGGGTCATGCCGGCCGTGCGTCTGGATCTTCGCCTCGCGGCCCTCGAGGTCGACGGTGTTCTGCACCACTGAAATCGACGAAGTCGGCTTCACCGCCACGCGGAAGACGATCTCCTGGCCGGTGGAGATGCCGCCCAGTATCCCGCCCGTCCGGTTGGTGGCGAACCCGTGCCGGGTGAGCTCGTCGTTGTGCTCGGAGCCCGACATCTCCGCGGCCTTGAATCCGGCGCCGAACTCGATCCCCCTGGTCGCGCCGATGGAGAGGATCGCCTTGGCCAGATCGGCCTCGAGCTTGTCGAAGACCGGCTCGCCCAGGCCGGCGGGCACCCCCGTCACGCGGCATTCGACGACGCCGCCCACGCTGTCTCCCGCCTCCTTGGCCTTCGTCACCCGCTCGAGCATGGCCGCCGCCGCCCCGGGGTCGGCGGCGCGGAGCGGGTTTCGCTCGATCGTCTCGGGCGCGAACCGCTTTCCCGCGATCCCCCCGACCGCCAGGGTGAAGGCGGTGATCGTCACCCCGCGCGCGGCGAGGATTTTCTTCGCGATCGCGCCGGCGGCCACGCGGGCGGACGTCTCCCGGCCCGAAGCGCGCCCGCTGCCGCGGTAATCGCGGTAGCCGTATTTCTTCAGGTAGGTGTAATCGGCGTGGCCGGGACGGAAGAGGTTCTTGATTTCCTTGTAGGCGGACGGATCGGCGTCCTGGTTATAGAGAATGAGAAGGATCGGCGTGCCGGTGGTCCTGCCCTCGAACACGCCGGAGAGGATATGGACCGTGTCCGGCTCGCGGCGGGGAGTGGTGACGTCCGACTGGCCCGGTTTGCGCCGGTCCAGTTCCTTCTGCACGTCCGCCTCGGAGAGCTCGAGCCCGGGCATGGCCCCGTCCACGACCGCGCCCACCGCGGCCCCGTGGGACTCGCCGAAGGTGGTTACCTTGAAAAGAGTGCCGAACGTGTTACCCGCCATCTGTGCGCTCCTGCTCCATCAGGTCGTTGAAAAGCTCAACTCTTTCAACAACCCGCCAGGCCGGCCTTTATCCGGCCGGCGATTTTTTCGGGCGAGCCCGATCCGTCGACGACGAGCCGGGCGAGCCTCACGTACACGGGATGGCGCTCGTCGTACAGCGAGCGCAAGGTCTTTTCCGGATCGGCGCCGTCGAGAAGAACCGACGTTCCCCCCGCCACGATCCGCCGCCGGATGGCGGCGAACGGGGTATTAATATAGACGAGAACGCCGCATTGCTCAAGCGCGCCGGCCAGAAAGGGATTGAGCGGCGTGCGGCCGCCGAGGGCGAGCACGAACCCTCCCGGCGGCGCCGCGGCGCAGATCGAGCCGAAGGCGTCGGCCTCGAGCCGGAAGAAGGTTTCGGGCCCGCGCCGGCGGAAAATCTCCTCTATCCCGCCCCGCACCTCCCCCCCTTCTTCCGCTTCGGCCAGGAGGAGCGCGTCGAGGTCGAAGAAGGGCAGGCCCAGGCTTTTCGCCAACAGCGCCCCGACCGTGGACTTGCCGCAATGTTTCATGCCCAGGAGAATAACGTTCATGACGACGATCAGATTACCGGGGTCCGGGCGGAAAGGCAAGCAACGGACGCTGAAATAACCGATTCCGGAACCGCGCCCGGACAAGGCGGCCGGCTTGTAAAAAACGTCCCGCCGCTCTATACTGCTTACCGGATAAAAACGGTCGTTGAAAAAGGGGAGTGAGCGTATGAAAGTGCTTGTGATCGGGGGCGCCGGGTACATAGGAAGCCACGTCAGCCGCCAACTGCTGGACAAGGGGCACGGCGTGACGGTGTACGACAACCTTTCCAGCGGTCTGCGAAAAAACATCTTCGCCGAGGAAGAGTTCGTCGCAGGCGACATCATGGATTACGAATCCCTGGCCGCGACCATGAAAAAGGGGTTCGACGCGGTCGTTCACCTGGCCGCCTTCAAGGCCGCCGGCGAGTCGATGCTCAAGCCGGAAAAGTATTCGCGCAACAACATCAGCGGCTCCATCAACATCATGAACGCCATGTGCGAGACGGGCGTGAAATACATTTGTTTCTCGTCGTCCGCGGCGGTCTACGGGGAGCCGCGCTACAATCCGATCGACGAAAAGCACCCCCAGGAACCTCTCAATTATTACGGTTTCACCAAACTCGCCATCGAACAGATTCTCTCCTGGTACGATACCCTGAAAGGAATCAAGGCCGCCGTGCTGCGCTATTTCAACGCGGCGGGATACGACGTGAAAGGGCGGGTGACGGGCCTCGAGAAAAATCCCCAGAACCTCATCCCCGTGATCATGGAAACGGCCTGCGGCGTGCGGAAGGAATTGGAGATTTTCGGCGACGATTACCCGACGCGCGACGGCAGCGGCGTGCGGGATTACATCCACGTGAGCGACCTGGCGGCAGCCCACATCGCCGCCCTCGAATATATAAGCGCGCATCAACGCAGCCTGCTGGTGAACCTGGGCAGCGAAAAAGGCATCAGCGTCAGGGAGATGCTGGCCGCCGTGAAGCGGATCACCGGCCGGGAGGTCCCTGTCCGCGTCGTGGCGAGGCGGCCCGGGGATTCGGCGGAACTGTACGCCTCCTCGAAGAAGGCGGCGGCCGACCTGGGCTGGAAGGCCGAATACAGCGACGTCGATACGATCGTGGCATCGACGTGGAACGCGTACCGAAAAGAAATTCTACATGAATAACGGCCCGGTTATCAGAAGAACAACGGCCGGGCGGTTTCCTCGCGGCCGGCCGCGCCGCTCGATCGTCACGCGCAGGGACGGCGCGCCATGACCAGCGTCAAGATCGTATGCTGCGCCGCGCTTCTCCTGTTTCACTTCGAGAGCATCCACGCCCACGTTTTCAACCTCTACGCGGACACGAACGAGGAGATGAAGGACAGCGTCGATATCCGTCTGTCAGCCGGCGGTCTTCTCATCGTCGTCGAATCGGTCTACAGCGGGCAGATCGCTCCGCATGTCCGGTTCATGGCGGATAAAAACGGCGATAAAAAATTGAGCTCGCGAGAAATAGCGGCCTTCTTCCGGGAATACGAAGCCGACCTCGAGAAACAGCTCCCGGATTATCCCGCCGCCCTCGACGGAAAACCGCTGGCCCTGGCGGTGAGGTCGGTCACCGCGCCCGCGATCGCGAACGACGATTTCGTCGCCGACGTGACGATAAAAGCGGTCATCTCGGTGAAGGGCCTCGCCCTGACCCGCGGAGCGCACAAGCTCGCCATCGATCCCCGGCTTTTGTTTCAGATCGGGAATCAGTTCATCGACTACGCGAAAGACCGGGCCGCGTTCACCGAACAGCAGGAGAACGCGATCGCCCGCTTCATCCAGGTGAAGATGACGGGTGAAACAAAGATTTATTTTCAATCGGTCTACCCGGGATACGTCGACGCGAACAAAAAAACGATTTTCGGAATTTTCTTCGATAAAACGGCGATTCGCGTTCAGTTTTTGCCGTATACTAAACTGGAAACCGCGTTCAAGGTGGAGTGACGAAGAGTTGACCCAGGATTTCATCAATCACTTTTTATACAACCCGGAATCGAATCCGCTTTTGCTGTTGGCGGTGCTGGGGGTCTCCTTCGTGCTCGGCGCGATCCACGCCGTCGGGCCCGGACACGGGAAAAGCCTCATGGCCGCCTACCTGGTGGGCTCCAAAGGCAGAATCCGGGACGTGGTGGTCCTCTCCCTGACGCTCACCGTTTCCCACGTGGCGAGCGTCATCGTCCTGGCCTTCATCGCCCTGTGGGTCACGAACTTCTTTTTGCCGGAAACGGCCAACAAATGGATCGGCCTCTTCTCGGGGATCACGGTTTTCGGCATCGGTTTGTGGCTGTTCATCACCCGCCTCGTCGCCTATAAGAACCCGAAGCCGCGCGAGCATCACGATCACGATCACGATCACGATCACGATCACGATCACGATCACGATCACGA
>CAZKOS010000006.1:23836-33854 GCA_964554445.1 uncultured Spirochaetaceae bacterium | reverse complement strand
ATCACGATCACGATCACGATCACGATCACGATCACGATCACGATCACGATCACGACCACGACCACGCCCATGCTCACCATCATCATCACCATCCGGCCGAGCATCACTTTTCCCTCTGGAACAACATTCTCCTCGGCATCTCCGGAGGCATCATCCCCTGCCCCAAAGCGATCGTCATCCTGCTTTTGGCCATTTCTTTGCAGAAAATTACCCTCGGCATCGTCATCATCACGGTCTTCAGCATGGGGCTCGCGGCGGTGCTCTTCACCATCGGGCTGATCATGGTGAAGGCCGCGCACCTGCTGAAAAACCGGCTCACCGACCGCAGGCTGAGACTGCTGCCCGTCCTCGCCTCGGTCATCATCTTCGGGTTGGGCGTTTTCATCGGCGTCCGGGCGCTGCTCATGATATGAACAATGGCTTTCTTTTCCTGGCGGTATGCGTTATGCTGAGCCCGGCAGTCATGATGGATACCTGTTCCAAAAGTGGAGACAAAATCGCCCTGACGCCCCCCGCGTCCGACGCCCCCCTCCCCCTCAATCCCTTCAAGGGATGGGCGGCCTGGGGCAAAAGCCCGTATTACGAACGCTACAGCCAACCCGGCAGCATGATCTACGCCCGCGTGTTCTGGGCGGAGGTCGAGCCTCAAAAGGACCGGTTCGAATGGGAAAATTTCGAGCGCGACTGGAACTTCGACAAGGCGGTCGGGAACAAGAAGATCATTCTGCGCGTGGTCCTCGACAATCCCGGCGAGCACCCGCCCGGCGCCGACAAGGACATCCCGCAATGGCTCTTTGACGAGATGCGAGGCGCCGGCACGTTCTACCGCACGAAAGGATCCCCGGACGGCGACATCGGCGACGGCTTTTCACCCGATTACACCAATCCCGTTCTGATCCGCGAGCACAAACGGTTCATCGCCGCGCTGGGACGCCGTTATAACGGAGACGCCCGGATCGCCTTTATTGAAATCGGCTCGCTGGGGCACTGGGGGGAATGGCACACCTGGCCCGCGGGAACCGGGGAGTTTCCGCCCTATCCGACCGCCAAGCTCTACGTCAACCACTACGCGGAGGCGTTTCCGGACAAGTTCCTGCTGCTGCGCCGGCCGCTTCAGTATCAGCTCGACCACGCCCGGGTGGGCCTTTTCAACGACGTCATCGGCGACGGCACCGCCTGGGGCACGCCCCGCTGGCTTTCCATGATCGCCTCGGGGTACAGGAGCGAATGGGACATGGCTTCCCATCCGCCGCTCGCCGCGGACTGGTGGCACGGCGCCCCGTCCGGCGGTGAAATGGCCACCCACGAGGACGGCGTGCTCCATTGGCTTGACGACGACAATTTCAAGACCACCCTGCGCCAAATCAGGGATTCGCACACCTCGTGGATCGGGCCCAGCTCTCCCGGCAAAATGCTCGACTCCGAAAAATACCAGGCCCGGATCGACGAGCTGGTGAAGACCATGGGCTACCGCTTCGTCGTCACCCGGATGACGTACGACTCCTGGGTCACGGCCGGGGCGACCCTGACCGTCACCCTCGCCGTCGACAACCGGGGGGTGGCTCCCTTCTATTACAACTGGCCCCTGGAGATCAGCCTGATCCGGAACGACCGGGTCGCGGTTTTCTATCGAATGAAGCAGATCGATATCAGGCGCTGGCTGCCCGGGAAACACGAGGTCAAAGCGGCCATGAGAATACCGGACGATCTCGCCGGCGGCGAATACGACATCGGCATCGCGATCGTCGACCCGGTCGTCGACAAGCCGGCCGTCGATTTCGCCATCGACGGGAGCCTGCGCCGGGCGGACGGAAGATTCGTCACGGGCCGGGTCGAGATCAGGTAGCAGCCGTTCGCACGGAAAACGGTTCTTGTTTTTTTAACTGTAAAGTGATACGGTGGGTTTGTCGCGGCGGTGCTCGCCGGGATCAGATTGCGTTTTTATACCATTATGAAAAAAAACCAAAAATTGAAGATTACGGCATCGTTCATCAGTCTACTCTTCTGCATCGCGCTTCACGATCTCTCCGCCGACGAACGACGGGTCCTCATTCTGTACAAGGAGCGGGACGCGTATCATCAGGACTCGATCGACTACGTGGGGAAGGCCGTGGTCAAGGCCGGCTACCGGTGGGACAGCCGGGACGTGGAACGCCTGCTGGCCGGCGGGGAAAAGGTCGACCTTTCGCGCTACCGGGGAATCGTCACCTGCTACCTGAGCACCAAAATGATCGGGGCCGAGCGCTATACGCGTTTTCTCCTCGACCAGATGGAGGCGGGACGCAAAATCATCATCATCGGCAGCTACGGGGCCTATCAGGGCATGATCCCCAAGGCCGACGGGACGTACCTTGAATGGAACGAAAGCACGATCGCCATCAACACTTTCTTTTGGCCCTTCGGCCTGGAGTTCCTCTTCGGCTGGACGAACGTCAACAAAAAACTGCGCATCACCCGCATCGTTCCCGCCATGGCGGAATATGAAACCCGCCTCTCGCAAAGAGACCTGGACTACTATCAATATTTCAGAAGCGTCAATCCCGCCAACAAGGTCTACCTGGAGCTGGAACGCACCGATATTCTCGACTCGAAGAGCGCCGTCGTCGTCCACACGCCGTTCGGCGGGATGGTGTTGGAGGATTTCATCAGGGTCTGGGATAAAAGAAGCCGGCGGATGAAACAACGGGTGAACCTCGTGCGCTTCATCAGGGAAGGGCTCGCGGGAAAAACGCCGCCCGTGCCCACGTACGACCTGAAGACCCACCGGCAATTGGTCGACGAAAATCCCATTCCCCCGCTCCCCGCGGCCCCGAAAATCGAAATCGCGCGGGACGAAGTGAAGCGCCGCCTCCTGGTGCTGTACAAAAAAAGCGAAGCGCCCTCCCTGGAGGAACATCCGCTCTTCGACCGCGCGGGCATCGCGCTCAATTACCTGGGCCTCATCTGCGACTACCGGGCGGTGGAGGACGGTCTCCCCGACGGCGCCGAGATGGAGAAATACCGGGGCATCGTCACCTGGCACACGACGCCGTTCATGGTGCACGCGCGCGAATACAACGCTTGGATGCTGCGGCAGATCAAAGCCGGGGTGAAGGTCGTCATCCTTGAGAATTACGGGGCCTATTTCGATCGGGACACGCTGGTGGAGGCCCACAACGTGGCGCCCGTTTTCGCCGCCCTGGGAATCAAGCACGAGAAACTCACCCTCGCCCGGGCGGAATACCTTCCCGGCGTCGTCACGCTCGACAAAAGTATGATCGGGTTCGAGTACGAGCCGCAACTCGATTATCTCGAGTACACCCACAAATATCTCGCGACGGATCCGGCCGACCATGTCTATCTCGCCCTGGACGACCGTTACAGCGGCCGGATCGACCTGGTCGTGACGAACGACCGCGGCGGCGTCGCCCTGGACAACAGCCCCTTTTACTTTCCCTACAAGGACATGGGCCGGATCGAACGCATCCACAAATCTTTGGCCGGGAAACTGCAGTACGAGGTGGCCGAGGGCTCGACCATCGGCCAGTGGATCGTGAATCCCTACCTGTTTTTTACGAAGGCGCTGGACCTCCGCTTTCCCGTTCCCGATTACACCACCCTGTGCGGATCGCGGATGTTCTACATTCATATCGACGGCGACGCCCTGGAATCGATCTCCCTCATCGACGGGACCAACTACGCGGGAAAGTACGTCCTGGAAAAGCACTTCCGGCCGTACGGCGACCTCCCCTTCTCCGCCTCCACCATCAGCCTCCTCCTGGAAAACAACGGCAACAAATACTACAATCCCTTTTTGGAATTGGCGAGGGAAATATACCGCCTGCCGAACGTCGAGATCGCCTCCCACACGACGACCCATCCCTTCAACTGGGTGCGGGGGGACCCCTATATCGTCAATCCCGACTCCTACCCCTGGCAGATCGCCTACCAGCCCCAGGATTACGTCTACGAGCTGTGGGGGACGAAATTATTCATAGACAGGTACGCGGCCCCGCCGGGAAAAAAGCTCAAAATCGTGCTTTGGTCCGGCGAATGCAATCCCAATGCGGAGGCGCTGGAAACGGCCGCCCGGGCCGGACTGGAAAACCTGAACGGGGGCGACCCGATTTTCGACAGCGAGCATCCCTCGATCGCGGGCCTCTGCCCGCTGTCGAACCCACAGGGAAAATTCCGGCAGTTCTACACGTCCGCCCAGAACGATTACATCTATTCGCTCTTCCTGACCGGCGACTGGGGCGGACAAAAGAAAGTCCTCGATCACTATCGAAAAACGGAAAACCCCTACCGGATCGTTCCCATGAACCTGTATTACCACTACTACGCGGGCATCAAGTGGGAGAGCATCAACGCCTGCATCACCGTCTTCAAATATTTTCGCGCGGGAAATTTCGCGGGCGTGTTCGCGAGCGACTACGTGAAGATCGTCGAGGATTTTTACGCGACCCGCGTCAGGAAAGACGGCGACGCGTATTTTTTCGAGAACGGCGGGAACCTGCGGACCATCCGCTTCGCCGCGGAGACGTATCCCGACCTGGAAAAGTCGAAAGGAGTGATCGGGTTCCTGTGGCACGGCGGTCAAACGTACTTCCATTTGGACGGCACCAAACAATACAAGCTCGTCTTCTCCGACGCCAAACCGGACGTGCCTTTTCTGCGGCAATCGACCATGAAAGCCGGATTGCTCGAGCGGAACGGCGACGGGATATCGCTCGCCTTCGAGGGGTTCGGGAAGGGTTATTTCAACTTCGGGGGATTGAGGCCGAAGAGAGCCTACCGCCTGTCGATCGTCGATCGGAACGACGCGCCGGTGTTCACCAAGGTCCTGTCCGCCGACGCCGACGGAACCGCCGGCTTTACGAAAATGTTTCCCGCCCCTCCCGGCCGGTATCAACTCCGCCTGGCGGTGAAGTAAATGGGGGAGTCGCGTGCGGTTTGAAAAAAAGACACTGTTTTGTTTTTTCGCGTTCCTCCTGACCGTCGTCGCGTCTCCCTCCCTGTCGGCCGACGATAAGCAAACAGCCCTCATCGACAAGGAATTGGCGGAAGCGCGCGTGCTTTTCGACATGGAGCGAAGCGAGGCGGCGATCTACAAGCTCCAGCAACTGCAGAAGAGATACCCGCGGGACGCTTCCATTCTGCAGCGATTGTGCGAAATGGCGATCGCCAGCAAAAACTGGGCCTACGCGATCGTGGTGCTGGAAAAGCTCGCCGCCGTGAAGCCGAGGGACGTCGGCGTTCGCGTCATCCTGATGGACGTCTACCGGGCCTACCAGATGCCCATTCAGGAAATCAAAACCGCCATGGACATCATCGACATCGATCCCGACGACGCCGCCACGCTGGAACGGCTGGCCAAGCTCTTTCACGGGGAAAACATGTTCCGGGAGGAAGAGCGGGTCCGGATCATGCTTGACGAGCACGAACCCCTCGATGCCGCCAATCTTGAAAAGCTGGCCGTCTTCTACGCGGAGGAGGGCGACGTCCGCGAGGAGCTCGTCATCCGGGAGCGGATTCACGCCCTGGCCCCGCACAACATCCCCAACAGCACGCGCCTCATCTATCTCTACGGCGTCGACAAGGAAGCCTATCAGAAATTGCTCCTCTTGCGCGAAGTCCTGGGCGTGGTCACCCCCCCTCCGCACGAGCTGACGGCGGAATACCAAGCCACCTTCACGGCCTACAAGAAATCGCTGCTCCTCTTCGACGTCGTCGGCACCACAACCAGCGCGCAGTACAAGGACACGTTCGACGATCGCCTCTTCACGCTCGCCGAGAATTTCTGTTATACGCTCACCTCCCTGGAGAGCGTCTCCACCGTCAAGCTCAATATCATTTACACGCATTTGTTCGATATCCCCAAAGATCCGGAGAAAGACCAACCGTATCACGCGGGAAAAGTCACGACGCAAATGCTCGTCACCGCCGCCACCCCGGACCAGAAGGTCAATTTCTCCGCGGTGTTCGGCCTGGAAAACATCCTGGTCTACGACGCCGGCTCCAGCGACCACTATTCCGATCCCGTCACCGACAGGCTCACGATCCCCTGGAACGACACGTATAAAACATTTCCCACCGCCGGCCTGGATTTCGACGCCCAGATCGTCCGCCACCTCTTTCTCCACGCCTCCTGCCACAGCGTCCTGTTCGAGGAAATCGAATCGTACAACGATCCCCTGCGGGACAACGATGCCGGGGCCGGGCTCGGTCTCCTCCTGCCCGACGGCACGTCGCTCACGGGTGAATACGAGCTGCACTGGATCTGGAACGTGCTCCTCCGCTCGCGCGTGACGGCCGGGCTCGCGTTCGTCATTTTTTCCTCGGACGCGTTATACGACTACCACGGCGCGCGCGTCGGCTACGTGAAGGAAATACCGGCCACGCAGCTCGAATTCAGCTACGATTTCGAGCTCCTGACCGATACCGACCGCATCCCCTTTTATACCGATGAAACGTTCACCCACACGCACGTCGTCGACCTGACGTTCAAGCAGCGCCTGAGCGAATCGGTGGCCCTGAACATCACGGCCGAGGGAAAAATATCCAACACCAACGAATACACGGTCGGCGGGAAGCTTTCGATTTTCGACCTGCTCTCCGAAAGCAACGTCAAATTCTCGCTTGATCTTTTTTACGAATATCAAAACGTCCTGCCCCTGCCGGGACAGGACACGAGCATGCCCACCCACGAGGCCGGGCTCAGCTTTTTCATCAGCTTCAACCTGACCTAGCGGTCGGTCGGCAGCATGAGCGATGGGACGAATGATTTTGGATATGACGGGTATCACGATGTCATTCCGGGCGAAGCGGGGAATCTCCCAACAGCAAACGGTCCGCGTGACTCGTTTTGTTTTGGATTCTTCGGCCCCCGCGGAGCTTTGCTGCGCGGGGGCCCCGGAGGGACGTTCCGCGCCTGTTTCGGGTATATTGAAGAAACGAGTGAGCGCCGCAGAGGCAAGGGAGGCCGCGTGGTCGTCAAAAGAATAATTTTCATCCTGCTCTCCGCCTGGCTGTCCGCCGCCGCGTTCGCCGACGAGCCGGACTGGCTCCATACCGCGCGCATCGCCGGCTTCGGCCTCCACGAGACGATCAAGGACGTCGATCTGGACGACCTCCTGGACAGCTTCGCGGCGCAGCACGTCAACGTGCTCGAATGCGACACGTCGCTTTCGGACTACATGGACGACGCGGGAATCGATTACCAGTGCGCGTTCATCAAGCGGGTCGTCGCCCACGCCCACGCGCGCGGCCTCAAGGTGGTCTGGTATTACCCCACCCTGGAATGCGTCACCCCCGACGGCGAAATCAAGCCGCATTCCATGCAGAAGGACCACCCCGAATGGCTGCAGCGGAATTTCGACCGGAAGACGTACAACTACTTTTACGGATCGAAGGCCTTCTGGGTGGAACCCCACGACGAGAGCGCCTGGCTCTGCCCCAACACGCCGTACCGCGACTACTACTACCGGCGGCTCGAAAAGCTGGCCCGTACCGGTCTCGACGGCCTCTGGCTCGACGTGCCTCTTTTCAACACCATCGTCGGGGAATGGACCTGCAGCAATGACGCCTGCATGCAGAAGTTCAAGGCGGAAACCGGGATGGAGTTTCCCAAGGAGGTCGACTTTCACGACCTTTCCTTCAGGCGCTGGATCGAATGGCGGCACAAGACCCTGGCCGATTTTCTGGAAGGCGCCGCCGAAACGGTGAAGCGCGTCGATCCGAAAATGCGCATCATCGTGGAGGTCGTCAGCACCGACCACCTGATCAACACCCGGGAAGGCCTGGATCCCACCTTTTTCAGCGGCAACCTGGACATCGTGTGGGAGGTCGACGCGATCAGCGACACCACGGGCATGCGGGACGCGAACGTCGAGGATTGGCTCTGCCTGTTCACCGCCTACCGCTTCAGCCGTGGAATTTCCCGGGACAAAAGCCGCTGGGCCTTTTCGTACGGGTACGCCAACGACGACGCGCAGCTCGTCATGGCCTCGGTGCTGGCGGCGCAGTGCAATCCCTACGAGACGAAAATACCGGAAATGTGCGCCTCCGTGGGCAGAAGATTCCGCGCCAAGATGTTCGGCTGGCTGGAGGCCCATTCGGACGAGATCTACCATTCGCGCTCGACGGCCGAAATCGCCCTCCTCTATTCGCCCCAGACGAGAGACCTCGTCGACGGCGACCTCGACGGCGGGTTCTACATGTCGGAGGCCGCCCCCTCCCCGGCCTACCGGTGGTGGGTGAAAGCGCCGGAGATGAGCCTGCTCTATTCGGACTACATGGCGGAGTACCGGGGCTGGGCGCTCATGCTCGTCAAGGACCACGTTCCGTTCGACGTTTTTTCGCTCAATCAAGCGACGGCGGACGACCTCGCCCCGCACCGCGCCGTCGTCGTTCCCCGCGCCGTCTGCCTCGCGCCGGAAGAACTGCGGCTGCTGCTGGACTACGCGGAACGGGGCGGGACCCTGATCGTCACCGGGAACGACAGCGGCACCTTCGCGGCGATAGACAGGCAGCTCGCCCGGAGCCAATGGCAATCGCTCGCAAAAAACGGCGCGCGTTCCGTTCCGCACGGCAAGGGCACCGTCATCTTCCTGAGCGAGCTGCCGGGCAAGGATTTCACGAACGCCTTGTACCGCGAGAGAAATCCGCGGGTCCATCCGGTCCTGGCACAAGCCGGCATCAAGCCGTGGATTACGGGCCGGACGGAAGTGTACATTCAAGCCTACCAGCTGGGGAAAAAAACGATCTGCCAGCTGGTGAACTACGGGTGGGTGTCGAACAAGGACAAAAAAGCCGTCGCGGCGAAAGTCCGGCTGTCCCTCCCCTGGCCCGGCGGCCGGGAAATCAAAAGCGTGATCTACACCAGTCCCGAAAAGAGCGGCGGGAGTCCGGTCCGGTTCCAACAGACCGGCGGCACCGTTCAGTGCGAGGTCGAGGTGTTGATCAACGGTCTGCTGATCATTGAGCAAAAATGATCCCGGTTTTCATTCCTCCGGGCGGACGTCTCCAGCGGCGCGCCCGCCGTCGTTCCGGGGAGGCGGGCGGGTGAAAAAGGCGGGCCGGGCGGTTTTTTTCCTCTTGACGCTTTTTCTCGAATCCACCGTCGGCCCGCAAGCGGACCGGCTGGATTCGTCCGTGGAGCTCGCCATCCCCCTGACGGGCAGTCTCCAAAACCCGTCGTTTTCGCCGGACAATCGTTCGATCGTCTTCACCCGCTTCACCCGCGGCTACAATGAGGGGCCGTCGGAAATTTATACATACCGGCTTTCCACCGGGGCGCTCCGGAAAATCGTCGGCAACGACAGCGACAATGTCGTCATGCCCGGCCACGCCTGGCGGGACGGCGGAATCTGCTACGCCTCCGACTGCAACGGACCGACCGAAGACATTTTCATCGTCCAGGAGGACGGCGCGAACGCGGTCCAGGTGACGAGGAACGACGAGCGGGGCTCGTTCTACATCGAACCGGTCTTCCATCCCCTGCGGCCCTCGATCATGGCTTTTGAAATCGGCTTTCTCGACGACGGGAAGCCGCACGCGCTCGCCGTCGTCGAGCGGGAGGACGGGAACAGGGTCACCCGCCTGCTCGACGACCCCGCGCACGATGACCGGCAGCCGAACTGGTCGTGGGACGGAACGCGCCTCGTTTTTCAGCGCGCCGACCGCGGCCGGGACAACTGGCGCATCTATACGGCCGCCGTCGATTTTTCGGGCGCGCGGCCGGCGCTCACGGGGATTCGCCGGCTCCCGCAGCCCGAGGCGGGGAATACCGACAATTCCTGGTATTTCAACGATCTCTACGTCCTGTCATCCAGCGACGTCGGCGCGGAGTACGCGGGCATTTACGCGTTCGGCGTGAACGGCCGGACGCCGATCCGCCTCTCCCATTCGCTTCAATTCGAGGACGGAGCCCCGGCGTGCTCCCCGGACGGACGCCTGGTCGTCTTCGAGGCCCACACGACGCCCGATTACTCCAGTCCCACGAGGATCCGACTGCTTCGTCTGTCTCAAGACGAGTTGA
>CAZKOS010000006.1:18493-23736 GCA_964554445.1 uncultured Spirochaetaceae bacterium | reverse complement strand
GATTTCTCGTCCTTGACGTAGTACCTGCCGAACGCCTCGGACTTGTGCAGATAGATCCGCCTTTCCATTCTCGTGGCGTAGGGCAATTCCCGCTTGGTAAAGGTGTAGTAGATGGCATTGCGCAGGTAGAATCTCAACAGGCGGGTGGCGTAGATGAAGCACACGACGGAGGCGATCGTCATCCCGACGCCGTTGAACTGCGGCCCCAACTCGATGAAAACGAGCGTCAACACGATATTCATGACGAAAAACACGCCGTACACCCTGATCGATTCCCGGCGCAGATCGAAATACAAGAGCAGCACGCACACAATCAGCATCATCATCTGAAAGAATCTGCCGATGATGACGACGGCCAGCAGCGTATCGACGCTCTCCGCCATGTTGAACAGCCGCAAGATCTGCCGGGAGAGGAGGATGGCGGCGATGGTGACGATGGTTTGCACGAGCAGCAGCATGCGCAGCGACGAGTCGACGCACTTGATCAGTCTGACGCCCGCGGTCTTGATCTTCCCCAGGTTCCCCCAGTAGCCTTTTTTCATCATGCGGCTGAAAAATCCGTAGTACGCCTTGTAGAAATCCGTCTCGATGACGATGAAAAATATGGCGATGATGGGCGTCGAGAGGAGAAAGGCCAGGTAAAAAACGTCGTCGTAATGGGGATTGTAAAACAGGATCGAATTGAAGCGCCGGCCGGTCGGGCCGTACCACATGATGACCTTGTCCACCCACATGCCGGCGTAGAGCAAAAATCCGCTCAGCAGGAGATCGGCGTAGTACAATTTCTCCGTAATGTCCTTGAGGTTGAGTTTTTTCGGGAAGCCGAACACCTTGAGCGTCTTGATGAAGAGGACGCCGGCGATATACACCTGGCCCAGGATGAAGCCCACGTAGAGGCCGATGAATTTGAAAAAAGAGCCGAGGACGTAGCCCAGGAGGAGGCTTGAACCCGCTCCGATCAGGTAGTGCTTGATGAATTTCAGGAAGCTGTCGCTGGCGCTGACGTAGTTGATCAGCACCCAGGCCACGGTGATCGCGATGAACAGCGAAAACGTCAGGAGCTTGACGATGAACGAGACGTCGATGAGGATGATGAAGGGAAGCGACACGATGGAGACGGCGATAAGGGCGGCGATGAGGTTGCACATGATGACGTTGGGCAGGGCCGCGCGCTGTTTTTCGAACATCTTGTCCGCGAAGATGCGCGTGAAGAACAGCTGCAGCGTGCCGGTCACCATGATGGTGAGGAAATAATTGTTGACCAGAAGAATCTTGAACAACTGGCGCGAGGGAAGATTGATGATGAAGGTCGAATACACGGACAGCGTTCCCAGGGAGGTGACGATGATGAGCCAGGGCCCGGAGGTGAGAATGATCGCGTAGATGAAGCCCCGGATGACGGACGTGTACGATTCATTCGAGACGATTCGCTGCAGTTTGAACGCTATGCCGGCCATAATCAGTTTGTGACGTACTTGAGATACACGGATTTGTAGAGTTGGATGATCCTCTCCTGTTTGTAGTATTTGTCGACCCGCTCGATCCCTATTCGCTTCATGTTCTCCCTCAAGGTATCATCTTTCAGTATTCTGATACAAGACTCGGCGAACCTGTCCACGTCTCCGATGGGAACGACGAACCCGCATTTGCCGAGAGCCTTGTCCTCCTCGGTCCGCCCGTAAAGCAGCTCGCTGCAGGCCCCGACGTCCGTGGTGACGCAGGCCACTCCCACGCACATCGCCTCCAGAATGGTCAGGGGCTGCCCCTCGCTGATGCTGGTGAGCGCCATGATGTCGAGCGTGGTGTACGTTTTCTCCTTCACCAGGTTTTTCGGGCCGGTGAAAATGCACTTCTCCTCCAGCCCCAGGATCTCCACCAGCTCCAGGCATTCCTGCACGTAGTCCGCGTCCTCCTCGAACGGTCCGATCACCTGGAACAGGCAGTTCGGCACCCAGTTGGTCACGATCCTGCAGACCTTGATGAACATCTTGATGTCCTTGATCGGGACGACCCGGCCCACCAGTCCGACGATGAAGGTGGAGGGATCCGGCTTCGGGGTCCCCCGCTGCGCCCCGTACTGCTCGACCCGCACGCCGTTGGGAATGATGGTGATGCGGTCGAAGTTGGCGCCGAATTCGACCGCCAGTTTCTTGTTGCCCTCGAACAGGGTGATGATATCGTCGCACAAATCGTAGGTCGCCTGGCCCAGGCGCCGGAAGTGATCCATCCACAGGTCCTTCAGCATTCCCTGCGACTTCTGGATGTACACCCGGCTGCGGTCGTCCTTCTGAATCCAGGTCGCCTGGTTGATCTCGATCCTCCGCTCGTTCGTGTAGATGCCGTGTTCGGAAAGGACGAGGGGACGACCGTATTTTATTTTCGCGATCACGCCGACCAATCCGGCGTAGCCGGTGCTCGTCGCGTGATAGAGGCGCGCGGGCGGGATTTCCATGTGCAGCGTCTGGATCAAGATGAGCAGCATCGACCGCCACGTCCAGAAAAAATCGAAAAAGGAGCAGGTCCCCTTTTTCTGCTCGTAGAGCTTCTCGGTGATCTTGTGCGACTCTTCCGAGTAGAGCAGATCGTAGCTGCTCACCACGCGCTGCTTCGGGTCGATCAACATCGGCAGCAGCTCGGCGAAATGCGAGCCGTAGCTTTCGTCCTTGCCGGACAAAAAATCGTAGAACTTCCGCCAGAAAACGTCTTTTCGCTGCGCCATCGGGCACGGCTGCTTGGGAATGATCGACGTATAGAGAAAGACTTCCACCAGGTTCTTGACATTGGGGGGCAGGACGTATTTGTACTTCTTCGGTTTTTCGATCTTCGGCGAGAGCGCCAATATGGAAAAGCTGATGTCGGGCATGCTCTCCAGGAGATTCTGCACCCAGACCGACACGCCCCCGCCGATAAACGGGTAGGTACCCTCCAAAATGAAGCAGACGTCATCCATGCGATCGCCCTTGGTTACGTTTCGCTGAAAATGCCGAGCGGCTCTTCGAGCGGATGCAGGGTCAGATCCTTGATGTCTTTCCTGATCTGGATCAAGGCCGGAATGTCGCGCAGGGCGAAAAAGGCCCGCGCCTTGAACGACCGTGCGTGCTCGTAATTTTCATCGCCCTCCTCAACCTCGAAGCAATACCGGATGCATGAATCGTAATTCCGGTTGTAATACAGCGCGGGGATGAGGCGGTAGACGATGTCGCGCCTGTGCTCCGGAAAGAGCGTGATGAGCTCCTCGTAAATCTTGATCGCCTTCGCCCGGTACGATTCCACGATCACGGGATGTTCAATGTTCGCCTCGGCGAAGAGGGAATAGAGATCGGCCAGCTCCTTCCGTGTCTGATAATCCGGCGTTTTCATGCCCTTGAGGGCCTTCAGGATCGCGGTGATGCGGGAAAAATACATGTCGGCGATTTTCTTGATCGCTTCATTGGCGTAATACTGCACTTCCTTCGAGGTATCCTTCATGGCGGAGACGAGGTTCTGCCTGGTCGCCTGCGAATCCACCTCTTCCATGGCGAGGATGGCGGCCACCCGGACGTTTTTTTCCTCGTCGGTCAGACCGTCGATGAGGGGGCTGACGTTGGACAGCTCCTCCAGGTTGATCTGGATGTCCTGCTTCTCCTCCTCGAAGACCTCCTCGCCCTCCTCCTGGTCGATATGGTACAATTTCGACGGATCGGTTTCCGGGTCGATGATGGTTCGGTACAGGAAGTAGGCGATGACGAGTCCGAACAGGCTCAAGCACCCGAAAAAGAAGAGCGTAAAAAAAAGCAGGATCTTTTTTTTGTCCGGATCGAGCGCGGTCAGCGCCCGGAGGGCCAGGAATAATACAAGCCCGACGGGGATTCTGCAGAGAAACAAAGCCGCCTGCAGCAGTTCGCCGTGAACGAACGCGACGATGCAGACCACGCCGGCGAGATCGACGAGTCCGCAGGACAGGAGGAGGGCCGAGAAAAATATCTCCTGCCTCCCGATCGGACGCTTGGGACGTCTGGGCTTCCGGGTGCTTGCCTGACTCACGGTGCCGGCCTGACCGGCAGTGACGGTTGGCGTCGGGGTGTCCGTCCGACCCGGGGGAATCATTTGACTCGCCGGACCGGCCGCGCTCGCCGAACGCTCCGGCTGCGCCGGACCTTCCGGACACGCGGAACGCTCCGTCATTTTTTTCAACAGTCCCATTTCACCCATCCCACTTTCACACCTGATCAGATTTTCAATTCTTCCTTGTCCACGATCCATTTATACATTGAGTTGATCTTTCCGTACTTGTAATAAAGAATTTCGCTCACCCAGCGGCATAGATTCCGGACCGTGCGCAGCTTGTTTTCATTGAACAGCATGAAATCGATTTCCCTGATGATGACCAGTCCGAAAAAATTCCGGGACGCCTCATGGTATATCGGCCCGATAAAATACGGAACGGCCTTGTCGTTGTCCTCTTTCGAAACCACTTTGAAATAATGGAATTTGAAGGTCTTCACGGATTCGGCGATCAACTCCTTGTTGTTGATGAGCAGCATGATCCCCTCGCCGCGCGCTTCCTCGGGATAATTGCAGCGCAGTGATTTGTCATTGATGGAGTAGACGTAAAAGACGGCTCCCCGAATGATGATCTTGAGGATATTATAGAGGGAGCAGAAAATCTGCTGAATGTCGTCGGTAAAGAGCGTCTTCGTCTTGTCGAAGACGATGTTGAAGCTGTGCTCGGCGTTGATCAGCTGGTGGGAAAGATCCTCGTTGATCTTGAGAATATGTTTTATTTCCTTGTCCTTTTTCCCGATCTTCTCGTTCTGGTCCGCGACCAGCGCCTCCGCGGTCTTGATCTTTTTTTTGTCGATGCTCACGAGCAATCCCAGCGAGAGGCCGAAGAGAATGAAGGCCAGGGGCTGGTAACACTCCCGCCACAGGGCGGAGACGTGGAAACTACCGTCGAATATTTTCGAGAAGAAGAGCCGCGGTTGGGCAAGATCGCCGGCGGTGACGCCGGTTACCCGCGCCAGGTACAGACACAGGTAGACGACGCCGGCGGAAATGATCGCCGGCAGGCCCTTCCTGAGCCCGTAGCGGAGAACGATGATCAAAATGTAGAAGTAGAAGGGATGAATCTCAACGCCGATGAAGCCGAGGTTTCCGATGAAGAAGCTGAAGACGAGGAGCGCGAGCAGGAAGACGACCGTTTCCGCCAAGAACAGATTCTTTTTGTTCCATAACTTTGGCAACCTCAAGAACGGTCTCCTCTA
>CAZKOS010000006.1:16839-18393 GCA_964554445.1 uncultured Spirochaetaceae bacterium | reverse complement strand
CCGCGCTCCCCCGCCGCCGGCGACGATCCGATCGACCCTCCCGACGGGACGGTCCGCCGGCTCGACATCAACGTCGGCGGAAGCTGCCAGAACCCGTCCTGGTCTCCGGACGGAAGATCGATCGTCTTCACGAATTTCAAAGACGGCTACAACCGGGGCCGGGCCGACGTGCTGACGTACAATCTCGAAACGCGGGAACTGAAGGCCCTGGTCCGGGACGGAAACGACAACGTCAACGTGCCCGGATCCTCCTGGAACCCCGCCACCCGCCTGATCGCCTTCGCCTCGTCCAGGGAGCCGCACGACGAAATCTTCGTCATCCCGGACACGGGCGCGGCCGGGGATGAAGCCAGGATCACGAACCGGTCCCGGTACATGGCCTACGAACCGACCTTCTCCCCCGACGGCGGCTGGGTCGTCTTCGAATCCCATCCGCTGGACGTCGAGGGCGAGGGCGTCATCATGAAGCACCGCCTCGATCAGACGGTGCAGTACGTTCCCCTGACCGCGGACGGCCAGGACTGCCGGCTGCCGAACTGGTCTCCCGCGGGCGACCTGATCGTCTACCAGAAATATTCGTCCGGCCAATGGGACCTGTGGGTGATGGACGCGGGCGGCACCGACAAGAGACAGCTCACGTTCCGGCGGGGGGATGAGACGGATCCCTCCTTTTCGCCGGACGGCCGGTGGGTGATTTACAGCGAGGATTACGAGCTCGACCACGCCAACATTTATAAAGTCGCGACCGACGGCTCCACCGGCCCGATCCGTATCACGTTCCACGACGACGGGTACGACGGCGCTCCCGCCATGTCCCGGGACGGCGGACGAATAGCGTTCGAGTCGTGCCGCGGCGATCCCGACGGTTCGGCGGGGACGACGATCTGGATACTCGAATACAATTGAAAACGAAAAATAGGCGACATTTCTCCTTTAAAACGTTTGACTCATGGCGTAAAATTTTTTATGCTTGAAAAGGATAGTCCGTTGGTTATCCGTTTTTTTCGCTGTCGCTCATAATCTCGCCTTTTTATTCCAGAGTAGACCGGTGTTTGAGTGTGGTGGACGATGGGTTTTCATCGGACGAGCTGTTTTATTTTTATTCTATGGAGGTGGAAAATGATCAAAGACGGAAGCCGCGTAAAATTGGATTATACTTTGACGGTTGAAGGAAAAGAGGTCGAATCCTCCAAGGGGAAGACCCCCCTGGAGTACATCCAGGGCCAGGGGCAGATCATTCCCGGCCTCGAAAGCCAGGTCAAGGAAATGGCGGCCGGAGAGGAAAAAACGATAGACGTGAAATGCGGCGACGCGTACGGCGAGCTCGATCCGAACGCCTTCCAGGAAATATCGAAGGACAAGTTTCCCGACGGCACGGACCTTTTCGAGGGGATGGTCGTGGCCGTCAAGGACAAGGACGGGCGCCGGTTCAATACCACCGTCCACGAGCTGAAGGACGAGCGGGTCGTGCTGAACCTCAATCACCCGTTGGCCGGAAAAGACCTTCAGTTCGCCGTCAAGGTGGTCAGCGTGGAATAATTCCGGCGGCCGGGT
>CAZKOS010000006.1:4783-16739 GCA_964554445.1 uncultured Spirochaetaceae bacterium | reverse complement strand
CGTTGAAAAAGCCGGGCTTTTTCGACGGCCGGTTAGAAAATATTGCCGTATACCTTCCTGAATTCCGCCACGGCCTGCTGCACCACGGGATCGTTCGACCATTCCGGCGGCATGGAATTGCTTTCGGCGTTGAACAGATCGAGCTCCGTCATGAGTTTCGTCAGGTCTTCCCCCGAGACGCCTTTCGGCAGATTGGTCACGTCGGGTTTTTGGGAGAAAAAGCCGGGGTAGTCCTCCTTCAGTTTCAACAATTTCGGCTGGAGGGAAAGAATGTCGTTTTTCACTCTCGTGGTCAGGGCGGCCAGTTCGTCGGAGTTCTTAACGTTCTTCAGATCAGTATTCGCTTTCTCCATGACGGCGGCGAACTCCTTTATCCCGTAGGTCGTCCCCCCGCCGCAGGAAGCAAACAACAACATCGGAATCAGACAGCCCAGTACAACAAGCGCTCGCTTCATGTCACCATCCCCCGTAGAAAATATTGTGTCATACGAATTATAATTAATCGTTTTGATTTGTCATACCGGGATTTGCATAAATTTCGGTATGACAAAGAATTATAAGCGGAAATACCCGACAAAGCGTCGCTTGACGGGTATAACATCACACGATACATCTTGTATGCGGTTGATTTTTTAGCAGTATAGTTAATTGAAAATGATTTGTAAACAAGAGGTGGATCGTCCCGGGCCCCAATTCGGAACGGAAACGATATCTTCGGGGTGCATCTTTTCCCGCTCTCTTTCATCCGCACGGCCGGAAGGAACCTCGCGGCCTCCGAACGGCGGCCGTGCGGCGAGGCGGGCGTCGGGCCGCGGCGGCCTACCGGCCCGCCCCCATTGACGCGATTTCGCACCAGCCCTATTATCGATTGACAACGGAGTTTGAAAAATATAAGTGACCCGTATCATCAGCAGAAGCCGCATCGGCAAAAAGGAGGAAATATGAAAAAGCTTCCGCTCGCGCTCATCGCGCTCGTTTCACTGGGATGCGTTCCGCCGTCGGCGAACGCTCCCGCGAACGCCCCCGCTCCGCTCTCCCAGGCCGTGCAATACGTGCGGCCGCCCCAGGTGGTCTTGACCGCCAGCGCCGTCTGTCCGGGCAGTGTCGCCAGGCTGAACATTTCATACGGCAATTTCGGACCGGCACGGTTGGTGGAAATCTACCAATCCATCGGCTCGGGACCGTTCGTGAAAATAAAGACGTTGTTCGGCTCCGTCACCACCTACGACGTGCAACCTTTGACGAACCGCGTCGCTTATACCTTTTACGTCAGGGCGTGGCGGCAGGCGGACAATCGCTGGTACACCTCCGGCCGGAGCTCCGTCGTCGTGGATTGCGGAGGCGGATCGAGCAGCTCCAGCTCGAGCAGTTCGAGCTCGAGCAGCTCCAGCTCAAGCAGTTCCAGTTCGAGCAGCTCCAGCAGCTCGAGCGGAGGCAGGTAGAGCGCGTCAGCGAACACGTGAAAAAAAACCGGCGGGATAAAGTCCCCGCCGGTTTTTTTATTCGCGAAAAAATATCCCGGCTCAAAGCCGGCCGCGTTCAATATCCGTATATTTCGACTCCCGAAAATCCGCCGGTCGCGTTCTTCGTTTTATCGAAGGCAATCGCCTTTTTCACGGCCGGTCCCGTCAACCTCAGGTACGAGGCGGGGTGATCGGAGTCGAAGGCGATGACCTGTTCGTCATCGCCGCCGCCCGCGACGCGGCACGCGTAGAGGGAGAACCAGTTTTTCCCGTCGAGCGACGTTTCCACGCTGAATTGCACCGGCTCGGAATTTCGGCGGCGCAGCTTTACGCGAATGCTTTCGACGAGTCTCGTTTTTCCCAGCCGGAAGGTCAGGGCTTCCAGGGGTTTCCCGTCCTTGTCGACCGCGTCCTTTTCCAGATACGTCTTTTCCAATCCCGCCAATCGCGTCGTCTTCAGGGCCGCGTGGAAATGATCGAAGTAGACGTCGCTGTCGTAATCCTCGAGATCGTCCACGACCTGCATCGTTCCGATCTTGGCCGTCTCCCGGGTCGCCGGGATCCATTTCTCCAGATAGAAGTCGAGCTGGTCGCCCTTTTTCAGGATCGCGTTTTTGTCGATTTTGAAGTTCTCCATGAATTGGCCGTACACGACGACGGTTTTTCCCTTTTCCAGGCCGGAGGACAGCTTGTCCGTCACCTTCACGTGGTAGGCGTACAAGGCGTCCGGGTAATCGAGCTTCTTCACGTCCGGAATGCGCGACACCCCGGTCACTTCCCCGCCGATCCATTCGAGCTTCCTTTGCGGCGCGACGGTCAGGCCGTTTTTCGACTCGCTGACCGGCTCCGTCACCGCCGTGCCCGCCGTCGAGTCCGAGGAAGCGGCGGCCGGTGCCGGCATGGTGACGACCTTCCAGGCGTCTTGATCGGTGACTCCCTCGAACGTCGAACCGTAGATCTCCCAGATGACGACCTGCGGCTCCTTTCCCTTTCCCGCGACGTACATCCTGTACCAGTTCGGCGGCTCGGCCGCCCCCGCGTCCTGGCTGATGGCGGCGGGGACGATCCTCGCGTAATACGCCAGGTGGGCGTAGATCCCCGAGGAGGTGTCCGACGCGTGGGGGATGAAGCTGTCCCCCATGAGGAGCACGGGCGAATCTTCGAACGACCCGACCGGTTCGATCTTCCTGTTTTTATAGGTGATGCTGACTCTCTGATACGTCGGGCTGTAGGGCATGTGCGAGGCGATGTAGGACATGCTCAGTTTGTCCCAATGCGGGATCAGGGCGGGCGTATTGACCGTGATGGGAACCCGCCGGAAGGAGGCGGGATCCAGGTAGTATCTTTCAGCGAACCGGAATCTTTTCAGCCGCTGCCCCAGCTCCCAGCCGACGATATCGAGCCCGGCCTGCCCCCAATGGTGGTCGACGTAATTGATCGTCGTATTGTCCCCGGAATAGGTCTTGTAGAGGTCCAGCAGATCGATCACCTCGACGTCGTACTGCAGGAGCTTGGCGATCATCTGCGCCCAGGGATGCCAGATGACGTCTTCCAGGCGGATGCCCTGGCTGAGCTTATGCGCATACAGCTGCGAGGCATTGGGCACGGGCACGACGATCAGGGAGACGCCTCTTTTCTTGAGCTGCCGGTCGAACTCGATGATGGCGGTCATCGCGTCGCTTCCCGCGTACCCGAGCAGGGGCTTAATTTCCTTGTACGTGTAGTGAGCCGGATCGGACGGCGTAAAATCCTGCCGGGGCACGTGCTCGACGTCCCGCAGCCTGAAAATATGGCCGGTCGGATTGGTTCCGTCCACCCTCTTTGTCGCGCCGATCACCTCCTTCACCAGGCGGGTGTCGGCCATATACTGGAGACGCTTCTCGGCGATTTTCAGGTCCCGCTCGATGTACAATCGCCGCTGCTCGGCCGGATCCTTCGCCTGCTGCAACAGAAGATGGTAGGTCGCCTGGACTTTATTGAAATACCGGTAATATTCCGATTCGTGATTGACGTGCCAGTAGGCGTCCCCCACCCGTTCCAGGGAATATGTTTCCGGCTCGGCGAGAGCGGGGGGAGGCGTCGTGGAGCAGCCGGCAACCGACATAATGCAAATGACTAAAACGGCGCACGCGATGTATTTCACTGCGGATCCTTTCACGGAGCGACTCAAAAACAATTAATAATGTATGGGCTATCCTCCTGTCAAGTTGCACGCCGCGGGCCAATCGCCCGGACGGGCAAAAAGAACCGGGCCGCCCGCGTTATTTCCCCTTGAAACCTCTCCCGATGTGGTTTATTCTTGAGTGGGCGACGGAGACAAGCGGCGGCATGGCCCCGTTTTTCAAGATAACGCCTATCAGGTTTTTGAAAAAGTTGAGCTTTTTCAAAAACCTGATTATGAAATTGCCGGAATCCATTTTGATATTTGGAATTAGGTAAAAAGCAGTCGATAAACCATGAAAAAACTCAAGGAATGAGTTCCGGCAATTTCTAGTTTACATCTATGGAAGCTGTTGAAAAACCGCTTTCGGTTTATTCAACAGCTTTCCATATTTTCAGGGCGTACACGTTCATGGTATTCAGCTCCCATTTGTTTATCTTCTACTTCCTCCCCCTGGTTCTCGTCGTCTATTATATTCTGCCCAAAAAGCTGAAACACCTGGCCCTGACGCTTTTGAGCTACGTCTTTTACGGCTGGGCGAACCCGATTTTCATCGTCCTGATGTTCGTCTCCACCCTCATCGATTACACGTGCGGCTGGGTCATTCACGGCCAGTTTCCGAAAGCGCAGGATCGGATCGGCGGCCGGACGACGGTCCAGAAAATCGCGCTGCTCGTCTCGATCTGCACCAATCTCTCCCTGCTGGGATTCTTCAAATACTTCAATTTATTCGTCGACAGCGGCAACTCGATCTTGTCGCTGCTGGGATTGAGCGATCACGCGATCAACCTCACCTTCAGGGTGGCGCTGCCGCTGGGAATCAGCTTCTACACCTTTCAGTCCATGAGCTACACGATCGACGTCTACCGGGGCAAGGTCGGCGTCATGAAGAACTTCATCGACTTCGCCTGTTACGTGTCCCTCTTCCCCCAGCTGGTGGCCGGGCCCATCATCCGCTTCGCGGAAGTGGCGGATCAATTCAAGAACCGGACGCACACGTTCGAAAAATTCGCGCGGGGGTTCGCCTTCCTGGCCCTGGGACTGGCCAAGAAGGTCCTGATCGCCAATGCCTGCGGCAAGGTGGCGGACCTGGTCTTCGGCACCTCGGGCGTCCCCTTTTACACCGCCTGGTACGGCATCGTCGCCTACGCGTTCCAGATCTACTTCGACTTCAGCGGTTATTCGGACATGGCGATCGGCCTGGGCCTGATGCTCGGGTTCGTGTTCCCGAAAAACTTCGATTCGCCCTATCACTCCCAGTCGTTCACGGAATTCTGGAGACGATGGCACATCTCCCTCTCGTCCTGGCTGCGGGATTACCTGTACATCCCCCTGGGCGGAAACAGAAAGGGGGATTTGCGCACCTACGGCAATCTCCTGGTGGTCATGCTCCTGGGCGGCCTCTGGCACGGCGCGTCCTGGAACTTCGTCATTTGGGGCGGCATCCACGGCCTGCTCCTGACCGTCGAGCGGCTCAACGGGGGCAAGCCCCTCTACCACGGGCTGCCCGCCCCCCTGCGGACGGCGGTCACCTTCGTCATCACCCTCTTCACCTGGGTGTTTTTCAGGGCGGAAACTTTGCCCCGGGCGATCGGCTACATCGGCAGCATGTTCGGGCTGACGCCGGTTTCGAGCAATGCCTTTCTGCAGCATCCGATCATCTACAATCCGTACCACCTCGTCACCATCGCCGCCGCCGTCGTCATCACCTGGTTCGGCAAGCAGACCTGGGACTGGACGAAAAAGATTTCCTGGAGAAAGGCGGTCGCCGTCGCGGGCCTGTTCGGGGTATCCGTCGTCATGCTCACGACCCAGGCCTACAATCCGTTCATTTACTTTATTTTTTAGGAGGCCGATTCACACGGACCGGAAATCATGAACCAGAAATTATCGAGGGAAGATCAGGCGAAAATCGACATCGGAAAAACGGACGTCTCGAAGGTCACGGCGCGCGTTTTGAGCGTCGCGTTCCTCCTCGCGATCGCCGCCGTGCCGGTCGTCCAGGGCATGCACGAGCTCGCCGGCTACCGCGCCGGAAAGGTAAAAACGATCCTGCCCTCTTTTTTCAGCGTCTACTCCGCCGCCGCGGAGAGCGCGCGGAAGCTCGCGGGCGGCGGGAAGGATTTCGCGTCCGCCGTGTTCGACGCGAACGAAAATCTTCTCCAGGGCATCATCAGGTACGAGGACGACCTGGAGAACGATTCCGTGTTTCGTAACGCCGTCATTCCCCCCTCCCAGGCCGTCTTCACCGCCGCGTTCCGCCTCGGCAACGAGAACGCCGTCATCGGCAGGGACGGCTGGCTTTTTTACGAGCCGGGGATCCGGTACCTCACCTCGCCGATCGGCGACGACGGCGGCGCGGCCAACCGGGGCTCGGCCAAGGCCAACACCGTTTTCGTGGAAAAAAAGGCGAGCCCCCTGGAGGCGATCGTCGACTTCAACCGGCAGCTGCGGGAGAGAAACATCCGGCTGATCCTGCTGCCCGTTCCCGTCAAGCCCATGTTTTACCCGGAAAAAATATCCGCGCACTTCGACGGCGCGAACGGATACCTGCGGAATCCCTCTTTCGACGAGCTGAAAAAGGAACTGGCAAAACGGGGCATCCCGGTCGTGGACACGGCGCCCCTCCTGGAGCGGTTGAAAAAGACCTCCCGGCGCGAGATCTTCCTGAAAACCGATTCCCACTGGCGGCCGGCGACCGTCGCGGCCGCGGCCGGGGACCTGGCGGCGTATATGGAAAAAAACGTCGCCCTTTCGCAATACAATTCCCGGCCCCTGAAAACGAGGACCGTCGACGTCGCCAACGTCGGGGACATCGCCAGGATGCTTTTGAAAAGCAACGAGGCGGGCCCGGAATACACGGAGCGCGCGTCGATCACCCAGATCGTCACCGGCGACGACAAGCCCTGGGCCTCGGACAGAAACGCGGAAATTCTCTTTTTGGGCGACAGCTTCGCCAACATTTATTCCCTGGGCGCGATGGGCTGGGGGGAATCGGCCGGGCTGGTCGAACAGCTGTCCTATTTCCTGCATCGGCCCGTGGACCGGATCGTCCAGAACGACAACGGCGCGTTCGCCACCAGGCAGGCCCTGCAGCACGAGCTCTCCCGGGGCAGGGACCGGCTGGCCGGCAAGAAGGTCGTCGTCTGGGAGTTCGCCGTCCGCGAGCTGGTCACCGGGGACTGGAAAATGCTCGCCCTCAAGCTCAACCGCAGCCGGGAAAGCGTCTTCTTCACCCCCGCGCCGGGGAAGGAAGTCGTCGCCACGGGAACCATCTACGACGTTTCCTCGCGCCCGATTCCCGGCACGACCCCCTACAAGGATCACATCATGTCGTTCCACCTGGTGGACGTCACGGTCGACGGCGATCCGAAGGAGAATTACAGCGCGCTCGTGTACGCCTTCAGCATGAAGGACAACGTCGCCACCGCCGCCGCGCATTACCGGGCCGGACAGAAAATCACCATGCGGTTGAAAAGATGGTATGACGTCAGCGCCGCATACGACAGCATCAACCGGTCGGAAATAGACAACGAAGATCTGCTGTTCGAAGACCCCTGCTGGGCCGAGGAGATTCTGCCATGAACAAATACGCGTTCCTGATCCCGTTCGTCCTTCTGGGCGGCCTCGCCCTGTACGGCCAGGCGGCGAACGATTCGTTCTTTTCCTTTTGCGGGGACGCCGCCCGGAAAAGCGCCGATCCGCGGACGATCGCGGGCGTGGACAACTGGTTTTTTTTCAAACCGGAGCTGCTGCATCTCTCCAAGAAGGCGTTTTGGGGAAAGTACAGCGCGTCCGTCTCGGCGGCGCAAAAACCGGAATGGAAGGACCCCCTGCCGGCGATCGTCGATTTCAACCGGCAGCTGCAAAAGCGGGGCATCACGCTGTACTTCGTGCCCGTCCCCGCCAAGGCGATCATCTATCCGGACAAGCTGAAAGGGTCCCGCGTCAAGGCCGGCGGCCGGCGCCTGGATGATTACCATGAACGGTTTTACGCGCTGCTCCGCTCGGCGGGGGTGAACGTCGTCGACCTCACGCCGCTCTTCCTCGCTCACCGGAACGACGGGGACGGTCCGGTCTATTGTAAAACGGACACGCATTGGTCGGGCCTCGCCTGCGAGCTCGCGGCGGGCGACCTGGCGAAAAAAATAAAGGCCGCAGGCTGGTACGCGCGCGCCGCCAAGCTCGACCTGTCGGCGAAGAGGACGAGCATCCGGATCGCGGGAGACCTCGTCCCCGACAAGGCCGCCGCCGTGAAAGAGGTCGTCACGCTGCGGAAAATCAGCTTGAAAAAAGACGCCTCGCCCGTCGAACCGCGGGACTCGAGCCCGGTGCTGCTCCTGGGCGACAGCCACACCCTGGTCTTTCACGCGGGCGGCGACATGTACGCCCAAGGCGCGGGCCTGGCCGACCAGCTGGCCTATGACCTGGGATTCCCCGTGGATTTGATCGGCGTGCGCGGCTCGGGATCGACCGCCACCCGGGTCAACCTGTACCGGAAAAGCAGATCCGATCCGAACTACTTGTCCGGCAAAAAGGTCGTCATCTGGTGCCTCTCCGTCAGGGAATTCACCGAGAGCACCGAGGGTTGGAGAATCGTTCCGATCGCGCCCGGAAACTGAATGACTCCCTCCCGTCATTTCCCGGCCACGGAGGTTTCATGAACCCGGCCGCAGCCCCGCCCGGTCTCGACAAAAGAGTCGTTCTCGCCGTCGCGTCCATCGCCTCCTTTCTCACCCCGTTCATGGGCAGCTCGATCAACATCGCGCTTCCCACCATCGGAATGGAATTCTCGGCGGACGCCGTGACCTTGAGCTGGGTGACGACCGCCTATCTCCTGGCGGCCGCCGTCTTTCTCGTCCCGCTGGGCCGGGCGGCGGACATCACCGGCCGGCGGCGGGTCTTTTTTATCGGCATCCTCGGCTACACGGCGGTGTCCATCCTCTGCTCGTTGGCCCCGTCGATTCCGGCGCTCATCGTTTTCCGCGGCCTGCAGGGGCTGACCGACGCCATGATCTTCGGCACGTCGCTCGCCATCGTCACGAGCGTGTACCCGCCCCGCGAGCGCGGCCGGGCGCTGGGCGTCACGGTGGCGGCCGTGTACACGGGCGGCGCGCTCGGCCCGTTTCTGGGAGGCCTGCTCACCAAGGCGGCCGGCTGGCGCAGCGTTTTCGCGCTGACCGCGGTTCTCGGGGCGATCGTCGCGGCGCTCACGCTCTGGAAGATGCGCGGTGAGTGGGCGGAGGCGCGCGGCCAAAAGATGGATTACCCGGGCTCGCTCCTCTACGCCGCGGGGCTGTTCGGAATCGTGTACGGATTCAGGCTTCTGCCCGCGCCGACCGGCGCCTTCCTGATCGGCGGCGCGGCGCTCCTCCTCTTCGCTTTCGTCCTGCGCGAGCGCGCGATCGATTATCCCGTGCTGCACGTGAGCCTCTTCCGCAACCTCACCTTCGCCTTCTCCAACCTCGCCGCGCTCATCAATTACTCGGCGACCTTCGCCGTGTCCTTCCTCCTCAGCCTCTATCTCCAGTACCTGAAGGGGCTCGACCCGTGGACGGCGGGCCTGCTGCTCCTCACCCAGCCGGTGCTGATGGCCGTCACCTCCCCGCTCGCGGGCCGGCTGGCGGATAAAGTCGAGCCGCGCTTTCTCGCCTCCGCCGGCATGTCGCTGACCGTAGCGGGTCTCGTGCTCTTCTCCTTCCTGGGAATGGCTTCCGGTCTCGCGCAGGTCGCCGCCATTCTCGCCCTGTCCGGGCTCGGTTTCGGACTGTTCTCCTCCCCCAATACCAGCGCGATCATGGGCTCGGTGGACAAGCGGTTCTACGCGGTGGCCTCGGCCACGACGGGAGCGATGCGCCTGATCGGGCAGACGCTCTCCATGGGGATCGCCGCCCTGGTGATTTCGGGCGTGGTCGGACAGGTCCAAATCACGCCCGACCGCTACCCCCGGTTCCTGGTCGCCTTCCGCCTGGGCCTGCTGGTGTTCGCCGGCCTCTGCGCCCTGGGGATCGTGCTCTCCCTGGCGCGGGGAAAGGTTCACGGCAAGGTCAAGGCCGATGGCTGATGAAGGAGGTGGCCTTCCCTTCCCCACTCGATATGCTTTTTAAGATACCGGGTCATTCGAGTGAAATTAATTATTGAAACCCGAATTTAATGCGGTTATGTTATAACCAGCAGCCATTAACCGACGCGTCGGGATGCGCCCGGGTCCGAATGAAGCCGCTTCGCTCTCCCCCGGCCCGTCGTGTCTTGTAAGGGAAGCGCGATTGCGCGCCTCCGATTTGAGGAAGGTACTCATGAGAATATCCGCTTTTGTGTTGTTGATGACGCTGGCGACCGCCGCGGGAGCCTACGCCGATCCCCCGGCCCCGGTCCCCACCCGCAATGCCACGGCCGTCAAGGACGTCGCGAACAACTCCAACGTCACCGCCTGGGTCGTCTCGCCCGACGAGGAGCCGGCCAACGACAGCGACTACCTGCAGGAGTTCGGGGTCGATCTGCGCGGCGTGAAGGCGTCCTACGACGAGCGTTCCCTTCGCTTCGACCTTATCCTTTACACGGCGGCCGCCCCGGGCATGCCCCTGACCTCGTATTCCGTGACGTTGTATTTCGGGGAGGGCACGGACGATTACGACGTCTACAATTACGACCTGGAAACAGGGAAGCTCACCTGCCGATCGGTCACCGGCGGCAAGGTGATGAGCGATACGACGCTCGAACAATCGAAAACCGGCGACAGCGCCGGGGTCATCGGCGAGGGGAAGGACGTCTTTTTCATCATCAACAAGAAGGCCCACCTGGGCGGGAAGCCCGGGCAGAAATACACCGCCCCCATGGAGGCCTATTCGTTCTTCGGGGTCAATTTCGACAAGACGATGAAGGTGAACGTCGCGTACGTCTGGTAGCCGGATCTCTCTCCCTCTTCTCCGCTGCCTCATGGTCTCTTCGTGCGCTTTCGGAAAATCAGCGTGACGGCGCGTACGGGCAAGAAAAATCTGTTCCCAGGCGCTGCATTATCCCATATACTCGAATGTGGACCTTTCCCGTTTCCATTCAAGTAGGTTCCTTTATATACGGAGACGCGATCCTCATGGTCACCACGGTGGGAGAGGTGGAAGTCTATCACTACAGCGCGACCCATACGCGCGTCTACCTGGGAGAGATTATTTTTTCGACGAATTGAGGGGAAGCCTCCCCGGTCGGGCTTTCGCTTATCCTTATATTATCCGTCACACCGGGGACCTTCGACATCGTCTCGTGGCATTTTGCAGGCTGTTGAAAAAGTTGAGCTTTTTCAACAGCCTGTCAGGAACTTCTCTTCCGGAAACGGCGGTTTTTATGGCAGCCGGTAATAGACGGTCAACATCGGTCTGTCGGCGACGATATTGTTTTCCTTCGCGGCGAACTCCACGTCGGGCTGGGAGCCGCTTTCCGTCTTCGACCTCAAAACGACGCCGTAGCTCGTTCCCGTTCCGTCCACCCACTCCTGCACCGTGCCGGGGGCGAGCCTGAAGTCGTAATATCCCGTCGCGGAGACCGAAACGGGATCGCTTATCGGCGAAGCGGACAGCGTGCCTCCCGATCCCAGGTTGTTCCACGTTGAAGACGCCTCGTTCCACGACTGCTCGAACGAGTACGCGACGACGCTGCCCGGCGAGGCCAGGCCGGGGCAATAGACGGTCAGGACCGCGTCGACGACCTGGGCTCCGGTCGGAAGCCAGCCGTTGATGATGAACTGGAGCGCCATGTGCTCGGCGCCGACCGAGTCTCCCACCCAACCGGTCGTATTCGTACCGTAATTGCTCGAGGGTGCATTCACGTAAAGAAAAGTGTCATAGGCTGAAGAAAATGAGGCGCTCGGAAGGCTTCCCTGCCGGAACGCAATGGAATACGCGCCGGCCGGTCCCGCGGGACCGACGCTGCATGAAAAAAGAGCCATTGTCACGAGAATAACAAGCGAAACCAAAATCGTATATTTCATCGGATTCCCCCTCAACAAACGACGCGCTTACGGTCAAGGCGCCGTTCTTGAAAATTGGCGAGGGATCCTCAGAAAGTGAATAATCGGATTCGTCATATCATTGACTTCCATCCCCCGGGAAGGAATGACGGCATGATTCAGGAAAAACAACCGGGACGACGCCGATCGCCTCGGCACGTATCTGAAGCGTGACGGTCTGCGCTGGCCGGATATGCGACCGCTCATCAACGCATCTCTCTCCCGCCTCTTCAACGAATACAGGAAAACCGCGGGGGTGAGCACGGCGGTTCTGGCCGGGGGGGGGAAATCTCCCCAATCACGCTAAAAGCCTTTCTCTTATTGGGTTTGCGA
>CAZKOS010000006.1:0-4683 GCA_964554445.1 uncultured Spirochaetaceae bacterium | reverse complement strand
TCGAGCGCCATGAACCGTTCCATATAATACACGAAGACCTGGTTGAACGGATTCCAGTACAAAAGATCGCTCCCGTGGCCGGCCACGGGAAACTCGACCAGGACGAAAGGCGCGGGACCCGCCTCCCGGTACGCCCGCGCGTAGCCGCGAACGGTTTTCGGGGAGACCAGCCCGTCCAGGCCGCCCTGGTAGGCGAGCGCCGGGGGATTGCGGCTCGAGATGAGGGGCCCGGTGTCGACGAGGGCCTTGTCTCCCGGGATGCCGAGGGCGTCGGTTTGCACCGCGGGATAGAACGGGATGACGCCGCGGACGGTGAGCCGCGGGTCGAAGCCGAGGCCCGGGTGCCCTTCCCGGTAGCCCGACGCGCCCGCCAGCACCAGGGCCAGGGCGAGCTGGCCGCCGGCCGAGCCGCCGGAGACGAAGACGCGGGACAGGTCCGCGTGATATGTGCCGGCGTTATCGGCCAGGAACGAAGTGAACGAGGAAAGCTGGCGCACCATGTCGTCGATGCCGAACGGGCCGGCCAGTGGACCGGGCGGGAGAGGAATCATCTCGAACCTGGCCGTGTCGTTGAGCCCGTATTGTAAATCGAACACTTCGTATCCGAGCGCGGCGAAACGATAATTCATGAAAACGCCATTGGCGTACCCCTTGTCTCCCCAGACCCAGGCGCCGCCGTGGATGCGGATAAGCACCGGATGCCGGCCGCCCGCCCTGGGACCGTAATGGTCGAAGCGGAAGGTGTACGTTCTGTCGTTCGCGGCGGTGACGGTCAGGTAGGGAACGTCCCTCTCCACCGGAACGTCCGGCGCGGGCGAACCCAGGAAGAGCGCTCCCAGGTCCAGGGGCGCGGCGTCAAAACCCGGCCCCGTGACCGCGGACGGCTCGACGCCGAAGGCCGTCTTGAAATCGGCGGCGGCCCGGGACACGACGGCGGGCGTCTGGAGCAGGGGGATGAGGCCGATGACCAGGGCCGCGATGCCGGGCAGACCCGCGATCCAACTGACGGCGCGGAGGCGCCCGGAGCGCAGGATGCCGCGCAAAGCGATCGCGCCCAAGAGTATCGCGGTCAGGCCCATATACGGAAGGACCTGGGCCCAGGAGACCCCGAAGAGACCGGGATCCCCGACGGTCACGGCGGCGACCTGGGCGACGAGGAGGAGCGCCGAGAGGGCGAAGGGGATCAGCGAAAGAACGAAACGGACGGCGGACCGGGATTTCTCCGGCCGAGCGGGAGGCTCGTCCGGCTCGGCGCGGGCGGACTTCCCCGCCGGAAAGAACAAGAGCGCCCCGAGCGCGAGCGGGCCCGCGACGAGCAGGCGAACGATCAGCGCCGGCAGCGGGGCGGTGAACATGCTGCGCGCGAAAAGCGCCGTCGGAAGCAGGAACACCGCCGCGCCCGTGAGCCAGAGCCAGGCGAGCGCCGTTTTGTTGCGGACCCGCTCCGCGACGGCGCCTCCGGCGCCCGCAAGCAGGGCGACGACGAAGAGCGCGCCGAACGCCTGGGAGAAGGCGATCGCCCCGGGCAGAATGAGCCGGATCAGGCCCAGGAGAATCACGGCGACGGTGAGCCCGAAAAGGCAGGTGTGAGCGACGCGAACGATGTTTATTTTCATGGCATAGAATACACGCCCAGGCGGGACGAATCAAGAAAGCGCGCCCCGCTACTCGATCTTGGTCCAGTCGATTTTATGTCCGATTTCCTCCGCCGCCTTCTCCATGTCGGCGTCCGTATGATACAGCATCGGCGCCGGCTTCACGACGGTTCCCTTTCCCGACCTCGTGAATAATCTGGCGATATGGTGTTCGGCCTTGATTTCTTCCGCGTGGTTCCCCTTCTCGTCCGACACGGTGACCGTTCCGTTGCACACGCACACGTAGGTGGAGTTTTCGTCCGCCTTGACGAAAAAGATCGTGCCTTTGACGCCGCACGCCGCCGTGGGCGTGCGGACGGTAAAGCCGTCCCCGTCCAGGCCGTGGGCCAGGCGCTCCAATACATTGATGAGGGTTCCGCGCTTCAGGTCGACGGCTTTGGCCGCTCCCGAGAAATCCAGCGTGAACTCGGTGTTGTTCCGGACCCTGATGATGTTTTTATCGTTGAATACGATTTCGCAGACGCCGTCCCGGCCCGTCGCAATCCGCGAGCGGTCGCCTACCAGGTCGCCGATCGCGGCGGGGCGGTCGTCGACCGAGACGGCGCCCGTCGCGAAGATGACGACCGCCCTGGTTTCCGACCGGGTCGGGGCGGATTGTGATTTTCCGGTGCACGAGAACGCCGTCCAGAAGAGAAACGGAATGACGATCATCCCCTTCAGGCTCATGGTGTCGCCTCCTTCCCTGCCGGGGTCCGCCCGGCTTCCGAAAACCGCACAGAGTGCCGGGTCCGGGCACCGGTCTTTTCGACTCTCCGGATTTCAGCTTTAGCAACGACAGACCGACCGGCTGCGAACTCAAAGATAGTTCACAACCTTCACCTGACGATTATTGATCCCGGCGGGGCGAGCGTCAAGCACGGGACGCGGCTTTTCTCCCGGGCGGCCCCTCACCGGGGAGCGCCGCATCCGCCCACGGCGCCTTATTTCTTGACGATGAACGCGCCGTTCATGATCGCGGGGTGCACGTCGCACCGGAAAAAATACGTGCCCGGTTTGTCGGGCGATACGAACGTGTAGGTGATTTTATCCGGTCCCCTGATGATCCGGCCTTTGAAGATCGCCTTTTTCGCGGCGCTGCTTTGGTACACGGAAAAATTGTGAGGGACACCCGAGTCCCGGTTGACGAAATTGACGATCACCGTCGTGCCGGGAGGCACGGTGAGGGTGTTGTTCCAATTTTTCAGGTTGGGGGCGTGGAACGCTATATTCTTGGCCGTGAGATCGATGGTCACGGAGGGTTTGTCTCCGCCTCCGTATTTCATGGCGTTCTGAGCGGCCGCGGGAAACGCGAGTGAAATTCCGATGATAAAAGTAAAAACGAGGGTTTTTCCTCTCATGAGAACACTCCCTTCTTTTGTGATTTCTCGTCACAAAGGAATATTTTTTTCTGGATAAAAGGTAACCCGGCGGATTGCGGCTTACGACATGCTCAATCCATCAATGATTGACTTTTTTTCTGTCCCGTACCCGCACCTCCCGGATGCGATTATCTCAGCCGGGCCGGCGTCTCCACCCCCCTCCCGCCGGTACGCCAACGATCCCCGCCGTTTCCCTCAGGCGGGATAACCCGCCGTCCGCCCGAAAAGGATCGGGCCGGCGGGAATCAGCCGGCTGTCCGTATCTTGACCGTTGCCTGGAATACGAAAAACAGGAGGCCGAAAACTCAGTACGCTCTTGAGCTTCTTCCCGCCGCCCGATCGGTGAGGAAATATTTCTATGCGGTTAATGGATGCTACGCCAGGATATTGATTTTATTGCCGACTGCACTGTCCTGCACGGTCGGAAGCCCCTGAAAGAGCGTCAAAACGGCGTTCTCCTGCGAGTCGAGGGCTTTCTTCAATAAACTCACGCCCACATCCTGCTGTACCATGCCGGTTTGATAACCGGCGGTCGATTGGATCTGCATATGAAAAGTATAGGATATCCGGTTTCCATTTTCAAGTGAAGCGTTCATCTTTGACTGGAAAGGCTGAAAACCATTTGTTTTTCAGCAAAAATTGCTTTTTGAAACCATTAATTGTTATATTTGAGACGATAGCAACAAAGGAGGAACTCAATGAAATCAGCGGTCAGCAACAAGCTCATAGCCGTCATCTCCATAGTCTTTTTTCTGGGGGTGCTCGCGATCAACGGTCTCGCCAACACGACGATCCTGGGCGGCCGCACCACCGGCGCCGTCTCCGACGCCATTCCCAACCTGTTCGTCCCCGCCGGACTGACCTTTTCCATCTGGGGGGTCATTTATCTCCTGCTCGCGGCCTTCGTCGTCTATCAGGCGCGGTGGCTCTTCAGCGCCGATGAGAATCGGGCCGCCCGCCTGCGGCCGATCGGTATCCTGTTCATCGTCACCTGCGCGCTCAATATCGGCTGGCTCCTCGCGTGGCAGTACTCCCTGGTCGGCCTGTCGGTCGCGATCATGCTCGCCTTCCTTGCCACCCTCATCGCCGCCTACGTAAGGCTGCGCGCCGGGTCCGACCGCCCGCGCTGGACCGAGTACGTTTTTCTCCGCCTCCCGTTCAGCGTGTACCTGGGCTGGATCTCGGTCGCCACCATCGCCAACGTGACGGCGCTCCTGGTGACCCTGGGGTGGAACGGGTTCGGAGCGAGTGAGGGCTTCTGGACCGTGCTCATGATCGGCGTCGCCCTGGCCCTCACACTGACCGTCCTCTTCTCCCGCCGCGATCCGGCCTACGCCCTGGTCTTCGTCTGGGCCTTCCTCGGCATCTACCTCAAGCGCGCCGCTCCGGGCGTCGCGTTCGTGCCCGAGGCCGCCTATGCCGCCCTCACCGCCTGCCTCGTTTCGGCCGCGGCGGCGGCGGTCATCCTCGCGCTGAACGTCGCGCGGAGCGTCCGGAGCGCCGGCCGCTAGCGGGGAGCGCTCCCCGACTTACGTCCCGTTCGCATCAAATCAGCGGCTCACTCCCCCCACCGGCCGCGGGGATGACGGCGCCGGCGTATCAAGCGACGGACGCTGTTTCAATCTCCTCGACACGGACAACGGCCTCGGCGGCGCGGCGGCGTCCGGCGG
>CAZKOS010000005.1:33930-59728 GCA_964554445.1 uncultured Spirochaetaceae bacterium | reverse complement strand
TTGTGCTATTGCTGGTTGCCCAACCCCGTCAGGTCCGGAAGGAAGCAGCGGTAAGCGATTCGGTAATGAGCCGCAATACGCTTGACCCGCGCTAAAGGGGATTTTTTTGCCATGAATTACGAAGTCACCGCCATCAGAAAGAGGCCGCAGACCTTCGACGAGCTCGTCGGTCAGGAGTTCGTCGTCACGACGCTTACGAACGCGCTGGAGTCGAACCACGTCGGCAATGCCTATCTCTTTTCCGGCCCGCGCGGCGTGGGGAAGACCTCGGCCGCCCGCATCCTGGCCAAAGCCCTCAACTGCTCTACCGGGGTCACCGCTTCCCCCTGCGGGCGGTGCGACGCCTGCCGGGAAATCGCGTCCGGCCAATCGCTCGACGTCATCGAGATCGACGGCGCCTCCCACACCGGCGTCAACGACATCCGCGAGATCCGGGACGAGGTCCTCTTCACGCCGTCGAGCTGCCGTTACAAGATCTACATCATCGACGAAGTGCACATGCTCTCCAACAGCGCCTTCAACGCTCTCCTGAAGACGATCGAGGAGCCGCCGCCCTATGTCGTCTTCATCTTCGCGACCACGGAGCTCCACAAGGTGCCGGCCACCATCCGGTCGCGCTGCCAGCAGTATAATTTCCAGCTTCACTCCCTGGACGTCATCATGAAGAAGCTCGGGGAAGTCGCCCGGGAAGGAGGGGTGACCATCGATTCGGAATCCCTTCTCTGGATCGCCCGGGAGGCGACCGGCTCGCTCCGGGACGCCTACACCCTCTTCGACCAGATCGCTTCGCTTGCGGAGAACACAATCACGATCGGAAAGATCCGGGACAAGATGGGTCTGGTCGGCGTCGAGGAGATGGGCGGTCTCCTCGGGTTTCTGGCGAGGGGAAGCGTCAAGGAAGCCCTCGAGGCCCTGAACGGCATTCTCCAAAAAGGCATCGCCGAGGAGCAGGTCCTCATCGGTCTGGCCGAGTATTTCCGCACGTTCCTCCTCATTCAGAACGGGATCACCAGGGAATCGATTTTGGGCGTGGCGAAAGAAAGCCTCAGTGACGACGTCACGGCGGCGTTCACGATCCCCCAGACCGAAAAAGCCCTCGAGCTCATTCTCGAGCTCCTGCGCAATTTCCGTTATTCAATGAACCAGCGCTTCGAGCTCGAGCTTCTGATTCATCGCCTTGCCAACCTGGGCGCCTATATTCCCCGGGAGGAAATCCTCAAACGGATAGAGAATTTGAAAAAAACGATCGCCGAGCCCTCCTCGGGGGAGGAGGCGACCGCCGGGATCGACCCACCCGGCGAAGAAGAGGAAAAAAGCCTGGGAGGGGAAATGTCCGGGCCGGCCCTCATCGAGAAGATCAAGGAGACGATCGGCCGCAAAAAGCTGGCCCTGGCTTCGGCCCTCGGCCAATGCCAGACCGCGGAGCTGAAAAACAACGAGTTGTTGATCATTTTCAAAGAAGAGGACAAATTTTCCGCCGAGTTCGTCGGCAAGGAAAAGGCGGAATTGGCCGGGCTCGTCGAGCAGCTCCTTTCCCGTCCGGTCGCGCTGAAAATCGGGTTCACCCAGCGCCGGGAAAAAGCGGAAGCGCCGCAGGACGAGAGTGAAATGATCATCAAAAAAGTGTTCAAGGGAAGCGTCGTCAAAGGAGAATGAGGCATGGCCATCAATCCGTTCGAGCTCATGAAAAATTTCAAGAACATCCAGGCCAAAATGACCGAGATCCAGGCGAGACTGGACACGATTTTCGTTACGGGTTCGGCCGGCGGCGACATGGTGAAAATCACGCTCAATGGAAAGCTGGAAATGACGGCGGTCGAAATCGCCCCCGAGGCGGTGTCGGAGGACCGGACCATGCTTCAAGATCTCGTCCGCGCCGCCTACAGCGACGCCTCGGCGAAGATCAAGGACAAACTGCGGGAAGAGCTCAACACGGCCGACGGCGGTCTCGACCTGCCGCCCGGCTTCATGGGAATGTGACGTGAACCTCATCGAATACGCCATCCAGGAACTCGCCAAATTGCCGGGCCTGGGCAGAAAATCGGCTTCCCGCATCGTCTATTATTTCCTCAAGACGGAAGAGGCCAGGGTGGACGCGCTCCTCGGCGCGCTTTCAAACCTGAAGAAAAACATCCGGGTCTGCTCAACCTGCGGAAATTATACGGAAATCGATCCCTGTTCCATCTGTCGGGACGCCTCCCGCGACACGTCCGTGATCTGCGTGGTCGAGGAGGCGAAAGACGTTCAGACCATCGAGGGAACGAGAGAATTCAAGGGCCTGTATCACGTGTTGGGAGGAGTCATTTCCCCCCTCCACGGGGTGAGCGCTTCCGACCTGAAGATCGGCGCCCTCCTCGAACGCATCCAAAAACACCGCGTCTCGGAAATCATCATCGCCACGAATCCCACGGTGGAAGGCGACACCACCGCGCTCTATCTGAACCAGCTCCTCAAGGAAAAGGAGGTGAGCGTTTCGCGCATCGCTTTGGGTCTTCCGGTCGGCGGCGACTTGGAGTACGCCGACAAACTCACCCTCTCCCAAGCCCTCAAAGGCCGCACCAAATTTTGAGAATTCCGCCCAACAAATATGTAGCTCTTTCCGCCAAGAAGAGGTTTTTTATATTCATCATGGAGCGGAGTCAATATTGAAAATTAACGTAAAATACTGTATTATTCGTCCTTGTGGATCGATGTTGATAAACTGTGGATAAAATATCAATAACTTGTATTGGAAAAAAATTATGATGCGATATAATCAAGAAGAAAGCAATATAACATATTGTTAATATACAATATATATTTTTTTATGGAGTAATAATTTATTTTTTATGTTGTTTTTAGTTCACTTTTTAGAGGAAATTTTATTTTAGCTTTGTATGATTTTTCAGACTAGAAGAATATTGTCCTTGTGGATAAATTGTTAATTTCCTGTTTTGGAAATGGAAAGACGTTATGCCGACCGCCACCTGGGATTACGAAGTTTTTTGGAAAGAGGCTATTTCATTACTCAGAAAAGAATTATCGGAACAAGAATTCATCATGTGGTTCAAGAACATGGACTACGTCTCTTCAGCCGAGGCGGAAATAACGCTTTCAGTCCCTTCATCGTTCTATAAAGACCAGATCATCAAACGGTACGTTCCTCTTATTGAAGAAAAGCTCGCCACGCTGTCGGGAAACCAAATTAAAATATCGTTTAAAATAACCCCCTCAAAAGTAGCCAAGGCCGGGGGGAAAGAAACCAAGGACGGCAGCGAAAATGAGCCGGCCGCGGCCAAGGCGCCCGAAAAAAAGACCGTCCGCTCCCATCCCAAGTTGAACGCCGAATACAGCTTCGAAAAATTCGTCATCGGAGAAAACAATTCCTTCGCCGCCAATGCGGCCTTCGCCATCGCCAAGAATCCCGGCACGGCCTACAATCCCTGCCTGATATACGGCGGTGTGGGATTGGGAAAAACCCACTTGATCCAGGCCATCGGGCACCAGGCGTACAACGATTTTTCGAATTTGAACATCGCCTACGTCACGGCCGAGGAATTCACGAACGAGTTCATCTTCTCGATAAAAGAAAAGGGAATGCCCAGGTTCAAGAATAAATACCGCAAGGTTGACATTCTTCTCATCGACGACATCCATTTCCTGCCCGGCAAGGTCGAGACCCAGGAGGAGCTCTTTCACACGTTCAACGCCCTCTACGAGGCCAACAAACAGATGGTCTTCACCTGCGACCGTCCGGTGTCGGAACTGAAGACGCTTTCCGACCGCCTGCGGAGCCGGTTCGAGCGCGGCCTGAACGTCGACCTGCAGCCGCCCAATTACGAAACGAGAATCGCCATCCTCAGGCAGAAAATCGAGGGGAAAAAGGCCGAGATACCGAACGAGGTCATCGAGCTGATCTGCAAGAACGTCACCACCAATGTCCGGGATCTGGAAAAAGCCCTGACGAAGCTTCTCGCCTACGCCGATTTGGTGAATAAAAAAATCAGCCTGGAAATCGCCCAGCGGCAGCTCAAGGATTTTTTCGCGCAGCCGCTGCAGCGGAACATCACGTTCGATCTCATCCAGCGGATCGTGGCGGAATACTTCGGACTTTCGAGCAACGAGTTGAAAAGCAAAAAACGCACCAAAGCCATCGCCCTGCCGCGCCAGATCGCCATGTATATTACCAGGGAAATCACGGAATATTCCACGACGGAGGTGGGCCTCAATTTCGGCGGACGCGACCACACGACCGTCATGCACGCCTGCCAAAAAATCGAAAACGAGCTGAAAACCGACGCCACCCTCGAACCGACGATTCAGCATCTCATTCGGACAATCAAGGAATACAAACCGAACATCTGATTTTTTGTCTTTTCCCGTTCAGGTGCTTCAACTGCCGACATTGTGAACAGCAAGCCATTTACACCATGCCTGTTAATAATTGGAAAAAATGTGGATAAAATCGAAATATTATCCACAGGATATCTCTTTATTTTATAAAAAAATAATTGAATTATTGACATATTTTATGATACTACTAGAGCTACTACTAGTTTATAGATATATGAGGGAGATTGAAGATGAAGTTCACTTGTGAAAAAGAACCTCTCTTAAGGGAAATGCTGATCGCCCATGACACCATCTCCACGAAGAGCACCATCTCTATTCTCTCCAACGTACTTCTTACCGCTGAAAAAAACAGCCTCAAAATCATGGCCACCGATTTGAAAGTGTCTTTTTCCTCAAGCGTCGCCATCGAGATGAAACAAGCGGGAACGATCGTCTGTTTCTGCGATCGATTGATGGAAATACTGCGTTCTTTACCGGACGGTGAAATCGATTTTTCACTCGACGAGAACCAGGTTTTATCGATCGTGCCGCGAACGACCAAGGCGAACTTTAGCCTGAAGTGCATCCCGGCCGATAAATTTCCCGTGCAGCAGGAAGTGGAGGAAAAGCAGTTCGTCGAATTCGCCCAGAAAGATTTCATCGAAATGATACAAAAAACGATTTACGCGATTTCGGACGACGAGACGCGCTTTTTCCTGAACGGCGTGTTTTTTGAAAAAGTGGACGATCAACTGAACATGGTCGCTTCCGACGGCAGACGGCTCGCCCTCATTACGAAAAACGCGGAGAACCTCAAGGGAAGTTTTCCCGGCGTCATCATTCCCCCGAAGATCCTCACCATCGTCCGGAAAAACGCCAGCGGGGAGGGGAATCTCCAGTTCGCCATTACCGATAAAAACATTTTCATCAAACTCGAAAACCGGCTGTTTTCCTCGAACCTGATCGAGGGGAAATTTCCGAATTACCAGAAAATCATTCCCGAGAAAAACGAGCACACGGTCCGGGTGAAGCGCAAGACGCTGGAAGAATCGCTCAAGCGCGTTTCAATCCTGATCGAAAACAAGACGCGCAGCGTTTTATTTCAATTCGGGGATAAAAGCCTGGTCGTCAGCTCGGAAGAGAGCGAGATCGGCAAGGCGCAGGAAGAGATCGCCTGCGATTATTCGGGGCCCGAGCTCGTCATCACCTTCAATTACTTTTACCTGCTCGAGCCGCTGCGCGTGATCGAGGACGAGTCGGTGGAGCTCGAATTCAATGACGCGAAACGGGCGATCATTCTTCGCCCGCAGGGGAATTCCTCGTATTTCAACATCATCATGCCCCTGCAAGGGGACTAATGGGTTTTTCGACCCTCTCCGTTTATCAATTCCGGAACCTGGTCAACGATACGCTCTCCTTTCCCTCGCGGGAAGTTTTTTTGATCGGCGAAAACGGCCAGGGAAAGACGAACTGCCTGGAAGCCCTGTACCTCCTCTGCTACGGGTCGTCGTTTCGGACCCGGATCGATTCTCTCCTCATCCGGTCCGGTGAAAAGGAAGCGTCGGTGGCGGGGAAGTATTCTTCCGACGAAGGGATTTCCCACGAAATTTCCGTCATCTTAAAAAACCCCGGCTCGAAGGAAATTCGCATGAACGGGAAGCGGGTGGCCGATCGGAAGGAAATCCTTCTCTCCATTCCCTGCGTCGTATTTTCCCATGACGACCTGGAATTCGTGAGCGGCCCGCCGGCCAAAAAAAGGGGATTCTTCAACCAGACCCTTTGCATGTACGATCTCCATTACCTGGAGCTCCTCAGAAACTACCGACGGGTCCTTTACCAGAGGAATTCAAGCCTCAAACAGCGCTCGACCGACATGCTCCCCGTTTACAACAGGCAGCTCGTGGAATGGGGCTTTGAAATTCAAACGAAACGATCGGAGCTCATGGGGATCTTCAACGGTATTGTACGGCAATACTTTAAAGCGATCGCCCGGCTTCCCGGGACCATCGAAATCAGGTACCGGCCGTCGTGGAGAGACTGCGCCACGCGGGAGGCTTGCCTTGACAGGCTGCGGGCAAGAGAGGCCGAGGACCTCGCTTTCCGCACCACCACCTCCGGTCCCCACCGGGACCAGTTCGTGTACGCGTATGAAAACGATGATTTTTGCCAAAAGGCGTCCACCGGGCAACTGCGCCTGCTTTCGATCGTCCTCAGGGTTGCGCAAGCCCGTTTTTTCACGGACAATACGGGAAAGAAACCGGTGCTGCTCCTGGACGACGTGCTCCTGGAGTTGGACGCCGGTCGGCGGGAACTGTTCGTGAAGTGCCTTCCCGCTTACGATCAGGCGTTTTTCACCTTTCTTCCCGATGAGGAATTCGGAAGGTACCGAAAAAAGACGACGGCCTTTTGCCATGTCGGTGAAGGGAAAGTGGGAAAATGGAAAGAGCCGGAGATATCCTGAAGGATGCGATTATCCCCCCCGCGGGAGAGGCTGCCGCCCGCTACCTTCCGTTGTTCAGGAATTGGCGGTCGATCGTCGGCAAGGACATGGAAAACCGGCTCGTCCTCCGCGATATCCGGAAAGACGCGCTGATGGTGGAGGTTGCCCATCCCGGCTGGATGCAAACCGTTCTTTTGAGGAAGAAAACCATCCTCAAACGGATCAACGACCTCTATCCCGGAATCGGGGTGAAGGAAATCAAGGTACGGATCGTGAAACAGCCGCCGCCACGCGTCGTGTTGCCCGGGAAACAAGCGGCCCGGAAGTCCGAAGACCGGGCGCCGGCGCCCGACGCCCGGGAGATTGACGACCTTCTCTCCGGCATGAGCGAAAATGACCTGAAAAAAGCCCTGAAAAGACTCTATGTCGCTCACGCAAAGCGGAAAACCCCGTAACTTCAAGGATCGATGCTCGACTCCCTGACGAAGGGGGCCTTCTTTGAATGAAAAGCGACGGTTGTTCGGCTCTAGGTCAAGGTTGACATTGACGATATAAATAAGTATACTCATGTACCTTTTGTACATAACTCGAAACGGTAATCCGGTTCGCAATACAGGAGTCTCGAAATGAAACGGACATATCAGCCCAGTCGAATGAGAAGAAACCGGACATGGGGTTTTCGCGCACGCATGGCGACGAAAGGCGGAAGGCTCGTGCTGAAGCGTCGCCGGAGAAAAGGCCGGGCGAAGCTTTCGGTGTCTGATGAAAAAAAGCCTTACTAGAAGCGAAAGGCTTTCCGGAAAAAGGGAAATTGAAGCGCTTTTTACGAATGCGGACAGGTTTGACGCCGGAATCGTCAGGCTGCATATGCGGCCCAATGGCCTCGGCTTCAACCGTTTTTTTACGACCGTGCGGCGCGGTTTTTCAAGCGCGCCCGCCAGAAACCGTCAAAAGAGGATTCTCCGGGAAATATACCGAAACAGCAAGCACGACTTGAAACAGGGTTATGATCTTGCCTTCATTCTCATGAGAGAAGGATCTTCTTTCGACAACCTGCGCGAAACAGTCGTGCGCCTGCTCCGACGCGCCGGTCTTTCCGGCGGCCGGGAGTGAAGCCCCGCCAGGGGCGCGATCTTTCCGGATCCCATTACTCGACGAAACGGTATATGCTGATGAAATATATAGCGGTTTTCCTGATTACACTTTATCAGAAAATGATTTCACCGCTCTTTCCCCCCGCCTGCCGTTTCATTCCGACGTGTTCACAATACGCGAAAGAAGCTTTTTCTAAATTCGGTTTTTTCAAGGGATTCTGGTTCGCCTTGAAGCGTTTGAGCAAATGCCATCCCTTCCATCCGGGTGGCTACGATCCCGTCCCGTAGAGTCTGTTTTTGAGAGAGGATTTTCATGGATAAAAGAACGATTATCGCCATCGTTATCTCGGCGGTGCTTTTTATCGGCGGTTATATCATCATGACCATGGTCGCCCCCAAACAGGCACCCGCCCCGACGCCGTCGGCCGCTCCCGTCAAGAAGGAGGAGCCCGTTCAAAAAAAGCCCGTCGTCACGGCGGTCCGGCTCGCCAAGGAACCCAAGGAAAAAACCGTCACCCTGCACAGCAAGATCTTCACCGCCACATTTTCAAACAAGGGCGCGGTCGCCACATCGATCCTCTTGAATGACCCCGCCAAAGATCCGAACAACACCGGCACCGAAGGCGATATCCAGATGGTGTTCGCCTACCGCGCCGACGCGCCCGAAAGCGTCAAGGAGGAGGCGGAATACCCCTTCGCGCTGCACTTCGGCGGCTATCTGTCGCCCGCGGCCGACGACCTGTACCAGGTGACCCAGACGGACGGCAAGGTTGAATTCTCCCGGGTGTATGAAATGACCGTTTCGACCAAAAACGACACGGGCGTGGAGAAGGAAACCGTGCAGCGGGTCAAGGTGAAAAAAACCTTCACCCTGGACGACGATCAATATCTCATCAAAATGAACGTCAGCCTTGAAAACGAGGCCAAGGAGGCGATCCCGTTCGATTTCAACGGCGTCATGTACACCCTCGGGATCGGGCCGCAGATCGGGCCGGAATTTCCCAACCTGAAGCCGGACGGACAGAGCGATTACCGGCAGTTCGTCATTCTCGCGAACAGCGGGAGGAAGGAATTCGGCATGCCGCCCCCGCCCGAGCCGTTTACGGACTCCTTCTCCTGGGCGGCCATCGCGGGAAAATACTACGCCCTCATCGCCTCGACCAATGCGACCGTCAAGGACCTGATTCTCACCTCCCGGGACGTGAACGTTCCGTTCCTGCACTCCTCCATATATTTTGAACGCAAAAGCGAGGTGACGCAGCTGCGCACCGACGAGTACACCTTCTTCGTCGGTCCGAAAAAGCGCGACGTTCTCGACTCCTACCAGAACATGAAATACGGCGACGTCATGCCGGGGAGTTTTTTGGGGCTCGGGTTCATAGCCGACATCCTCAAGTACCCGCTCGATTTTCTCTATACGCTGATTCACAACTACGGCGTGGCCATCATCCTCCTCACGCTCCTCATCAAGCTTCTGCTCTTCCCGCTCACCCGCAAGAGCTTCGATTCCATGCAGAAGATGCAGGCGGTCAATCCCAAACTTCAGGAAATCCGCACGAAATACAAGGACAACCCGAAACGGATGAACGAGGAAATGGCGGCCCTGTACAAGAGGGAGGGGATCAGCCCGCTCGGCGGCTGTCTGCCTCAACTCCTCCAACTCCCGATCCTCATCGCGTTGTACCAATTGTTGAGCACGCATTTCGCCCTCAAGGGAGCGGTCTTCATTCCCGGCTGGATCAACGATTTGTCGGTCCCGGAATTCCTTTGGAAATTTCCCGGCGGACCGGTTACCATTCCGCTTCTCATCACGAGTTTCACCATTTCAGGCATCAGCCTGTTGCCCTTCATCATGCTCGGCACCCAGTTCCTCTCGACATTGATCACCCAAGGGAAATCGCAGAGCGCGGACAACAGGATGAAATACCTCCCCTACATCATGATGGCATTCTTCTTTTTCATTCTCTACAACATGCCGTCGGGGCTGGTTCTCTACTGGACCGTCCAGAATATCCTGACCGTCGTCCAGATGCTGGTTCAGAAGTATTTTTCCGACCGCAAAAAAAAGCTGCAGGCGGCGACCTGACGGGGCCCGCCGACAAGGAGACGCGATATGGCTGTGAAAGAGTATTTCGGAATAAACGAGGAAGAGGCGGCCCAGGAAGCCGCCCTCGATCTGGGCATACCCAGGGAAAAGATCCGGTATAAGCTCGTCGAGACCAGGAAAAAAGGCCTCTTCTTCAAGGGGGGCGTGCGGATCGCCGTTCTCGAAGACAACAACGACGGTTCCGGTGACGTCGAGGGCGAACCCGCCCTCACGGGAGAGGAAGCGCGCGCGAAGGCCGACGAAGTGGTGGAGTTCCTGAACACGCTCATCGGGAAAATGGGATTGGAGGGGTCGGCCCGGATTTCCTCCCTCACCGGGGACAAGCTCCTCGCCGCGATCGAGAGCGCCGATTCCAGCCTGCTCATCGGCAAGATGGGAAAAACCCTCGACGCGCTCCAGGTGATCGCCAATATCGTCGGGCAGCGGGGGAACGAGCGCCCGCTGCGCGTCATTGTCGATTGCGAGAATTACCGCGAGCGGCGCCAGCAGAAGCTCGTCAGCTTCGCGGAGGAGGTGGCCGATCACGTCAGGCGCACGCGCAGCTCCCGCCTGCTCGAACCCATGAATCCGTTCGAGCGGCGGTTGGTCCATACGGCGCTCACCCGCTACGAGGACATCGAGACCGTGAGTGAAGGGGAAGGTCTCTATAAACAGATTCGGATACGATTCCGCGGTCAGGGAAGACGATAGCAGGTTGTCGAAAAAGTTGAGCTTTTTCAACAACCGGCTGTGGCGAAATACCCGGTCCCAGGCGCGATGCGGGGACGATGGTTTACGCACCCGGGGCGATGCCGATCCTCCAGGAGGGCCGGCATCGCTTTTTTTATTGAGTTGAAGTCTTTTTAGCCTTTTCCCAAAGGGTGTCGAGGAGCTCCAGGCCGGCCTGTGAGACGTCCACCTTCATCTTTTTGAGGTCATCCTCGACCCTGCGGAAGCGCTCCATGAATTTCCGGTTGGTTTTTTCGAGCGCCAGGGACGGATCGACCTTGACGTGGCGGGCGAGATTGACGACCGTGAAAAGCAGATCCCCCACTTCGTCCTCGATTTGTTCCGGATCCTTTTTTTTCATGGCCTCCTCCAGTTCGCGGGTTTCTTCCGCGAGTTTGGAGAAGACCGGACCGACAGCCGGCCAATCAAAACCGACTTTGGCGACCTTTTTCTGAATTTTATGCGCCCTTTCGAGCGGAGGCAGAGACTTGTTCAGGTCGGCCAGGACCCCTTCGTTTTTCTTTTTTCCCTCGACGTGCTCCTTGATGTAGTCCCAGTTCCTGAGGATCTCCGGAATGGTGGCGGCTTTTTCTTCCCCGAACACGTGCGGGTGGCGGCGGACGAGCTTGGCGGAGATTTCCCGGAGCGATTCCTCGAGGCTCCATTCGCCCGCCTCCTCGTTCATCCGCGCCATCAGGATGAGGATGAGGAAGAGGTCGCCGAGCTCCTCCCGCAGGTGGGCGGGGTTCTTTTCGTCGATGGCCTCGATGCACTCGTAGGCCTCGTCGATGAGGTTCGGTCGCAGGCTCTCGAGGGTTTGCTCGCGGTCCCAGGGACACCCGTCCGGTCCGCGGAGATGCGAGATGATGTCGTACAACTGTTGAAATGCGGACTGCAGGGCGGCCGGATCGGGCTTTTTATCTGTCGCTGACATGTCTATCCTCCGATGTCTCAGTATACCAACCTTGTCTCTTCGGTCAATGAAGCGCCGGAACCGGAATACCGTCTTGTCTAAACGGGGGAAGATAGCTATATTACCAAGAGCGTGTTTCCCCAGGCTTTCGCATCAGTCGCGATTTTTCATTCGCCCTCCGATATGTAATCGGAAACATGATGCGCCTCCCGGTATCGAACCGTTTTGATCGAAGGATAACCGTTATGATGCCGAAATTTTTGGCGTTCGCAGTCTGTCTGGCCGCCCTGACGACCGGTTGCGGCACCGGAAAGAGTGCGACTCTTCCCACCCCCCCGGTTCCCGAAGCGGAACTGCAGGGGATCTCCCAGGCCCTGCTCATGGGCGATCCGGAAAAAGCCGTCGAAGCGCATGAACGCGCGTTCAAGAACGCCCCGCAGGACGCGTCCACCCGTATCCTGCACGCCCGGCTCCTCATTCTCGCCCAACGGGTCCCTGAGGCGAAAAAAGAATTGGACGCCGTGCTCGCGAAGGATCCGCTCAATCCCGACGCCCTCTACGCCCGGTCGCTCGTGGCCGCCCTGGAAGGGGACAAGAAGGGGCAGAAAAACCTGCTGGAGAAGGCGATCGCGGCCAAGCAGCCTCCCGCCGACGCGTTCTCCTCTCTCGGGTCGCTCGCGCTCGACGACAGAAATTACGACAAGGCGCGGGCGTATTTCACCCGGGCCCGGGAAATCGACGGGCAGAACCTGGTGGCGGCCATCGGCCTCGGAAACGTGAATTTCAAGCGGCTGCAATTCAAGGAAGCGGAGAAGTACTTCAACCAGGCCGTGGCGATCGCGCCCGACTATCCGTTCTCCTATTCCGACCGGGCGCTGGTCAAGCGCCATCTCGGCGACCTGGACGGGGCGCTGGCCGACCTCGACACGGCGGTCAAGTTGGAGCCGGATTATTCCTACAATTACTTCGACCGCGGGCGCATCTACCTGGACAAGGGCCGGTGGCGCGAGGCCATTGCGCAGTTCACCCTCGCCATTCAGAAGGAACCCGACATGTTCGCCGCCTTCGTCATGCGCGGCGGGCTGTACGACAGCCTGAACCGGCTCGACGAAGCGTTGAGCGATTACGAGACGGTCCTGAAGCTCAGGCCGGATTATTACTTCGCCTATTCCCTGGCCGGCACCATCGACTTCATGAAAGACCGGCCGGCGCAGGCGTTCGACATGTTCTCCGCCGCTTTTTCCTACCAGGAAAAAATCCCCGAGTACGCCCTGCTGGCCGCCCTCGCCTTGAAGAAAGACGGGCGCGAGAAAGAGGCCGGGGAGTACCTCAAGCGGGCGGTCGCGAAGTTCCCGCGCGACGGTTGGCAATACGACGTCGCGCGGTTCTACCTGAGCCCGGAATCGGACAACAACCTGGCGGTGATCGACGCCGACCACGAGCGGAACAAGGTGGAGCGGGCCCGGATCCTGTTTTACCTGGCCGAGCAGTACCTGCTGCTCGATAAAAAAACGCTCGCCCGGACGTATTTTTCGGAAGCGGCCGGAGTGGAGCGAAAGGGCCTGATCGAGAAACGGCTCGCCCAATTCGAGCTCGACCGGCTCAACGCCAAATAAACATGGAAAGAGACGTTATGGAAAACACAGTCGCGCCGTCCAGGCAGCCGACGGTTAGAATCGAGCTCAATGGACGGGAATTCATTCTCGTGGGCACGGCCCATATTTCCCAAGCCAGCGTGGACGAGGTGGAAACCGTCATCCGCGCCGAGAACCCGGACAAGGTATGCGTCGAGCTCGACGAGGGCCGCTACAAGACCATCGTGGAAAACGCGACCTGGAAAAACATCGACATCTCCCGCGTCCTCAAGGAGAAAAAAGGGTTCCTCCTCTTCGCGAACATCATCCTGACTTCGTTCCAGAAGCGCCTCGGTCTGGAAACCGGCGTCAAACCCGGCGAAGAGATGGTGAAGGCGATCCATCTGGCCAAGGAGCTCGGGATCGAAACGGTGCTCTGCGACCGCGAGGTGCAGACCACGCTCCGCCGGGCCTGGGCCAAGTCTTCGTTGTGGGGAAAGAACAAGATGCTGGCCGTCCTCTTGAGCTCGCTTCTCACGAACGAGAAGATAAGCCCCGAGGAGCTGGAAAAGATCAAGGAAAAAGACATCATGCACTCGATGCTCGAGGAGATGTCGCGTTATCTTCCCAAGGTGAAGGAAGTGCTCATTGATGAGCGCGACCGGTACCTGGCGGTGAAGATTTTCCAGACGCAGGGGCGGAAAATCGCGGCCGTGGTGGGCGCCGGACACGTGGACGGCATCATCGGGCACTTGAAACTGCTGGCCGACGGGAAGGAGGAAGCGGACGTTTCCGAGCTGGAGACGATTCCCAAAAAGGGAATCGTGAGGCGGATCCTTCCCTGGATCATTCCGGCGGCCGTGGCCGGCCTTCTCGTGTGGGGGTTCATCGTCAAGGGACAGGAGGCGCTGACCGGCGGACTCCTCATCTGGTCCGCCGTCACCGCGATTTCCACCGCCGTCGGCGCCTGTCTTTCGCTCGGGCATCCGCTCGCCATTCTGGCCGCCGTGGTGTCGGCGCCGATCACCTCGCTCATCCCGATTCTCAAGTCCGGCGTCGTCGGCGGGCTGGTGCAGTATAAACTGCGCAAGCCGCTCGTCAATGATTTCGAGCGCCTGCCGGACGATATTCTGAAGGTACGAAAGTTTTACTCGAACCGGATACTCAAAGTCCTGTGGGTCTTCGTGCTCACCACCTTCACCGAGGGAATCGGCACCTTCGTGGCGCTTTCCATCCTGGGCATCCGCCTGGGATAAGGATCGCAGCGCAGGGGTTCGTGAAAGGCGTTTTCCGATGAATAAGAAGCTTTTGCATGGTTTGATCGCGTTTGTCGCGATCGTCGTCGTCCTCCTCGCAACGGACCTCATCGTCAAGCAGGTCGCGACGTCCGCGCTGGCGGGCAGACCGGACGTCGTGGTCATTCCGGGATTCTGGTCGTTCCATTACATCGGGAATCCCGACACCGGATTTTCGTTCCTGCGCACCCTCGGACTCGATTCGCTCCTCTCGCCCCGGTTGAAAATCGGCGTGATCGTCGCGGTTCAGTTTTTGGGAGTCCTGGTGGCGGCCTGGTTTTTCTTCAGTCCGCGGAATTATCTCGGCACCTGGGTGAAACGGCTTCCCCTCGCCCTGATCGCCGCCGGAGGGCTCGGGAACGCCATCGACCGCCTGATCCGCGGCTTCGTCGTCGATTACGTGCATTGGTATTTGAACGGGGTCGGTTCCTGGCCCATCTTCAACCTGGCGGACACGTACACGGTCTGCGGGGCACTCGCCCTGATCGCGTTTCTCCTGTTCACGAAGAAAGAGAAGAAATCCTCGGCGGCTCCGGTGACGGGAGAGGGCGAGCTCAAGTAACGGATATAACGCTCCCGGTGCCCGGCCCGGTTTGGGTATCACGTCGGGATGAAAGAGAGATGCGAATGGATGCGAGCAAAAAAACCGGCCTTATTTTGTTCCTGGTGATCGTGGCCGTGCTCCTCACGGCGGACCTGATCGTCAAACAGGTCGTCGCCACGACGCTGGTCGGCAAACCCGACGTCGTGGTGATCCCCGGGTTCTGGTCGTTCCACTACACCGCCAATTACGATATTGGGTTTTCGCTCCTGCGCTCCCTCGGATTCGATTCGCTCCTGTCGCCGCTCGCCAAACTGATCTTCATCGTCTCGTTCCAGTTCCTCGGGGTGGCCGTGGCGACCTACTTTTTCTTCAGCCCGAAGGAATACCTCGGTTCCTGGCTTAAGCGCCTGCCGCTCGCCCTGATCGCGGCCGGCGGGCTGGGAAACGCCATCGACCGCATCATCCGCGGCTACGTCGTCGATTACGTGTTCTGGTACAACATCCCGCTCATCCACACCTGGCCCATCTTCAACCTGGCTGACACCTACACCGTCGTGGCCGTGATCGTGCTCATCATATTCCTCCTGTTCACGAAAGAGGAGAAGAAGCCCGTAGCGGCGCCGCTGGAGGACGGCCGGGACGAACCGCCGAAACTGTAGCCGCTTCCGTATTTTTCAGGACGATTTTATCCTGCACACCCCCGACTGTTTCGTTTGATTCGAGCGGAAGCGATCGGTATATTGTATTCGCGCCCGGAAGGTTGTTATGCGAATAAGCGTCTGGCTGACCAATCGCGAGCTTCACTGCCTCAATTTCACCCTAAAACAAAAAGCGTATTTGGAAAAGAATTGCGGGGACGCACGGGTTACGGTGCACGCGGATTCCGCCTCGTTTCAAGCGGGCCTCGGAGACACGGACATCGCCCTGGTCTGGGTTTTCAAGGACGAATGGCTTGCGCTCGCGCCGAATCTGAAATGGATCGCCACGCCGGCCGCCGGAAAAGACTATTTCAACCTTCATCCCCCCGCCGGCATCACAATCTCCTACGGCACGTTTCACGGCGCGATCATGGCCGAGACCGCGGTCGGCATGATGCTCTCCGCCGCGCGGGGCATTCTGAAAACGCGTGAATTGCAGGCACGATCCGACTGGCCGAGGGAGGAGCTCGAGCAATCGATGACGACGCTTGCCGGATCTCAGGTCGTCATCCTGGGGTTCGGCGCGATCGGAAGCCGGATCGCCCGGCTCCTGAAGCCTTTCGGCGTGAAAATCACCGGCGTGAAGAGAAAATCGTCGGAGCCGCCCGCCTTTTTCGAGACGGACGATCGCATCGTCACGGTCGACCGGCTGGATTCCGTTCTGGGCGAAACCGATCACCTTGTCATGGTTCTGCCGCGGGACCCGTCGACGGACGATATCCTGGACAAACGCAGGCTCGACCTGCTGCCCGCGCGCGCGTACGTCTACAATTTCGGCCGGGGCAACGCGATCAATGAAGGCGATCTGGCCGGCGCGTTAACCGGCGGCAAAATCGCGGGCGCGTTTTTGGACGTCTTTCGCGAAGAGCCCCTCCCGCATGATTCTCCTTTGCGAAAGTGCCCGAACGTCCTCCTTATGCCCCATGCCTCGGCCGCCGCCCCGAATTACATGGATTTGTTTGCGGAGGAATTCGTCACCCGGTACCGGGAATGGATCAATAGCGCTTCCTCAACACCAGGGCCCGGTACTCTTCCTTGAATCCCATGTCTTCGAGCGCCTCCCGGAACGGACTTTTCAAAGCCTCGACGCCGTTGATTTTCGCCGTCTTAACGAACTGGAACGGGTTGGCGGCGCGCGTGATGAGGAACTCGAACACGCCGCCGTAGCGCGAAAGCGACGGCAGGGCGGCCTCGACCCTGAATTCGAGCTCCGCGCCGTTCTTCTTCAACACCAGGACGAGCCGCCGGCCGTGGAACACGAGCCAGGTGGAGGGCAGCCGGTCCGGGTATTCGCCCTTGAGCGTAGCGATGCCCTTTCCGCAGGGGGAGGCCGGGTCGGCGGCGTTCATCCAAAAGACGGTGTCTTCTGAAAGACCGATCTCGGCCTGGACGAGCGCTTCCTCGCTCATGAACTGGATTCCCCCGATTCCCGTGAAGAAGGAGCCGCCGACGATTTCTCCGGAGAGCTCCATGAGACGCAAGGCGCCGAAGAGCCGTTTCCACCGGAAGGGGGGCGTTTCATGTACGAGGAGCTCCCGGAACAGGCAGCCGTAGCGTTCGAGGAGGAGCCGGACGCGCTCTTTGTCCGCCTCCAGGGCTTCCACGGGATCGCCCGTTTTTTCGTCTGATCGCGGGACGGCGTACCAAAATCCGGCCGAGGCCAGCTTCGTCGTCCAACGGCTGTGCAGGTTGGGTTTTCGCCGGGTTTCGGTTGTGCCCGTCTTTTCGTTCGACGCGAAGGCGAAGTCCAGGACGAGGGCCCGGCGCAGCGTCTCAAAGGCGGTGTTTGACACGGTTCCTTCCCAGACGCCGCGCCAGAGTTTTTCCTGAAGCGATTGCGGGTTCTCCTTCGCCATGGCCACCAGGTCTTCGAGCGCGTAGCGGCCGCGCTCGTTGGGAAGGATCGCGGCGGAGGTTTCATCGGCTGCGCTCTTTTCGCCGCGGAACAGGGGAAGGTCGTCCGGAAACGAAAAGATGATCCTGCCTTTGCCCGCTCCCGTCCACACGAGATTCGTTCGCGAGAGGAGTGAATCGAGGGCGGCCGGATCGTAGGCGGAAACGCGCGCCGGCAGAAGATATTCCTCCCAGGCCGCGGCCGGGGCCGGCCATCCGAGGAGGCTTTCCAGCGCCCGGGTCAGGGCTTCGTCACCGCCCGCCGGGGAAGCCAGATTCTGGCGGGCCGCGAAAAAGAGGGGCAGGAGCCCGAGGTCGAGCAGGGGAGCGGCCCTGCGCCGGGCGCGCCGTTTCATGTGCAGCAGGCGATTGTAGTTTTCCCGGTCGCAGAGACAGAGCCCGGTATCGCCCTCGAGCAGGCGGCCGTAGACGATTTTTTCCTCCCGGAGAAGGGCGTTCAGGCTTTCCTCCAATTGACTTTCTTCCAGCCCGAACAGGTCGCGGAAGAGGGATTCCGGAAGCGGGCCGTAATAGCGGAGGACCCGTCCGAGAAAATCCGCCGCCGCCGTTTCAGACGCTTCGGCTTTTTCGGGCGTCTCCTCCGCGTCGTCCCCATGCCTTCCGCCGGATTTCAATTTCCCCAGTCTCGCGGAGATCGCGGCGGCCGGGATCGCGCGGCCGGCGAGGTCGCTCACCCCCGCTTCTTCGGGATTGAGGCCGAAGCTCCGGCAGACGAACGGAATGCTTTCGAAGAGGAGCACGAGGCCGGTCCGGGCCCGCGGCAATCGCAGGACCGCGAATTTATCCCGCTGGGGAGCGATGATTTCGGCGAATGCGAAGCCGTGATCCCGTTCCACCGCTTCGCTGAGCGCGCGCCATTCGGGCTCGGGGATTGCCAGGCGTTCCTGAACGAGGAGGAAAAGCTCGGGCATGTCGCCGGGCGCGTAACCGGGCGCGGTCCGCTGCAATTTCCGCTCGAGCTCGGCGGCCAGCGCGGGCGGCACCGCGGCGAGCAGGCGCGGGTCGAAGAGCAGGCTCTCCTCGGTCTGCCAGGGCCCGGCTTGAGTCGCCTTGAGCTCGTCGCTCTCATACATGAACTTGTTGGTCATTCGCCAGACGATCTCGTCGGCGAAGGGCGAGGGGTGACCGGTCTTCGTTTCGCTGATCGCGATCCCGCCCGAACGGATTTCCTCCACGACGAGCGCGGCGGACTCGAGATCGTAATAGGCTTCGCGGAGGTTGGCCGCGGTTTCCAGGAGGAGCGGGAATTCGGGAAAACGGAGGACGGCGGCGAGCAGGTTTTTCGAGCGCAGGCGGGTGAGCCAGAAGGGCATCCGCCGGCCGGGCCGCGGCTTGGGCAAAAGCAACGCCCGGCCGGCGTTCTCGCGGAAAAGCGCGCCGAAGGCATTCGTCTGCGTGATGCGCTTGAGGAGCGCCGGAAAAAGCCCGGGCGAGCAGAGGGTGTCCCGGAAGATCGCGGCCGAAAACTCGTGCGGCAGGTGGAAGAGGATCGTGTCGTTGTTGGCGTAATGCTCGAGGGGATAATGATAGGTGTCTTCCCAGAGAAAGGCGAACGCGTCGGCCAGCGGCTTGTTCACCCGGCCGCCCCAGAAGGTGTGCACGATGACGATGCCGATCTGGCCTTCGGAAAGGGGGACCTGGCAGTGCTCGATGACGACGTGGCGGCGGTGGGGGAGCGGAACCCTGGTGATCTCGGTCTGGGCGCGAAGGTAGGAGGCGAGGGCCTCGCCGGCGCCGTCATCGAAACGGTAGTTTTTCCGCATGAGCTCGCCGAACAATGGTTCCCGCCCGAGGGCGAGGTCGGCCTTCTCGAGGAATTCGCCGATGAGCTCGGAAAAATGAAAGCTCCGGTTCTGTTCCTCGGCCCGGTAGAACGGGGCCATGGCCATGCCCTCGCGCCGGGGCTCCGCCTCCACGGCGCTCTGCGTGATGCGCTGGATGCGCCAGGTGCCCAGTCCGAAGACGAAGGTGTCCCCGACGTTCCGCTCCCAGACGAACTCCTCGTCGAGCTCGCCGACCCGGGCGCCCGTCTCCGAGTTTTTGAGCTCGTAATAGCCGCGGTCCGGGATGGTGCCGCCTGAAAGGTAAAGCAGGAGCCGGGCCCCTTTGCGCGCCGCGATCGTTCCGTCCGTCGAGTCAATGATCACGCGCGGCGCGAGCTCCCGGATATTGGTCTCCCGGTAGCGGCCGGCGAGCATTCCGACGACGAGGTCGAACCGCTCGCGGCTCAAGGCGCGGTAGGGATACATCGTCCTTAAAAAGGCGTAGAGCTCGTCGGCCTTCCAGATTTCCGCGCTCGTCATGGAGAGAATGACTTGCGCGAGCACGTCGAGCGGAGCCTCGAGGGGCCGGATCGATTCGATGGAGTGGTCGGAGACGGCTTTGGCGAGGGCGCCCAGGTGGACGAGGTCGATGCCGCCCAAAGGCACGAGACGGCCCCTGCTCAGCCCCTCCACCTGGTGGCCGGCGCGGCCGATGCGCTGGATGGCCTGGGACACCGAGGCGGACGACTGAACGAGCACCACCTCGTCGAGCTCGCCGATGTCGATGCCGAGCTCGAGGGTGCCGGTGGCGACGATCGCCTTGAGCCGCCCGCTCTTGAGCTGTTCCTCCACCGACAGGCGGATCTCGCGGGAGAGGGCGCCGTGGTGGGAATAGGCGAGGGTGTCGGGTCCCGTTTCATTGATGAGCCGCGCCAGTTTCTCCGTTTTCTTGCGCGAGCTCACGAAAAAAAGGGTCGACCTGTTCTTTTCGATAATGGCGCGGCAGAGCTCGACGAGCGGACTCCACCAGGTTTCTTCAGCTTCCCCGGCGCCGGCCTGGAAGGGGGCGCTCACGGCGAGCTCGTAGCGTTTTTTTCCGCGTTCCTCCACGATTTGGACGGGCCGCGCCCGGTACTCTCCCCCCGCGCGCGTGAACCCGGCCGTAAAGGCGGCCACGAGCGCGAGCGGCTTCACCGTGGCCGAAAGGCTCACGCGCTGGAACTCGCCCGCGTACCGGGTGAGCCGCTCCACGCCCGCAATGAGGTGCGTGCCGCGCTTCGACTCGACCACGGCGTGAATCTCGTCGAGAATGACCGTCGAGAGCGAATCGAAGAGAAGGGAGGCCTGCGGCGAGGTGAGGAGGATGTTGAGGCTTTCGGGCGTGGTGATGAGGATCTCCGGCGGATGGGCCCGCATGGCGCGCCGCTCGCTTTCGGGCGTGTCGCCGGAGCGCGTCAGCGCGCGGATCTTGGGGAACTTTTCGCCGCGCTCCCGGAAGAGCGCCTCGAGCTCGGCGAGCGGCGCGGCCAGGTTTTTTTGGACGTCGTTGTTGAGCGCTTTCAGCGGGGAAATATACAGGACGCGGAGCTTTCCCGCTTCCAGCCGGCCGGAGATGAGGCCGTCGAGCGCCCGGAGGAAGGCGGCCAGGGTCTTGCCGCTGCCGGTGGGAGCGGTGATGAGGACGTGCCGCCCGCCGGCGATCGCCTCCCAGGCGCGTTCCTGCACGCGTGTCGGCGAGCCGAACCGGGCGGTGAACCACTCCCGCACGAGCGGGTGGAAAAGCGAAAGGACGTCCATGAATGGATAGTATACTCAATCGTTTTTGATTTGTCATACCGAGATTTGCATTATGCTCGGTATGACAATGAATAATAATCGGAAACGCCCGGCAAAGCGCAGCTGTGCGGGTATAATTCAAGCGGTATTTGTTTTTTTGATCAACTCGCTGCGCGGCTGGAAATCGGAATCGCCGCCTGGGGAACATTCGCCAAGATACCGCCTGATTTCATCGAGAAAAATCCGACCGTATTTTTCCAATTTGATTTCTCCCACACCCGTGACCCCCTTCAGGCCGGTCGCTTCCGTCGGCAGGCGGACCGCCATTTCCCTGAGGGTTTTGTCCGAAAAAACGACGTAGGGAGGGACGTGATACTCCGCGGCGATTCCGCGCCGCAGGACCCGAAGCCGTTCGAAGAGTGCTTCCGCCGCATCGCTTTCGGAATATGTCTCCGCCGCCGTCGGATCCGCCTCGGGCCGGGCCGGTTGCGGCCGCTCCTCAGGCTCGGCGCCGGACAGGACCTCAAATGCGCGCGCGGTCAGCCTGAGGATGGGATACGGGTCTCCGCGGCGAATCAGAATTTCCCGGCCGATGAGGTCGTCGATCAGGGCCCGCCAGCGGCCGGCGACCTCGTCGCGCCCGGCGCCGAAACCGGGCAGACAATCGTGGCCGCGCTCGCGGATCCGGTCGCTTCGCTTCCCCGTCATGAAATCGATGAGGTAGCTCGCCCCGTAACGCTCCTCCAGGCGCAAGACGGCGGAAAGGAGAAGGCGCGCTTCCGATCCCAGGGACGAGTCTTTCCGCGGCTCGACGCAGGCGTCGCAGCGGCCGCAGGCCGGCGCCGGGTAGTCTTCTCCGAAATAAGCGAGCAGGGACCGGCGGCGGCAGGTCGAGCCCGACGCGTAGCGGACCATCGCCTCGAGCTTGGCCGAGGCGATGCGGCGCTCGTCCTCGTCCTCGATCCGATTGATGAAGTATTTCAAGCGGGGAACGTCGCCGCGGCCCCAGAGGAGAAGGCAGTCGGCCGGCTCGCCGTCGCGGCCCGCCCGTCCCGTCTCCTGGTAGTAGCTTTCGATATTCTTGGGGAGGTCGGCGTGGATGACGAACCTGACGTTCGACTTGTCGATCCCCATCCCGAAGGCGATGGTGGCCACGATGACGGCCGCCTCGTCGCGGTTGAAGGCCTCCTGGTTCCGGGTTCGCTCGGCCGCGTCCATGCCGGCATGGTAGGGAAGGGCCGAAACCCCGTTTTGAACGAGGAAGGCGGCCAGCTCCTCCACCGATTTGCGGGTCGTCCGGTACACGATCCCCGGCCGGCCGGGATGCTTCCTCACGTAATCGAGCACCATGAGATTGGCGTCGCTTTTTTCCCTCACTTTATAGTACAGGTTCGGCCGGTCGAAGGAGGCGCGGAGGATGAACGGGGAGCGCAACCCGGTTTTCCGGATGATGTCCTCCTGTACCCGCACGGTGGCGGTGGCCGTAAAAACCGCCATCGGCACCTCGGGGTAGAGGGAGCGGAGCAGGCCGAGCCCGAGATACTCGGGCCTGAAATCCGGGCCCCATTCCGAAATGCAATGCGCTTCATCGACGGCGAAGAGGGAAACGGCGACGTTCCGCAAAACCTCGATGAACGCGGCGCTCGCCAGCCGCTCGGGCGCGATGTAGAGGAGATTCAGGCGCCCGTTTCGAAGGCGCTCGTACACGTCCGCCATCGCCTCCGGGGAAAGCGAGCTGTTGAGGTAGGCCGCCTCGAGATCGATCTCCCGGGCCGCGTCCACCTGGTCCTTCATGAGCGAAATGAGGGGACTGACCACCACCACCGTGCCGGGCACGAGGCAGGCGGGGAGTTGATAGCAGAGGGATTTTCCCCCGCCGGTGGGCATGATCGCCACCACGTCCCGCCCGGCCAGGATGTGATTGATGATGTCTTCCTGGTGGGGACGGAAGTCATTGAATCCGAAAACCTGTTTCAGCGTCTCTTTCATGGATCGGTTGTTTTCCTTTCGAAGGATCATGCGGTATGTGTTATTTCTGAAAGAATACTACCCCGATTCGGACGCGGCGCTTTCCGAAATGTAACTTAATTGTTGGGACGCACGGCCGTGCGTCCCAACAATTAAGTCGCGTCCCAACCATCGGATTGCCCGGGATGAGGAGTGTCGGTTTTGCTCATGGGTTTTCAGGAATACGCTGGTTCCGATCCGAAGGCTCGGAACAGACGGCGATACTCATCGACTCGCGCGCCGACACCGTCAGGAACGAGGTGATGGCCGATGGATCAATTTGATGACCCCACCGGTTGAGGCTAAAAGGCGATGCCGAGTGAGAGCTCTCCCGTGCCGAAAAAAGTGAACGGCAGGCCGCCGTTATACATGAGCTGCGGATACGCTTCGTACCAATAAGCGCTGGCAAGGGTGGGCCCGATTCCCAGGTAAACGCCCGCCTCGAGGATGAAGGCGCCCAAACGCCAGCGGAACCCGCCATTGGCCGCGGCGACCATGAAAATCGAAACGCCGCGATAGGCGGTCGCCAGACCGGCGTCGCCGGAAAAGCCATTAACCCCGATCTCCACCATCCCGCCGAAAAACCAGGCGTGAGGCGCGGCCGAAGGGTACAGGAAGTACCGCATTCCGATGCCGGCGGCCGTGCCCCAGTAGGCCGTGTCGTCCGTCACCAAGAGATGGGAGAGCAGGCCGAGCCCGTGGAGGCGGACGTGAAACGACATGGAAAGAGACGGGGCGAGACGGAGCTCCACTTCGGCGATCGGTCCGAACTGGAGAAATCCGAGCGGCTGGAGGAAGAGCGCGGCCGTCGGTTCCCGGTCCTCGGCCGAGGCGGGGACCGTGGAAAGGATGAGAAAGGCGATCAGCATTGCGAACGCTGTTTTTTTCACGACGTTTGTCCTCCGGGTTCCGGGTTGAGCGCCCGGGCAGTATACCATATTTGCGCCACGGAAGGGTACCGCCTTCGTCATCATGAGGCGGGCCAGCCGCCTCGACCAGCGGATCGGAAACCAGCGGCCGATCCCGAATAAAGCGGGACGGCTCGCGCGGACGGGCATTTTTTGCTTGCATAAGGGCCGGAAGTCGAGCATACTCTGAGGCATAACTTATATTTGATAGGGGTAAAATCGTGCCGGTCACCACCTCCTACGTCAGCATCCTTGAGCTGCTGCTGCCGCCCCTTCATTCGGGTCTCCTCCTGGGCGGCCTGTTGCTGTTCGTTTTCCTCGCCTTCAAATATCGATCGAAACTGTACGCCGCCATCGCGCTGTTGGGCCTGACCGCGTTCCTGTTCGTGCTCGCGGACACGGCCATCGCCTACTGGGGGTCGTGGCTGGGCAACATGGAAATCGGCACGCAATTCAATCGTTTGCAGCAGACGGTGGGCGTCTATTTCCTTTTCGCCCTGCCGTATCTTCTGGTTCACCTCCTTTCCCTGAACAAAAAATGGAAGCGAGCGAATTTCATCATCGCGCTGGTCGGCTTGGCCGTCGCCGTCGGGTTCACCGTCATCGCCTACGTCTCCCCCGATCTCTACATCAGGATGGGGGACAAGCCGTACAGCGAGGTCGCCGGCCGGGTCACCTTTCTCTGGGGCCGTGAGGGGACGCTCTATCCCGTCCGCGATCTTCTCATCGGCCTGGTGGTCGTCTACAGCGTCGTCTGTATCGCGACGGACATGATCCGGCACAAGAGGCGGGATCTGATTTTCATTTCCCTGGGGATCCTGGCCGCCATCGCCGGCGCCGCCGTCGACATGATCGCGGTCTGGAGGGGAATGAAATATTTCGGCCTGTTTCCGGACCAGTACTTCACGCGGTTTTCCACGGGGTTGACGCTGCTCGTCGTCGCCCTGATGGCCGGGGTGGTCCGGGAATTCGTCCGGCTTTCCCAGGAGGTGCACCGGGCCCACGAACGCATCAAGCTCTCCGAGCGCAAGAACCGGATTCTGGCCCAGGGCACCCGCGACTGCATCTGTTCGTTGGACGACGATTTCTACTTCATCAATGCCAACGACCAGGCGCTCAAGCAGCTGCCCCTGCGGGCGGAATCCCTGACGCGGACGAAGTTCGAGGACGTGGTGTTCTCGGGAGACGGCTCGACGCCGTTCATCATGAATTTCGTCCGGGAGAAGCTCGCGACCCTCAAAAAGACGAAGGAACCGGTCTTCATGAAGCTGCGGCTCAAATGCTTCCTGCCCACCGAGTCGAAGCGCTACAATGTCGCTTTCGAATACGTCGACACCGAGGAGGGCAATGAGATCATCGTCACCGCCTCCCTGCCGCAGGAGGAGGCCTGCCTGAAGTACGTCCAGGCCGAGAGCGGACGGTTCGTCATCGACAACTACCTCCTTGCCGTGGAGGAGATCTGCAATCGGATCTGCGGTCCCCTTCCGAAATTCACGCATGCCGACAAGGTGAAGGAAATCCAGGTCGGACTCAGAGAGATCGTTCTCAACGCGTTGGAGCACGGGAATCTGGGCATCACGAGCGAGGAGAAAAACCAGGCGCTGATGGAAGACGCGTATTTCCAATTTCTGAACAGTCGGCAGAACATGCCCGAGTACAAGGATCGGAAGATCACCGTGGAATACTCCGTGTCGACCTCCAAAGCCGTCTACCGCGTCACCGACGAGGGAAAAGGGTTCGATTACC
>CAZKOS010000005.1:15251-33830 GCA_964554445.1 uncultured Spirochaetaceae bacterium | reverse complement strand
TCGACCTCCAAAGCCGTCTACCGCGTCACCGACGAGGGAAAAGGGTTCGATTACCGGGTCTTCCTCAAGGAGCTCGAGGCGCAGAAGGAGAACCTCAACCTGCAGGGCCGGGGAATCTTCATGGCGCTCAATTCCTTCGACAAGGTCGCCTACGGCGACCGGGGAAACGTAGTCACCCTCGTGAAGAATTTCAATTGAGGTCGCCGCCGTCGCGGCGCCGGCCGCTGCGAATGAAGGAGACGAGGCGAAGCGATGACTGTATTCATACCCCGGCGCCATGATTGATTCCGGGGGATTGTTTTCAAAACGACTCATCGCGCCGCGCTCGCGGGTGATCCTGGACAACGACTTCGGCGGGGATCCGGACGGTCTGTTTCAATTGGCCCATCACCTGCTGTCCCCATCCGTCGCGATCAGGGGAATCATCGGATCGTTCTTTCCTCCCGGGACGAATTTCGGCGCCTCGCCGTCCGCGGCCGCCGCCTGCGCGGCGGTCCGGGAACTGATCGCGTGCCTGGAGGCGCCCGCTTCATTTCCCGTGTTCCCGGGCGCCGACGCCGGGTTGCCCGACGCGCGGACGCCGGTCGTTTCCGAAGGCGCCGAGACCATCGTGCGCGAGGCGATGAGGGACGATTCGGACCTGCCTCTCTTCGTCGCCTGCGGAGGGGGCCTGACCGATATCGCGAGCGCCTTGCTCCTGGAACCGAAAATCGAGGGACGCCTGACGCTCGTCTGGATCGGGGGGTACGCGAACCCGGCGGCCGCCGGTTCGGAATACAATTTGAATATGGACGTCAAGGCGGCTCAACTCGTTTTCAACCACTCCCGGATTCCCCTGTGGCAGATACCCGGGGAGGCGTACCGGCAGGCCCTGGTGTCCCACGCGGAATTGCTCCGCAAGGTCAAGCCGTGCGGAAAAACGGGCGCCTTCCTGGCGGACCGGCTCGAGGACTTTTTGAAGCGGGCCAAAAAAAACGGTTTCGAGCTCGGCGAGGCATATGTGCTGGGAGACAGCCCGCTCGTGCTGTTGACGGCCCTGCCCTGCGCCTTCGATCCTGAGAATTCCTCGAGCGCCTACGCGGCCAAGCCGGCGCCGCACATCACGGACGCGGGAGCGTTCGAGGAAAATCCCGGCGGGCGAACGATTCGAGTGTACACCCGCCTCGATACCCGTCTTTTGTTTGAAGATTTCTTTTCAAAATTGGCGTTAGCCGCCGCTCCCGGTTGATCGTTTCAGATTTTTCTCCGATCATTTTCGACGTTCGCTTTTCGGATGTTCCGCTTGGAGATGGGATGGTAGAGACGCACGGCCGTGCGTCTCTACAAATTTATCGCCAGACGCCCTCCTCGAGGAGGGTGCGGACGACCGCCGCTTCCCAGCCTTTGTTCGCCGCCGGGCTGGCCGGGCTCGGGTGGAGGATCCCGACGACCGCCGCCTGATCGAGCGCGGGCAGCCTCAAACCCGTTCCGCTCGCGCCCAGGACCGCTTCAAGCCGGCCTTCCGCGAACCGCCCGACGCCGATCGCAAAGCGGGGCCTGAGTATAGCCAGCGCCCGGGCGAGGTATTGGTCGCAGAGCGCCAGCAGCGGTTCCCGGCTGCGTTTGGGGAGCTTGTCCGGCGTGATGTTCGTTCCCCGCTCGTCGAAAAATCCGAGGGGGCAGTAATTGATGACAAAATGGTTCCTGAAGAATTCACGGGCGGTCTTGAACCGGGAGCGGAAGAGTCCCCAGAGCCTCTGGCCGCTCACTTCCCGGCGCACGCAGTCGAAGCCCTGCACCGGCCGTTTCGGATGCGAGAATTTCGGGCTGGTGACCTTTCCGGAAATGCCCAACCAGCCGCTCACCGTCTCCACTTCACCGAACGGGATGCCCGTCTGGAGCATCCCCCATGGCCCCGGATTCATTCCCATAAAGACCGTTTTCCGGGTGCCGTTGCCGTAGAGGGAGATGTATTTTTCAAAAGGCTCGCGCGCGTAGACAAGGGGATTGTACGTGAAGGCGACGGACGGGCCGAAGGAGAGCTTCCCGATATCACGTGCCAGCTTTCGATAGAGATGAATCAGGGCGGAGGCCGTCTCGCTGGGAGACATCGGATTTCTGTCAGGCTTTTCGTCTTGGCGCATGTCTTTCATCGGAACCGGAGTCAAAGAGTTGGTTTTTTTCACACCCGCCATGAAGGGACCGGTCGCCCTCACCCCCAGAACACGAGGTTCAGGTCCTTGATGTCGTCGACGTCGGGGTGATAGGGCAGGATGCGGATGCCGTAGTTGAATTTGCCCGAGTGCTGCGCCTTGTAGGACAGCATGTACTTGATGACGGTCTCGTTTTCCTCCACGGCCGCGAGCGGGTAGGAGGCGAGGTTGTCGCGCAGGGCGAAGTCGCCCCCGGTGAACTCGATCGCCTCTTCCTCCTGCTCCTGGAAGATGAGGACTTCGGCCTGGAGCTCGTCCTTGCTCATCCGGCCCTTGTGCACTTCGAGCTGGAACTGGATTTCGTCGCCGACGTCGAGCATGTCGCCGTCGATTCCCTGGATGGCGATGTGGTTGATGTGAATGCTCGAAAACCGCGCCCGGACGGATTTCTTCCACTGCGCGATCTCCTTGGCTTTGGCGAACTCGTCTTTCGTGAGGAAATCGTACCGGCGGGCGGAGGGAATATACATGCGCTCGGCGTAATCGGCCACCATGCGGTGGGTGTTGAATCCGGCGATGATCCGGCCGAGCGAGTGCTTCATCATCTGCAGCCATTTTTCGGGCAGGCCGTGGGAATTGCGGGCGTAATAGAGGGGCACGACTTCCTTTTCCAGGATTTCGAACAGCGAATCGTAATCGGCGCTGTCCTGGGTCGCCGGGTGCTTGTATTCCTTCCGGTCGCCGACGGCCCAGCCGATGCCGCTCGAATAAGCCTCGTCCCACCAGCCGTCGAGAACGCTGACGTTGAGGACGGCGTTCATGCCCGCTTTCTGGCCGCTGGTGCCGGAAGCTTCGAGCGGGCGGCGCGGGTTGTTGAGCCACACGTCCACGCCCGAAATGAAGCGCCTGGCCAGCCGCATGTCGTAATTTTCGACGAAGATGATCTTCCCCAGAAACTCCTCCTGTTTTGAAAGGGAGACGATCTCCTTGATGAGGCTGAAGGCCGCCTTGTCATTGGGGTGGGCCTTGCCGGCGAACAGGAATTGAACCGGGAATTTCGGGTTGGACACCAGTTTCTTGAGCCGGTCCACGTTCCTGAGAAAGAGCGTGGCGCGCTTGTAGGTGGCGAAGCGCCGGGCGAAGCCGATGGTGAGGGGCGTCGGGTTTATCGAATTCAGGAAGCGGTCGAGCAGGGCCGGGTCTTCGCCCTCGCGCGTCCAGTTCTGGGTGACCCGTTCCTTGACCAGTTTATACAGCCGCTCCTTGAGCGCGAGATGCGTCTTCCAGAGGTGCTCGTCCGGGATGGCCGCCGTCCTCTTCCAATTCTCGCGGCTCAGAAGATCGCATTCGAGGTTGAGCGATGAATATTTGGCGATGAGCGCCCTCATCTCGCTCGTGATCCAGGTGCCGGCGTGCACGCCGTTGGTGATGTGCCCGATCGGCACCTCCTCGGGAATGAGGCTCGACCAGATGACGGCCCACATTTTCCGTGAGATGGTGCCGTGAAGCCGGCTCACGCCGTTGCGCCGGGTCGTGTTCTTGAGGGCGAGGGCGGTCATCTCGAACGGGCCCGAGTCGCTGGTGTTCTTGTGGCCGAGCTCGTAGATTTCCTGCCAGGCCACGCCCTGGCTTTCGACGTAGTTTTTGAGGTAGTTCTCGACCATCGGCATGTCGAACGCCTCGTTGCCGGCCGGCACCGGGGTGTGGGTGGTGAAGACGGTGCTCTGCTTGATCACTTCCTTGGCCGATTCCAGGTCGAGGTTGTGGATCTTGATGAGGTGAATGAGCCGCTCGAGGATGAGGAAGGCCGAGTGTCCCTCGTTCAGGTGGTAGACGGACGGCGTGACGCGGAGTTTTTCCAAGAGACGGATGCCGCCGATGCCGAGGAGGATTTCCTGTTCGATCCGCACCTGCGCTCCCCCGCCGTAGAGCTTGGCGGTAATGGCCCGGTCGGCGGGCGAGTTTTCCGAAATGTCGGTGTCGAACAGGTACACCGGCACGCGTCCGACCCGCGCCTCCCAGACGCGGGCGCTCACCTTGCGCCCCGGATATTCTATGGAAACGATCACCTTCTCGCCGTCCCGGTGCAGCTCCTGGAGCGGCATGCGGAAGAAGTCATTGACGTAGTACTCGACGAGTTGATCGCCCTCCCGGGAAATGCCCTGCTTGAAGTACCCGTTTTTGTACAAGAGCCCGATGGCCACCAGGTTGATCCCCAGGTCCGAGGCCGATTTGATGTGGTCGCCGGAGAGAATTCCCAGCCCGCCCGAGTAGATGGGCAGGCACTCGTGGAAACCGTATTCCATGGAAAAGTAGACGACGGGATGTTCTTCGAACGCTTCCCGGCCTCCGGTGACGAGGCACTTCGCCTCCCCGATGTACGTATCGAACTCGGCCGTGATCGTCTTGTAGGCTTCCCGGTATTTTTCGTCGCGGGCGGCCTCGTCGAGCCGTTCCGGGGCGATGGCTTCCAGTAAGGCCACCGGGTTGTGGCGGAGACGGGTGTACAGGCCCGGGTTGAGGAGAGAGAACAACTCCTGCGCCTGGGGGTTCCAGGTCCACCAGAGGTTGTAGGCCAGGTCCCGGAGCCGGCCCAAGGTCCCCGGGATGGAAACGTTGACCGAGAATTTTCTGAACCGCGGCCGCTGGCTGTCGGCGCCCCGGTACTCGATTTCCTTGAATTCGAGGATCTTCGGCTTCAGCCGGCCCTGCAGCCGGTTCCGGCTCTCCCGCCGGGCCGTTTCGAACGCCGTTAAGTAATTGGTGAAAAAAATCCGCCAGTCGGCGCCGAGGGCGGTGCCGCGCGCGTCCTGCCGCAGCCGCTTGAGATGGTCGCGTGATTCCCCCGCGAACCTGACGATGTGGTTTTTGAGCTCCGCCACCGTGTCGTTGTAGGGCGTATCGAAACGCCTGAGGATTTTGATCCCCTCGGACTCTCGGCCGGCGGAGAGGATCCAGCGGCCGAAACCGGCGACGTCGGTCGAGACCGTCGGAATGGAATAGGCGATGCTTTCGAGAGGCGTGTACCCCCAGGGTTCGTAGTACGACGGGTAGACGGTGAGATCGCAGCCGGCGAGGGTGGCGTAGTAATCGAGATTGAGAACGCCGTCGGCGCCGTTCAGGTACACGGGGACGAAAATGACGTTGATCCGGTCATGCGGCCCGTTCACCAGACCGTGCCGCTGGCAGGTGTTGATGATCGGGTCGTTGTTCGGGTCCCAGAGCGGGTGGGTGGAAAGCTGCGAGTACACGGTGAGCCGGCCCGCCTCGGGCCCGTCGTTCTTCCGGCGCGAAAAATCGACCGCGCCGGTGAGCACGAGCAGGTAGACGAGGAGTTTCCGCTGCCCGAGCGCCTCGGGCGCCCGGGCGAGTTGTCCCAGGGCGTCGAGGAAAACGTCGAGTCCCTTGTTGTGGAACTCGTAGCGGCCGGAGGTGGAGACGACGACGGTCTCCTCCTCGTCGAACGGCCGCTGCAGGAACTGGGCGGCGAACGCGAGGAGACTCTGTCGCTGCTTGTGAAAATATTGCGGGTTCTTGTCGTACGCGGGAAGGCCGGCCACGCTGAAGCCGTTGGGAAGAACCACGTCGGGGTCCATCTTCAGGAGGTACTTGGCCTCGATGGCCGTGATTTCGGACACGGTGGTGAAGCAGTCCGCTTCCCGGGCGGCCGCTTTCTCGAGCGAGTGCTTGGCGAGCACGTTGCATTTGGCGGCTTCGTCGTCCGGTTGGATGTCCGCCAGGATCTTGTAGATATCGACTCCGCGGCCGCTCAGTGACCGGCCGAGGATCGTGGCGTGGGTCGTGAAGATGGTGGATACGCGCGGCACGTGTTTCTTGATGTAGAGGAGCCCGGCCCCGGACAGCCATTCATGAAACTGGGCCACGATGCCGACGTGGGTGAGGATGTTGCTCGCCGCCTCGATCGCTTTGGCGGCCATGGTGGAGAACATGACCGGTTCGACGTAATCCCAGCCGCCGGTCATGGAATCGACGCTGTAATCCTCCCAGAGCTGGTAGAGGAGCTTGGCCTGGTCGAGCGAGTCCTTGTAGGCGACGAGAATGACGAGCGGCCGGCCCTCGGTTTTCCAGCGGCCGACTTTGGCGTTGATGTTCGCCCGCCTCAGCTCCTGGAGGATGTCTTTCGCCTGGCGGTCGTCCGTTTCCTCGAATTCGGGGTTATTGTCGAAAAGCGGACCGATGAGGCAGTAGTTTTCGCCCAGGTGTCTTTGCGCCTCGGCGAGTTTGCTTTTGATGACGGTGTATATGCCGCCGACCTTGTTGCAGGTTTCCCAGGAAATTTCAAACAGGAAGGTATAGCCCGCCATGTGTCCTCACATTTTCTTTTGTTTGACGGTCCGCTTTCGCTTTTCCTTCAGCCGCTGCTTGACCGTCTCTTTCAAATCATTGAGCACGTTCATGAAAACGATGTACGCGTCGAAGGGGGTGTCGTAGGGATTGAAGTACTTGTGAACGTCGCCGTCGGAGAACCATTTCGTGCACATGTAATAATAGTGATCGGACGTCAGGAGCTTGTGCCACACCGAAAGGAGGTTCTCGTCTCCGAGCCGGACGAGGTCTTTTTCCAGCTGCCAGACCATCTCCGAGGCCGAATTCTGCATCGGGTTGCCGAGCCAGGCGGTCAGGTCGCGCTCGATGTCCGCCCAGGAGACGTAGTGCGGCACGTCGATCTTCGCGACCGGCGTATAGTACCGGTGCGCCTCGCGCGGGTTGATGAACCGGTAGTCGGGGTGGGCGAGGACTTTTTCCGGCAGGGCGCGCATGAAATCGAAAATGCCGGTGTCCTGCCACTGGTGTTCGCCGAACGTTTCGTAGTCCATGAAGAGGTTGATGATCTCCCCGTTGCCGTTGATGGCGTGGAGCCAGGTGGCGTACTTATCCGCGGTGAGGGGGAATTCCTTCCAACCGCGGTTCGAAAAGCGGAAGGCGATGTCGTCCGACAGCTTGTAGTTCTTGAGGAGGAGGGCGAGCTTGTAGCAGTCCTTGGGCTGATAGACGAAATTGGGACTGCGCCAGCCCAACACGTGGTCGGCCCCCTCGGCGAGAATGGTCGTGTACCCGAGCTCCTCGATGTACGACGCGAGCTCGTTATTGTAGATGAGCTCCGTGTTGCGGAAGGTGGTCGGCGTCTGGCCGAACAGGTCTTTGACCAGCTTCTTGTGTTCCTGCACCTGCTTCTTGAAGTCGGCGCGGGAGAACAGGAAGGCGAGCGAGTGGTAATAGGTTTCGTTGATGAATTCCACCGCTCCCGTGGCCGCGAGTTGCCGGAACAGCTCCACGACCTCCGGATTGAAGCGCTGCAGCTGTTCGAGCGCGATGCCTGAAACGGAGAAGGCGACCTTGAACCGGCCCTGGAACCGGTCGATGAGCTCGAGCAGGAGCCGGTTCATGGGGATGTAGCACTTGGCGCTCACCTTGTTGCAGATGTCGCGGTTGGCCTGCTCATCCTCGTAAAAGTGGTTGGCGCCGATATCGAAGAACGAGTAGTTCTTGCGGAGACGGAACGGCTGGTGGACCTGAAAATAGAAACAGACGGAGACCAAGGTTCATTCCTCTTTCTCTAGAATTCACTCGAAAACAGCAGGGTGTGAAAAAGGTTTTTCATCTTCTGGCCGGCATTGTTCCAGTGGATGTCGCGAAGCTCGTGCTTGCAGGCGTCGACCATCTCCTTCGCCAGCTTCTCGTTTTCGAGCAGGTTGACGATGGCGGAGGCGAGCTTGGGCACGTCCCAGAAATCGACCTTCATGGCCCCCTTCAGGATCTCCGAAACGCCCGATTGCTTGGAGAGGATGATGGGCACGTCGTAGAGGATGGCCTCGAAGGCCGTGATCCCGAACGGCTCGGACACCGAGGGCATGACGTACAGGTCGCTCATGGCGTACATGCGCTCCACCTGCTGGCGGTTGTTCAGGAAGCCGGTAAAGTGGAACCGGTCGGTGATCTTGAGGCTGGCGGCCCGTTCGACGAGGCGGGGCATCATGTCGCCCGAACCGGCCATCACGAAGCGGACGTTCCCCATTTTTTTGAGCACCAGGTTGGCGGCCTCGATGAAATAATCGGGACCCTTCTGCATTGTCACCCGGCCCAGGAACAGCACGTATTTCTCGTCGAGGTTTTTCCTGATTCCCAGGCGCTCGAGCTGTTTTTCCTTTTCCACCGCATTGTGGATGACCGTGATCTTGTGCGGGTCGATGCCGTACTTCTCCACGATCAGGTTTTTGGTGTAATAGCTCACGGCGATGATGCGGTCGGCTTCCTGCATGCCGTATTTTTCGATGTTGCAGATATTGCCGTTGACGTTGTCGCCGCTCCGGTCGTATTCGGTGGCGTGGATCTGAACGACGAGCGGTTTGCCGCTCGTCCGCTTCGCCCCGACCCCGGCCAGGATGGTGAGCCAGTCGTGGGCCTGGATGATGTCGAAATCGCCGAGGGTTCCCAGGTATTCCCCGAGGAGCCCGTAGCGGAACACCTCGGCCATGAGGTCGCGGCCGTAGTTTCCGGTGAAGGAGAGGATCGACTCGGACCCCCGTTGGGCGAGCTCCGCCATGACGTTCTGGTACCGGCTGAAGAACTCGCTCCCGGAGAGCTGGGTCCCGTACGGCGAGAGAAACGGCGAGAGCATTTCGGTTCCCTTTTGGAAGGAAAGGGTCTTGTCGAGCATGCCCTTGAATTCCTCGGTCATGACGATTTCGTCCGCGCCGAGGATTTCAATGTTCGACTTCGTTTCCGGAACAATGCCTCGTTTCGAGGGAAGGATCAGCTTCACCTCGACGTTGTTGTTGCTCAATCCCTGGGTGATGCCGTAACAGGCCGTTCCCAAGCCCCCGCTCAAGAAGGGGGGATACTCCCAACCGAACATTAATACTTTCATTTGTTGGCCCTCTTTTTTCGGAAGTCATCCGTAATGATTTAGTATATTCAAGAATCTTTCTGAAATCAAACGAAACGAATAAAGCCGTCGCTTCCAGAACCCGGATTACCTCGGCCAGGCTCCATGCCTGAGCCGGACGGATTTCCGGGTCAGGCGAATTGACTTAAGTCGTCTCGTCCAGAACCCGGATCACCTCGGCCAGGCTCCACGCCTGAGCCGGGCAGCCGCCCGGCTTGTGGGGCGGGACCGCGTCGAAGAGCTCGGCCAGGTGTCCGACGCAGCCCTCGCCGGGGTGGTCGTCCCAAAGCCTCGAGAACGTGCTCCTGAATTGCTTTTTCACCGTGTCCGCGTCCTCCGCGTGCTTGATCAGGGCGTCGAAATAAATGCCGATGAGCCACGGCCACACCGGGCCCTGGTGGTAGGCATGGTCCCGGTGGGCCTGATCCCCCCGGTACTCGGGGATAAAGGCCGGGTTGCGGGGCGACAGGGTGCGTAATCCGTACGGCGTCACCAGGTGCAGCTTGACGGTTTCGAGCGCCTGCCGGGCCCGTTCGGCGGAGACGGCGCAGGCGGGCAGGCCGAGGGCGAAGAGCTGGTTGGGCCGGATGCTCCGGTCCCGGTCGTCGGGCGCCCGGTACACGTCGTAGAGACAGGCGTCCTCCTCGTTCCAGAACCATTTTTCGAAGTTCTCCTCGAAAAGCCTGCGCAGGCGGGTGAAGACCAGCGCCCGTTTCGGCTCGAGATCGGAGCCGAATTCATCGAGGAGAAACACGAGGGCGTTGTAGTAGAGGGCGTTGACTTCAACGGCCGCGCCGTGCCTGGGCGTGACCGGCTCCCCTTTGATCTGCGCGTCCATCCAGGTGAGCTGGGTTTTTTCGTTTCCACCGAAGACAAACCCTTCCTCCCCGATGCGCCCGACGCCCGCCCGTCCCTCCGCGAAAGAGGCGAGCATCTTCACCATGATGGGCAGCAGCTTCTTCCGCACTCCCGCCCGGTCGCCCGAGGCGGCCAGGTGGCGCTGAACGGCCCGGTAAAAGAGAAAGACCGTATCCAGTGAATTATAGGCGCGGTCGTCGTTCGGCGCCCTGGTGTTGGGCAACAGGCCGTCTTTTTCGTAGCCGGCGATCCGGCAGAGAAAGGAAAACGACTCCGTCAAGCGGCCGCGGCTCAAGAGCAGGCCGGGCAGCGAGATCAGCGCGTCCCGCCCCCATTCGGTCGCGAACCACGGGAACCCGGCCAAAATGCCCGACGGCGAATCGATCACGAACTGTTCGGCCTGGAGCTTCAGACCGGCCGGGAGGCCCGCTTCACCCGAGCGGCGGAGACGCGACAGCTCGCGGTCCCAGGAGGTCTCGACGGCGGCCGGTTTCACGGAATCGAGTCCCGCCCTGACGATCACGGACTCTCCCGGCTTCAACCGTACCTCGAACACCCCCGGGCTGAAGAGGTCTTCGGCATAATCGTAGCCGCGCGCTTTCTCTTCGGGGTAGGTGAAATTCTTCCACCAATCGGGCGATGGGTAGAACACCGATCTCCGGGACGTCTGGATGAAGAGGGGAGGAAGCCCCGGGTAGGGATCGATCTTGAACCCGTGGTGCTCGAAAAAGGTGCGGGGCCGAAGATCCGCGTTCTGGCGGGTCAGCGCGTTCACGTCGCGGTAGGCGAGGAACGGCGTCAGCTTGAGGGTGACCGGCTTGGGGGCGGCGACGAGCTCGTAACGCGCGAGAACGGCCGATTCCCCGCGCGGCATGAGGAGGCATTTCCTGAGCTGTATTTCCCCGCCGTTCACGCTGTAGACCGTCGCCGGGAACCGATCGATCTCCACCGATTGAATGAAGCGGAAGCCTTCGGGGAAGACGGTGTCCGGGAACAGGTTGGTGGAAAGATCGAACTGCTGCGCCCCGGCGAGCATCGAAAGCTCGATTTTGGAGAGGAGCAGGTTGACCCGGCCGCTTTTCGCGTCCGGCAGGGCGAGGAGGCCGTGGTATTTGCGCGTCGGGCAGTCGGCCAGGGTGCCGCAGGCGAAGCCCCCGGCCCCGTTCGTCAGCAGGTATTCCCGCGAGAGCCAATACTCGACGGATGCGTCTTCAAGTCGGTTGAACAGGAATTTCATTGTGCAAAGTCCTTCTCCAAAATGGCGTGATATGTATACCCGCAAAGCTGCGCTTTGTCGGGTATTCCCGATTATCATTCTTTGTCAAACCGAGATTTATGCACATCCCGGTATGACAAATCAAAAACGATTGAGCATCAAAAGGCCTAAGTACAATATATAAAAAACCTCCGTTCATTTTCCAAGAAAAATTTTTCGTCGGCCGTCATTGATCGCGAGTCGGCCGGAGGAGGATTCGCCGTATGAATCATCCGGTCGTCAGCCGACCGGTGAAGGCGGAGACGGAAAAAATCCAGGCTTCGGGCGGCATCACGATCGACGGGGCGCTCGGCCAACAGGGGTGGCGGCGCGTCCCCGCGGTCAATGGATTTTTCGACGCAGGGCCTTGTAGATTTCCGCGATGAAATAATACGATCCCGTGGCGAGAACGGAGCGGCCGCCGCCCGCTTTCATCAATGCCTCGCTCAGGGCTTCCCGGGGGTCCTCGCGGAGCTCCACCCGCGCATGCACCTCCCGGAAGGCCTCGAACACGGCGCGCGGCTCGCTTTGCTTGAATGTCCCCGGCGTCGAAACGACGATTCGCTCGAAAAGCGGGGCGAGGGAGGCCGCCATGGCGGCGTATTTTTTTCCCCGCACCGCCGCGAAGAGCAGGACGCGCGGGGCGGGCAACAGCCGGTCGACCAGCGCGGCGGTCCGCGCCACCGAACCGGGCGTGTGCGCGCCGTCGCACACGACGAGCGGACGGCGCCGGACGATCTCCATCCGTCCCGGGAGGCGGGCCCGTCCCAGGCCTTTTTGCAGCGCCCGCCGTCCGATGCCGGGGAAAAGACGCGAGAGGGCGAGGTAAACCAGGGCGGCGTTTTCAGCCTGAACCCGCCCCGCCATGGCGAGCGAAATCCGCTCCGGTTCGCGGCCGACCGGGAGGAGAGAGACGCGGGATCCGGAGAGCGTCTCGCGTTCGACGACCGCGGTAACAGCGTCGTCGACGAAAACGAGCGGCGCTCTTTTTTCGCGCGCCGCGTTTTCGATCGTCCTTTTCGCCCCGGGCGGTTGGGCGCTCGAGTACACCGGGAGGCCGGGCTTGATGATGCCGCATTTCTCGGCGGTTATTTTTTCGAGCGTGTTGCCCAGGATGTCTTCGTGTTCGAGCTCCATGGAGGTGAGGAGCGAGGCGAGGGGGGACACGACGTTGGTCGCGTCCAGACGGCCGCCCAGCCCGACTTCGAGGACGGCGTAGCGGCATTTTTTCAGGCGGAAGGCGAGGAATCCGATGAGGGTCATGAGCTCGAAAAACGTCGGCCGGATGCCGCCCGGGAACCCGCCCTCGGGGATCCGGTCGAGGACGCGTTTCACCTCGTTGAGGAGCGAGAGGTAGAGGGGCGGGCCGATGGGTTTTCTGTTGATCCGGAAGCGCTCGCGGATATCGAGGAGATGGGGCGAGGTGAAGAGCCCGACCTTGTGTCCCGCCGCTTCCAGGACGGAGGCCGCCATGACGGCGGTCGAACCCTTTCCCTTGGAGCCGGCGACATGGACGATCCCGAAGGAGCGCTCCGGGTGTCCGAATCGCTCGAGAAGGTACTCCATCCGGTCCAATCGGTAGGTGCGTTTGGTGAACGGGTCCCGGCCCTTTTCCAGGTTGATGAAAGTGTTGACGTACTCGTCGGCCTGTCGGGCATTGGAAATCGGTTTCATGGGCGCGAGCTTCTATTCAACTGCACATGGGACAACGAAGGAAAAGACTCTTGCAAGCGAGCAAAAAAAAATGCTGTGGAGAGGACTTGAACCTCCACGAGGGAACCCCCACTAGCCCCTCAAGCTAGCGTGTCTACCAAATTCCACCACCACAGCGAGAGGCAACATACTACTGGCGGCGTGGTTTTTTGTCAAGAGACAAGTCTTGTCAAAGCCTCAAAACAGGGGTATGATGGTTCCAGTATAAACCTTGAGGGGAGGTTTTTATGAGTGGGAGGGGGACCCGTCTTTTCGGTTTATCAATGGCAATGACATTCGGACTCATCGTCGCGGCGAACGGTTTTTCCAGGCCGTTGCGGGGCGGAGCGGAAACGCTTCCCCAAACGCCGCGTCCCGTCCTCGATCGTCTCTGCCAGCAGGCTCCCGGAGACGCCATCGACTACAGCCGCTATTTCACCGTCCCGGACCGGGAGGGCGACACCGTCTACGTTTTCTACAACAATGTCATCGACGCCGACGACAACTCGCAATTCGGCTACGCGCTCCTCTATGGACTGGAATTCGCGGCTGAGAAGGCGAACGCAAAGGATTACATCGCGGTCGGAATCTACTTTTCGAATAACAAGGGTGAGATTTACGGGATACAAAAACAGGCGTTCGAGGAGTTCCGCCAGAAAAAGATGGAGATGAAGGATCTGCTCAAGTACTTGTCCGTCAAGAAGGTGGATCTCTCGGATCTTCCCGTGACGAAGACGAAAGCCCCATAAGCGCCGGGGTGCGTCCGCTTCGCCCATCTTCGAAAACCGGTCGCCCGCCGACTCGTGGAGCTCATCCTGTCCATAAAACAAGACATGTTGGCCTGAGAAACGGTCATGGTGAACAATTCGTCACACTTTCCCGCCCCCGGTACGCCCTTATTCGGCTTGGATGAGGACCTATTCCTTGACAAAATGATGATACATTATTACACTCGATACGCAAATAAAAAGAGGGTCTTCCGAAGCATTCATTGCCTCTCCCGGAGGCCCTGAGCGGTACAGTCAAACTCGTGCTTTATTACGCGGGTTTGCGCGGCGTTGGATGACAGGACTCACGAGCGGTTGCTTTCACCGTTCATTCCGGGATGTCGTTCACGTGCAGGCGGCGCTGTTTCCGGGCTGGGTAGAGGTCTGGCGGTGATTCCTGTCATTCAACGAGCACATTTTTTAAATAAAGCGGTACCTATGGCAATTGTGAAACATAAGGGTAAAAAACGGCTGGAATTTGAACAAATGCTCGCTGAGGCGGGGTACCGGAGCGCCACCCTCCTCCAGCAATTGGTCGTGCCCCCGATCCTCGAGGGACGGGACGTGGACGCCGTGTCCGGCAACCATCCGGGCAAGACGCTCGCCATCGCCGTCGCCGTACTCCTGAAACTCAACCGGAACGTGACGGGCATCAACGCGATCGTCCTGACCAAGGACCGGGACCAGGCTCAGAAGATCTACCGGGCGCTGACGCAATCCCTCAAGGACTTCACGCAGGGCGCCACGACGGCGGTCGTCGGTTTTTCCGACCTGATCAAGAAGGAAGCGCGCCAGCTCGAGGCCGGCCCCACGATTCTGGTGAGCACCCCCTCCCGGCTGATCGATCACATCCGCCGGGCCAATATTAGCCTCGACGCCGTGGATCGGATCTTCATAGACGAAGACGAGCCGTATGAATCGGAATTCGAGTCGGACGTCTGTTACATCCTCTCCAAGCTCAAATCCTCGGTTCAGATCGTGCGCTTTACCTGGCCGCGCGACACCGCCTACGCCAATTTCGAGCAGCTTCTGAAACGCCCCGTCCTCATCCGGGAAAAGGATTTTTCCCGCGGCTACGGGACGGTCGAATATTCCTACCTGTGCGGAGAGGACAAGGAAGACCTCCTGAAGCGGACGCTCCTGTCCCTCGACTTCGAATGCGCGCTCATCGTGCTCGACTCCCCGGCCGCGGCCAGGAAAATCGCCGCCGAGCTCAAGGCGTTGCGGCTTTCCGGCCTGGTGACGCACCGGGAGGCCGGCCGCGGCCGGCAGGAAAAAACCGTCGACCTTTCCAGCCGCGAGGGATTGGATTTTATCGTTCTGCCGCGGAACATGCTCCCTCAATTCAGTTTGGAAGGCATTTCCCACATCATCAATTGTGAGATCGCGTTTTGGGAATCGGACGCCAGAAAGCAGATCAATCTCTCAAACCTGAGCGACACCGTCATCCGCTGTCTCACCCTGCTCACCCCCCAGGAAGAACAACAACTCGAAGCGATTGAGGAGCGCGACAAAGTGAAGATAGAAAAGAAGAGCCCGCCCGCCGACCCGGACATCGTCAAGGGAACCATCAAGCGGCTGCTCGCCTCCACCCTCCAGGAAAACGTCTCGGACGAGCTCAAGGCGTACGCCGCCGCCGTCAGGCGGGAGGTTCCGATCGGGAAACGGTCGATGTTCATCGCCGCCCTGGTCAAGGATATGCTCAAGCCGCTCGTTTCGCGAAAGATCGAATACGTCACCCTGTTTCTCGGCGTCGGCCGGCTCCGGGACGTCGGTGCCAGGGACATCGCTTCGCTCTTCATCGAAACGCTCGGACTCGACAAGTCCCGGCTCGGCGATATCCGGGTGTTCGACAACTATTCGTTCGTTGAAATCGACAAGGAATTCGCCGATAAGGCGATCGCCGAGCTCTCCCGGAAGGAACTGAAAGGCCGAAAACTGGTCATCAATTACTCCCGAAAGAAGGAAGAGAAGAGGGGTTTTGGACCTCGTCGCCACAAGCGAGATTGAAACCGCCCTCGCCTTTCTCGGGCGCCGGCGGCGCGTGGAGATAGAAATCGGGAGCGGCAACGGTCATTTTCTGACCGAATACGGGAAACGGCTTCCGGAATGCGGGTTGCTCGGCATTGAAACGAAGAACCGGCGCTGCGGGAAAATCCAAAAAAAGATACGCACCAATGACCTCGACAACATCCTCCTCTATCAGGGGCGGGCGGAATCGCTCTTTGAGCGGCTTGTCCCCGGGAGCGTCGACGCCGTCCATATCTATTACCCCGATCCCTGGCCGAAGGCCAAGCACCGCCGGCGCCGGCTGTTCAGGATGCCCGCGCTCGAGGTTTTTTACCACGTCTTGAAAAAGGGGGGTCGCGTCTTCTTCGCGACCGACGTCTTCGATTATTACATCCAGGCCAAGGTGCTCGGTCTCCTGCACGGCGGCTTCGCCGTTCCGGCGGAGAGCCTGCCGCCCGAGGCGACGCTTTCCATGTTCAGCCTGAAAACGCGGGCCGCCGGCCGGCCGCTCAAGGGGCTCGTCCTTCAAAAGACGGAAAGGCCCCGAGCCCCGGCCGGCCCCGAGCCCGATTATTCCGGTTCCTGAGTGCCCCCAAGATTGTTGCGGGGCGGGAAACCTCAGGCGGTATTTTCAACGACCTTTCAAATGATGCGGGCGACGAGAAGCAGGATGAGATAAATGAGCGTGAAGTTGACGAGCAGCCCCGAAAAAATGCACACCGCGGAAACGAGTCCCAGCTCCCGCGACTTGCGGGCGCAGGCGTCGGCCAGGCGGCGCGGGTTGCCGGGCAGGCAGACGAGCTCGACCATCGGATCGGTCGAGGTCTGAACCCCCTTTCCGTCCCGTACCCCGAAAATATAATACGCCCCCTCCTCGTCCGACCGGCCGGGAAGGGGATTCCCGCGGATTCTCATCCGGGGGTTGAGCGCGAAGAGGGCGCGTTCTTCCCCCGGCTGCCAGCGCACGGCGACGTATTTTTCCCCGTTGCTGAGCGGCGCGGTCGTGTATTCGGCCGCCAGGTCGGTCTCCCGGGGGAAGTAGCGAAGCGGCAGAAGGAGAAGGTCCCGCTGCGAGCGCAGAAGACGCGACCGTTTCCAGAAAAAGCGGTAGAGAAAATACAGGAACACCCCGGGCGGGAAGAGGTAGACGACCGGGAAGGTGGCCAGGGTGAGGGAAAAAAGCGAGAAGGGCACGAGCTCCTGGTTCAAGGCGGAGAGAAAGGCGATGAGCAGGAGAACGAGCGCGCCGAGAATGAGAGAAGCGGTGGTGAACGGATTATAGTACTCGTTCTTTTGCCGCGCGCTCCAAATGCAGCGCTTGAGGAGCGATTCGCGGGCGCCGTCGTAGATGACGAGAAGGAGGGGTTCCTTCTCGCGGGGCCGGAAGATGAGCTGGCCGTCCTCGACGAGCGCCGGCCCGCTCACGTATACCTGGATGCCGGAGGGCAGGGAGTAGATTTTCTTCCACGGCAGGTAATCCGGCTCTTCGTCGGGGGGGACGGCCTCTGAAAATTCCACCGTCGACGCCCGCTCGTCGATCGGAAAGGAGCGGAGAAGGGAGACGGAGACTTTTTCGACGTCGACGCCGACGGTGAAGTTTTTATCCGTGACCCAGAGACGATTCCGGCCCTGGATCGACTCGAGCGACCCGAAAAACCGGAAATACCCCACCCGGCCCCCCGGGGATGAAGAGCTCAAGAGCGAAATATCGGCCACGGGGAGAAGCGAAGACTGGATGAGCTGCTGCCGGAACCGATACCATCGACCGCGGATCAGGAACGCGCCGATGCCCGGGATCAACCCGAAAAAGATAAAAGCGATGAAAAGTACGGCCGTGAACAGGAGCAGCATGACGGTGTCGACCCCCTCGCGCGATGGTTCCAGTGTAGTGATTTTCACCCGGAAAGTGAAGGTCTTCATGGATAAGAGGACACAGTGAGCACCCCTCGGCTGCGCTCGGGGCAGGCTCCGAAAACGGAGCGCACTGAGAAAATAAAGGAAAGAGCAATGTAACTATAAATACTTTACTTTGGACCTCGTTTTTTATTTCTCTGTGTTCTCCTCTTCACTCCGTGCCCTCCGTGTCCTCTCCTCTGTTAGGGAAGACGCGGACTTGAAAAAGAAAATGAAATAGCATAGTGTATGCCATCATGCTCGAACGGATTATCGTCGGGGATTTGCGCACCAACTGTTATTTTTTCTCCTTCAACAAGAAGGAATGCGTCATCATTGATCCGGGCGGCGACGCCTCGCGGATCATTTCCTCGGTCGAGGTGCTCAACCTCGTGCCCGTCGGGATCATCTTCACTCACGGTCATTTCGACCATACCCTGGCGGCCGCCGCGGTCAGGGCTCATTTCCTGAAAAAAAACGCCAAAATCAAGATCGCCATCCACGGCGCCGATCGCGCCTACCTGGGGCGAAACGCGAAGCGGACCAACCTCAAGCACTTCAAGGTGCTGGGCGGCGCGGCGCAGGCCGCTTTCGAAAAACTCTTCGCCCTGCTTCCCGAGCCGGACCTGTATTTGAAGGAAGGCGACGACGTGTTCAAGAGCGGGCTCAAGGTCATAGAAACGCCCGGCCATTCGCCGGGCAGCATTTGCCTCTATCACAAGCTCGAATCGGTTCTCTTCACCGGTGATACGCTCTTCTTCGAGGGCATCGGCCGATCGGATCTGCCGGGCGGCAATGAGAAGGCATTGTTGAAGAGTATTCACGAGAAATTAATGGTCCTCCCGCCCGAAACGAACGTGTATCCCGGGCATGGTCCGTTCACCACCCTCGAGCGGGAAACGAAGGGAAATCCCTATCTGGAAATGGCGAAAAAATAGCCCGCCCCGTCCGACTGTGTCCCGAAATCAACTGAATAATCGCGTTTCAATCAAGTGCGGCGTCCGCTAAAACCGGAGGGATCAGGCGACGCGGCTGAGGAGGGTGCCGGCCGAGGGAAGCACCCCG